>LCPQ01000005.1 GCA_001003705.1 Parcubacteria group bacterium GW2011_GWA2_48_9 | reverse complement strand
ACGGCGGGCATTGCAATTAATGCAGCCATGACCGGCCACGTGGTACTCTCGACGTTGCACACTAACGATGCGACAACCACGCTTCCACGTCTCTTAGATATGGGGGTCGAGCCCTTTCTTATTTCATCCACCGTTAATATAGCGATCGGACAACGGCTCGTAAGAAAAATTCATCAGGCATGCGTAGAAAGTTACACTCCTTCAACTGTAGAAAAAAGTCAGTTAGAGGAAACTATCGGGCAGTACAAAATGGAAAAAAGCGGTCTGGACAAGGAAAAGCTCCGGTTATACCGAGGGAAAGGATGTGAACTTTGTCATGGCACCGGCTATGAAGGACGTATTGGCATCTTCGAAGTGTTGGAAATAACCGAAGAAGTACGAAAACTTATCATGCAACGATCAAACAGCGAGGAAATTCGTAAAAAGGCAATTGCTCAAGAGATGACCACAATGTTCGATGACGGAATTCAAAAAGTCATCCAGGGCACAACCACCCTCGAGGAGGTTCTCCGAGTCACGCGGGAATAATGTATTCCCTTACTACCTAGGAACATATGAAATTTCGATTCGTCGCCTCTACGCGCGAGGGGCGCATTATCAAAGGCACGCGTTACGCTGAAAATAAACAGGACCTCGGCAGAAATATGAATACCGAGGGCCTCCTGCTTATGTCTGCAGAGCCTGAGTCATTCACGTTAAAAGAACGCATGACTGCCATTAATGTGGGGGGCATTTCTGTGATAGACAAGGTGCTATTCGCACGCCACCTGGCAATTATGATCAAATCGGGAATACCACTTATCGAGAGCCTACAGATTACCGTCGAACAAACATCCAACGAATCCTTAAAAATAATACTCGGTCAGATCCTCGAAAACGTGCGAAATGGTAAATCATTAGCTAACAGTCTCGAGCAGCATCGAAGAACTTTTGGCGGACTCTTCGTCAGCATGGTAAGAGTCGGGGAATCGTCTGGAACACTCGACGCAAATTTAGACTACCTTTCCATACAGTTAGAGAAGGACTATGAACTGCGCCAAAAAGTACGCACCGCAATGCTGTATCCCGGTATCATTCTCGCCGCCACCGTCCTGCTCGGCGGGGCGCTATCAATTTTTGTCCTGCCTAAACTCGTGGATCTATTCTACGGGCTCAACGTCGAATTACCGATATTCACAAAAATATTTCTCGCGATGGCGTCGTTTCTCGCATCCTGGGCAGTATGGATTATTGTGTTACTCGTCATGGCTGTCATAGGCATGAGAGTGTTCGCACGATTAGCCCCGGTGAAAAAATTTCTGGATATGCTGGTACTCAAAGCCCCGCTACTACGGCAGCTAATACTCAAAATTACGATCACGCGGTTTACTAGAACATTGGGGACGCTTCTTCGGAGCGGCCTGCCGATAGTCGAGAGTCTCGCGATCACCCAGGACACACTAAACAATCAAGTCTACGAGGATATCATTGTAAAGGTACGGGGTAACATTGAGAAAGGGACATTGCTGGGCACTTCACTTGCCGAACATGAAAAATATTTTCCAAAAGTGGTCTCACGTATGATAGGCGTAGGAGAAAGAACCGGGAAACTTGGGGAGACGCTGGGCTATTTGACCGATTTCTACGAGAATGAGGTAGATGCGACGACAAAAAATCTTACGACGGTTATTGAACCGATTCTCCTGATCGTCATAGGTTTGATAGTGGGAGGTTTGGGCGTCTATGAGGAGGCATACAACAAAGTCAAATCAACCAAATGGCTTTACCTTCATGGAAGTGCTCCTTGTTATTGGCATTTTCGGTCTTTTGGGAGTGCTTGCAATGCCTTTTTATCAAACTTTTCATGTGCAATCGCTGCTCGACTCGACCACTGCAGAAATACTCAGTGCCCTGCGAGCTGCTCAACTGAGTGCTATGGTCGGCACCAATGACGCCGCGCATGGCGTACATATCGAATCGCAACAATTTGTTGTATTTCAGGGAACAAGTTACACCGCAGAGAATCTGAACAATTTTGTTACACCGCTGCCCCCTTCACTTCAACTCAACTCTTCATTCGGCGGTAACATCGTCTACACACAGGTTACCGGCATACCCGATGTTACCGGTACGATTACGATTTCATCAAATTCTACGACTCACGCCCTAGCGATCAATGCACACGGCACAGTTGACCAGACAAATTAAAAACGACCAATCAGGCCTTTCGCTGATCGAACTTTTAGTTGCAATGGCAATCTTCGTTATTGCGGCGTCAGGCATTACATTCGTTGTCGTCGACGCCGTCCAAGCAACCCAGCGTGGCAAGGAATACAGCATGGCAAATTGGTATAACCAACAGGCATTTGAGGCCGTGACGTCCATCAGAAACCGGGGATGGCAGTACCTCACCAATGGCACGCATGGCGTGACTAACGTTAGCGGACAGTGGGAATTTGCAGGAGCTAGTGATACGCTAGACGCGGCTTATTCGCGGCGTGTGATAGTCGAAAGCGTCGAGAGAGATGGCAATGACGACATCGTGGATACGGGAGGGACAGATGATATTGATACGAAGCATATTACTGTCCAGACTACCTGGGAAATAACACCCTCGCGATCGGGTAATGCCGTATCAGAAATGTATCTCACGAATTGGCGCAGTAAGAATTGGGAACAGACCACCCAGGCCGACTTCAACCAAGGAACTGTATCAAACACGTCAGTGAACGGAACCGGTGGTGGCGCCGTTGAACTTGCGCCAGGAATTACGACGGCATCGAGAAGCTGGAATTTTGATACGCCTGCCGAGTACTCTTACAACCCCGCCCTTGTAGAGGTGATCACCTCTTACGCGCAACTAAAAAGTATCGCAATAAGCCAGACTGGCGGTACGATCAATCCTGGTTTCAACACGACACTGAACCCATGGGCCTACCAGGACTGGAACCAAAACTCTGGTGAAGTGAACGTAGTGGGTTCACGACAAACATCCGGGGGCAATCCTGGAGCGTATGCGCGAATACGCATTCCCCAGGGCAACAGCGATGAGGTAGGAGGTTTTTTTCTACAATCGTTCGCTGTAACTGCTAATAACGCCACGTCGGGAAACGTAATATTTGACTGGAGAGTATCGGACTTTAATAACACACCCATCATTCTGGAAGTTTTTGCTTTTCTCGATACCGTACCAGGCGAACCAATACAGGGAACGGAGATATGGTCATCCGGCCCTATCACCGGAACAACAGCCTGGAGCACCCAGTCGATCGATGTCACGCCACTCATTGCATTGCAGGGCACGTATTATCTGAAGCTTGCCACATGGGTTGAAACGCCTGCAGCACAAACAGGGAGATTCGACATCAGCTTCGACAACGCATCAGCCTATTGGGAAAAGGCGAGTCAAACGTACAATATAAGCGGACCGACGATTCAACCCATAGCTTCGCACGTCGATGCAAACTTGCTCCAATGGACTGGATTCGTGGAAACGGCCCAAAAGGATCTGGGCGGAGAAATCTACTACCAACTTTCAAATAATAACGGCACTACCTGGCAGTGGTGGAATGGCAGTGCATGGGCAGCTGCTGGAGCAACACAATACAATACGGCTTCAACAATCAATAGTAGTATTACTTCCTTTTCAACGGTGAACCGTCAAATACTTTTCCGCGCATTTCTCGTTTCCAATGGCACCGCCCAGGTACGTCTGGACACTGTCAGAGTGGAATACCTCTCAAGTATTGGCTCATCATACGTGACGTCAGGAACGTTCGATTCACAAGCACTTGATACCAACTCCACTGCAACAATTTTCAACTATATTGCTTGGAACGCTGTCGTTCCAATAAACACCACGCTCGATTTCCAAATACGAACTGCCGACACTCAAGCAAACTTGTCATCTGCCACATGGGTAGGATCTGATGGAACTTCAGGAACACGCTTTACAACATCTCCTGGCCTCATCCTGATTGATCCGGGATCCTCTGGAACCCAATGGATCCAGTGGCGCGCTTTTTTTACTGGTAACGGGACAGCCACACCAAGAATAGATGACGTAATGGTTAACTATGAAACATAGAACTAACAATGGATTTACGTTAATTGAAATACTGCTCTATATTGCGTTAGTTTCAGGGCTTCTGATCGCAGCGTCCACCTTTTCTTGGAATATTATAAACAGCAAAACAAAATCACAGTCCATCCAGGAAGTAGAAATGAATGGTAAGCTAATCATGGGACACCTTACGCGAGTCATTCGTTCCGCACGGTCTGTCGATGTTTCATCACTTCTTAATTCGAACCTTGCTGATCCGGGCAATGCTGGACAATCAGTATCTTTGGATATTCGAGATGCCACTGACGACCCGACAATCGTCGATGTAAACAATGGCACACTCCGTCTCCAGATAGGCACTGGACCAGCAGTCGCCATCAGTTCTAACTTGGTAACTATCACTAACCTTACACTCCATGACTACGGGCTTGCATCGGGTAAATCAGAAAATCTTGGAATTACGCTCACGCTAGAGCGCATCAATCCAGAGAGCAGAAATGAATATGATGCATCTATCACGTTAACAACTGCGGTGGAGCTCCGCGATCGATCCATCTCATTATGAAACCAAACGGTTACATAGCGCTTACTTCTATGCTGATCATCCTCGCAGCTACACTTGTAGTTGCCATGAGCGCAAATTTGCTGTCGATAGACACTGGTAGGACATCTGTCACGCTCGAGGATGGGATGAGTTCGTTCGCACTCGCTAACACCTGTCTTGAAGAAGGCTTACTTCGACTCAGACAAGATATGAACTACACGGGAGGAAGTTTGAACGCAATAGATGGATCCTGTACGATTACCGTACTGGCGAATGGAACTCAGAGAGAACTGACATCGGAAGCGACAGTCGACTCCTCGACGCGCCACATAACAGTGGATGTCGACTTGGCAAGCGGATTTTCGTTTGATTCTTGGAGAGAGTAATAGTAACGACCCACATGGATATTTTTCACTCACATGCCTGCGGACTGGATATTTCTGATAGGTCGGTTAAAATAGTTGAACTCAAAAAGGCTGGAAAACGCTTCGAGCTCATCAGTGTTGGCTATAGGGAATTAGCCCCCGGAATAGTCGAAGACGGGACTATCCTTAATGATACAAGATTAGCTGAAGCAATCCGCATACTGGCAGAAAAACATTTGTCGGCGCCACTCACGACGAGGCGAATAGCCATCGCCTTGCCGGAATCGAGAACTATACGGTATACCTTTACATTCCCGAAACGTTTTACCGAAAAAGAGATAGAGGAGGCTATTCCTTATGAAGCTGAAAAAGTGGTTCCGTTCGACACCTCGAGTGCCTACTGGGATTTTACCCTCCAGGGAGAGCACAAGGGGAGTCAGATGGTTGCGTATGCTGCCGCGCCAGAAAAACTGATCACTGATTATATTGAAGTTATTGCTCACGCTGGATTTGCGCTTCAGACTGCCACGCTTGAAGCTCAAGCGCTGGTAAAATCGCTTGTTTCGTGGTATAATCATGATGAGTTAGTCGCACTCATAGATATCGGCGCACGAACTTCGACAATTTCCATTACGGACCAAACGGGGATTTGGTTTACCTATTCCGTCCCTGTCGCGGGAAATCACTTTACAGAAGCTACAGCAAAAGCATTGAACCTCCCAGTACAAGAAGCTGAAGTGAAAAGGATTAAAAATGGCTTGACGCTGAAACAGATTCAGAATGCAGTGATGCCGCTACTCACGACGATAGCGCATGATATACGAAAAGCAGCAGTGTTTACGGAGAAAAAGGTAGGTAAAAAAGTTACAAAAGTGATTTTGTGCGGAGGTTCCTCACTAATGCCGGGAATACAAGATGCTCTGGCTAGTGAGATAAAACTCCCGATCGAGATAGGGAACCCCTGGCGAGAAATTGAGGCTACTGATAAACCGGACACACCGTTGCTCTATGCAACCGTACTGGGACTCGCTATGCGAGGATTGGATTCACACTCACCTCACACAATGCTTAACCTGTTAAAACATAACTAACGAGAAACAACCTATGAAAAAAGGGTTTACGCTCATCGAATTGCTGGTCGTCATTGGTATCATCGCCATCTTGGCTGGCATCGTCATCATCGCGGTGAATCCCGGCAGACAGCTTGGGCAAGCGCGTGATGCCCAGCGGTGGAATGATGTAAATGCGTTATTGAACGGGATCCACCAGTACGCAGTTGATTTTGATGGTGCATTTCCGGCAGTGATCGATAATGATGATGCGACAGTTCAAATAGTGGGTACCGGCGTCGCGTGTCCTGCTACGTGCACTGGACAAACTGTTGCAGTTGTATGTGGAGCAAACCTGACAGGTACATTGGTGTCAGACTACCTCCAGGCGATCCCGGCGGATCCGCAGGGCGGAAGTGCCGCTGACAGTCGATATTACGTGGACGAGAACCAGACGACCGGCCGCATCACCATCGGCTCATGCGACGCGGAACAATCACCAATTGAAGTGACACGATAATCGTTGAAATATCAAACCCCCACACCAATCGGATTGGTGTGGGGGTTTTGTTTATGTAAACTTTTAAGCTGCTATTCCTGCCAGCTTCTCCCACTCACCTTCAGGAGGCAGAGGTACATCGGGTTTTGCTTGCCAAGTATATGATTCACCTTTTTCATTGACCCCTCGATGACCCAAAAAGTTGCCGCCTGCATCTATATATTTCACACATGTTGCCTGATCTCCCTCTCGAGGTTTTCCTGGATTGTTGCCTTGAGCGATAAAGTCGGTCGTTTCCATTTCTAGCGTGCCTAGAGTTTGCCCATCCCGAGTCACGGCAGCTTTGCGAATGCGCTTCTCATACTTGTGGCCCTGGTCAGGTCCGGCTTCGATCTCTCCGCGAATTAGCGCTGGATCACGTTCATTGCCGTTATATATGCTCGTTTCCCTCGTCTGACTCACTCCTTTCGGGTGATCCTTGAGTGTTTGCGTGATTGATTCAGTCCTTCTGTTATCAGGATCGTACGAGTGAGATTGCTGGCTGCTGCTTGCGACTTCCTTTCTGTTCGCGTCTCTGAAATGCCGATTCAGTTCGTAAATTGGCAAACCTGCAGCATTGTCTATCCGATGCTTCTCTGTTTGGGCTCCCTCGGGTGAGTGATATTCTTTTCCGCCCTCCGGAACTTCCGGCGGTGGTATAATAACAACTCGTTTCATATCTGGCGGGCCTTCATGACCCATGCTTCCTTCTGTCGTCATATGTTTGTGTAGTTAATAATTTCTACGAGTGTACGAATCTGAGATTTTGAACTGACTTGCCAGGGCGCTGGCTTGCAATCCAACTCCAAGCCACGGATGAACTGATTAACCAATCTACTGACTTCTGGATCAAAGCTCTCTGCTTCGTACCTAATACATCTCCTCCTTCTTCTCTTTTTGAAACGACGTCCAATCCTCGAACACTTCAATGAGAATTTTGAACGGGGCTTCAATGATGAAGTCGAGAATGAAGATGAATAAATTGATCTTAGGTGTTTTTTCAGACAACCACTGCCCGACCCGCAAGACCGGCAAAGAGAAAAAGTCCAAGATAACCGTCATGAAGCTATCCCGATCATCCAGAATCACCAGTTCTTTTGCTTCGCGTCGAAGCTTCACCCCGAAGAAACTGATGACCGAAATGAAGAAAATAAATATTGCGCCGCTCACGAAACTAAATTTGAGCAGATTCAGAGCGAGGACAACTACTCCAAAAGTAACGAGAAAAGCCACGAAGTACATCGCGTTGAAAACATACTGGGCGACTTTGCTTCTCTTGAAAGATTTGCGGCGTTTGTAGAGAAAACCTTCCTCTGGTTCCTGATAGCATATTTTTTTGATTAACTCTACAACTTTCTCCGTATTCTTCTTTGAGGGCAACTGGATTGAAGCGGCAATGAGCAGCATGATGAATGGAGGAATCAGTACGTTGATAAATAAAGGGAGCGTGTGCGTGCTGTGAATAATGTATTTGTCGTATGGGTACTCGATGACCAGCGCGAGAAGCATTTTGGTTATAAAGATGTAGATAATGGTGCGTATATAGCTTCGGCGCAGTTTAGTTCGTGCTTTCTTATAGCGTTTTTCGCATGCTTCACGGACTTTTTCTTCAAGGACTGCTGGGTTAGCAGCTAAAGACTGAAATTTATCATGGCTTTCTTCAAAAATATCCCTTAAAACCACAAAGAGTACTGAGAACCGCTTCATAAACCTCAAGAGACGATGACCGAACGGATGGGTTATCTGCACTTCTATATTCGCCATATACTCCCAGAAATGGAGATGCAGTTCTTGCGCATCACGCGGATTTCCCTGGCGCCAACCTGGAAGGTAGTGGTTGACCAGATGATACCTGATGATGGCATTGTCCGATCTGATTAGCGCTCTATGGATGGCGATATATACTTGTAAGTCGCGTTCTTCGGGGTCAGAAATACTTTCTGCCAAATCCACGTCTTGGCGGATAACACCGTACATTGCCTCCACCAGTGCATCCTCGCGAATAGGAGGCACAAGAAAGTGTTCGATCTCCGTGGATAAGACTGATAAGAGCCAATCACTTGCCCGTTTGCGTTCTTTTGTAAGGCGATTTGGCGCTATTGAGTCAAAAAGTCCAAGGTATCTGCTGATAATGCCATCAACATCATTGATGAGCCGCTCCGGAATGGCTTTGTTCTGTAGATATCTTCCGCGGATCAATTCGGAAAGAAGAAGTCGGCCAAGTTGTGTCCGCTTTTCCTCGGTATACAGACGGCGCTTGATCATCCGTTCAATCGCATTCTTTCGCAATAAATGTTCGTCCTGATAATCAATAGCATTGCGAATTTTTTCATACACAAAAGCCAAACGGCTGATTGCCGCGTGCACCTTGATTTTAGGCTCATCTTTCCCGTAGTTTTCTTGCGGTAGCTTTCGCAAGTACGCTTCGAGAATCCTTTGAATTGGCTGTGAAAGTTGGGCCATATGAACTGCTTACCCTAGCATAGAATGCTTAAGAATGCAAGCCCTGATCCTTCTGAAAAATGTCACGCATTGAACGAATGCCGTCAACTATTCTTGGGCCTGGGCGGTTAATCGCTCTATCATCGATAGAGTACACTCTGCCGCTGCGCACCGCTCTGAGTATATCCCAGCCGGGCCGGCTTTTCACATCATCAGGTGAAGTCCTACTACCAGCGCCGCACCAGTGAAGTATGATCAGATCGGGATCGGCTTCTTGCAATTCACTTAAGTTGATGCGGCGGCTCGCTTCACCTGGCCCAATAAACGGCTGATGCCCGCCAGCGAGTCGGATCATTTGTGGTACCCAATTGCCGGCAACCATCGGCGGTTTGCCCCATTCCTCCGCATAGACAACCGGGCCGCGTTCTGCGAAAGAGAATGTTTGCGTGTAGTCAAATAATTCTTGCTCAAGAGCACCGACGAGCTCTTCTGCTGCGTCTTTCCGGCCGCAAATTGCTCCAATAGTACGGATTGAAGACAGAATATCACCAAGCGTGCGCGGCTCGAGATGCACCACTTCGCCCGGCCCGTTATAGCTTTTCAGTTCTGGCGGGAAATAATAGGAAGTAAAAATCACATCGGGCTTCACGCTGCGAATATCTTTGAGGCTAGTCGATGTCCAGCTTCCCACACGTTTTTTTTGGTCTACCTCATCCGGATAATCACACATGTGCGTAACACCAACTACGCGGTCTCCCAGACCGAGAGCATAGAGTATTTCAGTGTTTGATGGAGCAAGAGAAAGTATTCGCATACTATTTCCATTTAATCGAGCAGCCCAGGGAGGGTTGTTGGTCTGTATCAGGTTTCTGACTTGTCAGAACTACTTTGATAGCGTCTGCGAGATCATGGGACGCAGTCTTTGAAGGGGCTGGGAATTCTTTTCCGAGCACCACCTTGGCGGCAACGGCCCCGAGCCCCGGTCGGTCATTATCAATCTGTCCTCGATAGACGAGGTTACGATCTTGGTCAAATACGAAGATGTCTGGAGTACAGACAGCACCAAAGGCCTTTGCTGTCTCTTGGGATTCATCGCGCAGGTAGGGAAACGGGTAATCATATTCGATTCGCTTCATGTGTTCGAAATCATCCTCGGGGTATTGGTGTATATCATTGGGGTTGATTGCCACAAACTGAACCGACTGACCGGTGAACTCTTTCCAGAGATCGACTATTTTTTGCTTTGCGGCTTGTGCATATGGACAGTGGTTGCAGGTAAAGAAAACAACCAAAACATCTTTGTCAGTGAAGTCACGCAATGTATATGTTTTCCCATCAGTTGCCGGCAGAGAAAAATCTGGTGCGGGAGTTCCGAGTGATGGAGCGGGAGATTTCGTGAGTGTCATATCTACTTACTTTTCCAACCTACCACCACCCAGCCACGGGCTTTTTCCTTAAACTTGCCGTTCCATCCTTATCGACTATGAACTCGCATGTGCGGCTGTGAATGGTGAACGTCGTTTTTTGCGAAGCATGAGTTTCTTTGGCTTTCTTCATAAGCGGGTACAGTTTTTCCATCCGTTCGCCGTAGCTGAAATACTGGAGAAGACCGTCCTCATCGACGATGTCATCTTTGAAATCAATAGTACTCATAGTTTTTGAGGATAATTGATGATTCCGATGCTAGTATACCACCGGGTGGCGGAACCTTCCATGCATGGATTACCGGGCCTGAGCGGGCACTCGGCCTTCCCGAAAATCATACACATAGATAGATCCTCCGATACGTTCATCCGGTTCGTAGTCACGCAGCCATGCGTAGAGACCATCTTGGGAAAACAAGTTAGTAACACTCATTGCCACCACACAATTCACATCCGTCGGTTCATGAGGGTCATTCACCGTCGGAGGATTTTGATACTCTGCACGGTAATATGTGAGATCGGCCTGCCCAAAATAGCTTAGACAGACATGCGAGACATTGTGGTCAATAAGGTACGTTTGTAGCCGTTTCAAATCTTGACCCCAATCAATACTTGAATCGGTGAGATATTGCGGGCCGTTTTTCGAACCACCGACAAACTCCGAAAAATAAGCCATATAAGCAGGAAATGCCGAAAAACTGGTAACCAAGTAAAGAATAACGCAAATAACCACAGTAATTTTCGACCAGCGGAAGCCGTTTCGCCAAAGTATGGAGAGTAAATACCCTATGGCGATAAACGCAATTGGATAGACTGGAAAAATATGGCGAACTCCGAGATTGACGTTGCTCGTCATGCTCCAGGCGAAATACAGCACCGCAGCCACTGTAAGCATCGGCAGCCATCCGTTTGAATATCTTATATGCTGCTTCCACCACCGTGCTGTCAAAAAAAACGCTGCGAATACCATGAGTACAAAGGTTACAGCAGGAGTCTTAACAAACAGAGCTGCAGGGAAATACCACCACCAGCCAGTTTTCGAATACTGGCCAAGTAAGTAGGATGTATGCCCGGCAGCATTATGGGTAACTACCTTAAACAGCCCTTTAAAGTACGACCACGCGGGAATTGGTGTATCGAGAACGATACGCATAATGAAACGTTCCGTGGGTGTCGTGGCGTCACTCAACCGAGCAGCCTTTTGAAAAACGGAAATCTGGTCATTGAGTGTATCACTAGCTACCAACCGGTCGCGCTCGGCGAGAAGCCGTCGAATATGCTGGTCGTCTCGGCCATAGGACACTTGGCCGAAATAAAAAATTATCATGACAACGGCGGTTGCTATAGCTGCCCATCCGACAATCGCACCGACTCGTCGCATCACAAGACGCAGAAGCGGACGTTCCCGACTATGAATGAGAATCCATGTGATTGGGATAATGACAATAAGCACCCAAAGAAATACGGTGGAATACTTTGTCATTTGTGCAAGGGCAAACACGAGACCAAATGCCGCCAACCTCCCCTGAGTCCATCGCTCAAGAACTCGTAAGAGTAGTACCAAGACGGCCAGATAGCCAAGCGTAGCAGCTACATCGGTAGTCACATATCGTCCATGGGCGAGAAAGTTCGGATCAAACGCATACCAACCAAGGGCGAAGAATCCAGCAAACTCACCGCCGATTCGTTTGCCGACGTAATAAATAAGCAGTCCGAGTCCGAGACTGATGAGCACCATAGGTATCCGAGCGAAAAAAAGCATCCGGTCTGCATCGTTGCCAGAGCGATACATAAAGTCCTGTGAAAACTCCCATAGGTTAATGTCTCTCCAGGCCGGCGTATCATAGCTCATGTGCGGGTTCGTCAGAAGCACGCTCATACCCGCCAGCATTTTTACGAAGGGCGGGTGTTCCTCGTTCATACGAAAATCCCTCGCCTGCAGATAGCTTACGCCAGCGGCGAGATGGGCACCCTCATCAAAGGTCTGTGTTTCCTGAACCATAGTAACGACCTGGAGCGTCCCCATAACGAGCAAAATAACCCCGACGAGACCGTTGCGGACCCAACGGCGCTGAAAAAAGACTCTGGCATTTGCCATGAAACTACGCATAGTAACCTAGTATACCAAGCGTTCCTGAAAATTTCACGTATCGTTCAAGATGACGGTTTGACAGGGTAGCTGATCGCCGCTACTCTGACTGCGCAAACAGCTCAAACCAACACTACATGCCCGTTAACAAAACGAGCCACCATAGGAGGTGATCTCATTTTTTATAGAACCTTTGATCCTGAGTAGTACTGAACTATAGGCCATCCCACGGTAAGGAGGGAGCAATGCTCAAAAGTGTGAAGTGCCTGGTGTTATTTCTGTTCATGGTGATCCCTACCATGTCAGATGCGCAAACGGACTATGTACCTACTGACTCAGTACATCACGATACCATATTCGGACCTCTAACCCCTGTGACAGTGACCAGTGTCCCACGCCCTGCAGACAGTGTTGCCTCGAAGCCAGGCGTCGATACCATCCAACTCACTGGCTCAGCCCTCGTGCGCCGTTGTCATGAAAGCCGAACGGCAGACATACGGTTTTTCGGGATTCAGCCGATCAGTGGTTACTCCAGAGGCGGAGCAGGATTCGGTCTCGGTGCCACCCTCCTTCACAGGTGGAGAATCGGGGGTGACCTCTACTGGGTCGCTCCGTATGGCGGCAAGGGCACTGGCGCATTCGTTGCTTCAGTTACTTACTTGAAGCGTATCGGGGGAAGTTGGTCAGCCGCCTTTGCAGGGTACGCAGGCCCGAGCTTCAGCTCGAGAGAGGGCGATAATCCCCTCGCGGGACTGTCGGGAAACCTCTGCTTCTATGTGCCGAATGAGTTATCGGCTGGACAATACGGGGCTCTAGTCTTCTTCATCGAGCCATTCTACGAAAGCGAAGGCAGGATTGGCCTGCGGCTCGGCTTCGGAAGAATGCAGCCGCATTGACCTCACCTTGCTACCTCAAACGACGGACTTGCATCCACTGCGGTCCGTCTTTTCTTTTTCTTTAAAAAAATCCCAAGATAATCGCCACAGTACCGACAATACCGTGGGCAAGTGTCGAAGCAAGAATATTTGGACGTTTCACGTACACCCAAGTCAGATAGAGCCCGAAAATGAACGTGCCGATGAAAACGAGGTTATCACGGTGCAATGCGTGTAAAAGAGAAAAAAGAATCGAATTCGCAATCACGAGAAACCACGGGTTGCTGGAAACTATACGCAGTCGCTGAAGTAAATACCCCCGATATCCGAACTCCTGCGAGAAAGCGCCCACGGCAAGGTAATAAAGAAAAAACGAATTCGTCCACCAACTTTTAAATACATACTCCGTCCCAATGCCGAGTAAGAAGCTCACCACTAAGACGCCAACCGCGATAATGGTGCCCGGCAACAGTAATTTCGCTGAGGGTGCGAAGGTGTCCCAGCGAAACCCCATGTCGCGCAGGTTCATTCGGCGAGTGATCGTCAGAAGGATAACCAGGGCGGCGAATACTTCGAGAAAAAGTAGGCGGGCACCGTACGGCAGAAGCCCAAAGTAAAAAACTGCGACGGGGGTTACATAGACTGCCAGAAGTTCAGCTATAGCAAAAAAACGTTTCATGGACCTATCATATCACAAACTGCGCGCTGTTTGGGGACGGGCATTGACAAAAAGACGAGTATGGCGTATGCTGTTTTCAGTCTTCGTAGGATATTCTCATGGAAACATGAGCAAGGGAAAGGTCTTCCTATCGAGAGATTAGGTCATTAATAACTTAAGACAGAGCAATGGCAAAGAAACTCTATATAGGGAGTCTTTCCTACAATGTCTCTGATGACGAACTGAAGGAATGTTTCCTTCAGGCGGGCAACGTTACGTCTGCCCAGGTCATCATGGATCGTATGACAGGACGCTCCCGCGGTTTCGGTTTCGTAGAAATGGCTACGGATGAGGAAGCCATGAAGGCGATCGAAATGCTCAACGGACAGGACCTCAAAGGCCGCGCAATCGTGGTCAATGAGGCTCGCCCGATGGGTGATCGTCCTCGTGGTGGTAGTGGTGGATTCCGTAGACAGCCTCGGGACATGAACTAGACTTCAAACAAAGAAGGCCTCCAGCAATGGGGGTCTTTTTTGGTTTGTTACATGCGGGCTAGCTATTCGTACGCCTACCTAAAAATAATTACCTTACGACATGCAAATGGTATACGTCTCCAAAATATCTCCTCGAGCCATTTCTATCTCCTGGCAATTCGGCGTGGTTGACGGACAATCATCGTCGATCAAGCATGTTTGGTGGCAGAGAGAATCTCCAGTGATTGGTCCGCATTCTGCTCCCCTCGGACATTCCCGAGACCAAAAGCACACACTATTCGAAAGACATGGATCAATGCCATCGTCAGTTATTCGGCACAAACTCATCGGCGTTACAACCTCTTCAGCTGTTTGATTTGTTGCGCGATTGATACTATCTGTTAAGGCATCATCTCCGTATGCTCCACTGTCAATAACTGTCACATACTCCCTGCACCCTATAGCATAATCGATGTAAGTCCCGTCTGGGCAATCGCATGGGGTGCATTCGCAACGCTGTCCTGGCTGGCAATGCGGGCATCCAACAAATGTCCCGCCGCTTTTTACACACACATCACTCGCCTGCTCATATATTGTTAGAAAGGGGTCAGAATAATTGGCATTTTGAACCAATCCATCAAGTTCATCATTATCACCGTAGTTCGCGCCACCTCGGTTCTGGAGAATGTAGTATGCAAGGAATACTAGAAGAGCTGAAATTACGACTGAAATAGCTACGATGGTATAGGTTTTTCTATGTGTCATACACTCTTTATACTCTAAAAAATCCACTAGTCAAAGTAAATCCCCATGGGTATGAGATGTGGGAGAATCAAATGCAAAGGTTAATTTTAACTAATACTATGAAGGTTTTATATGTTGCTAGGTATGTGGTAGACTGGACCTAGAAGGTTGAGCTACTAAATCACTGACCATGGAAGAGCAAAGTAAACAACACCCAGCACCGGAACCGACAAAACCGCGCAACAAATCCCCCATTGCCTTCTCCATTGTTTTTTTCATCATGTTCTTTCTCTCGGCAGTCTTAATTTACAGCTACGCGGAAACAAACCAGACTACGGATGTGGCAGTTAAGATCTTTTTTGCCGGGGCAGGAATTTTTGCCCTGATCCTCGCTGTCCATGCATTGAAATGGCTTTTTGACATACTCTTTAAAACCGCCCCCAATGGCAAGAGGAGCCCTTTTCGCTTGGTTGCGTCGATAGTCGTGATTTTGTTAACCATAGGATTACTCTACTACCTCTACCTTTTTATTTCGTACATTAATTTTGAACAGTCACTACTCAGTCTCCAGGATACTGCTACTGAGGCGACGATGGCAAAAATAGTTGGTGACAGTATCCAGGCCAGTCACAAAGATCTGCCTTCATTCGCATCAATGAGCTGGGTCGCCAGTACGGCTCGAGTCAGAACTGACTGGCTCGTTCGTTATTCCGCCAACGGAAAGCTCGACGACTACCAAAAGTCGCTCATTGCATGGACGAGTCAAATCCGAGATCTCACCTCGAAGTCGAGTGATTGGAAAACTATTCCTGCAGCGCCGAGAGAGTTTTCTCTCTCCATTAATTCTCGTAAGGCCAGTGAACTCCTACTCGTTTCAATAAAAGAGTTAGCCGAGCTGAAACAGTTAGGCGATTTTGCCGTAAAAAATAATGACCGCCAGACGATGCGTTACATCGCAGCTAAATTGCTGTTGCAAAAGCATTGGCTCGACGGCCTCGGACATTCCCATGATCCTGGTTACTTGGGGCGTGCGTTCACAAAATCAGCTTATGCGTACGAAGACGCACCACGTAGAGTCTGCAATCGTGATTATCGCGGCAATGGCGTCTGTTACGAAGAGGTGGCAACGATGACTACCGATATGTATGATGCTGCCAGCGCCTTTGCCGATGGTGAAGGGGAGCAGCAGTGGGAAGACATGCTTAGCGATGAGAACGCTTACGTCCTTGGGTGTTATGGTTGCGTATTCACTGGCGAACCAGCTCCAGATGTTACCTATCCACCACTCGTACAGAATTTCATGAATGATTGCCATGGACGTGGTGGGACAATCGACGGCGCAAGTACTGTGAAAACGAGGATGCCAACTACCGAATCAGGTTACACCTGCGTTTATGAAAACAATGGCCAACAATGTTGGGATATGTTGACGTACTCTGGTAGTTACTACGCTGGTGGAAATCCCAGTTGTCCGGAAGATAACCTTTTACCCATGGTTGTGATTGAACCGCCGAAAGATGATGATGGTGACGCTAATACCAATAGTGAGCCATCCAACTCAGATAGTAACCGTTCAACTAATGGCGGGGACGCCGATGGCTGGAGTTGTGATCTCAATGGTGACTACAGTGTCGATGGTACCATTGTTGTCAGCAGTAACTTCGATGCGCTTAATTTCAGCCAGCAACAGAGTGACACCATCTCAGTGAGGAACAATGCACTTATAGATGATAATGGTAGTGCTTACCCCATTAGTTCAGATGGGACTGTTACAGTCTCGATGAGCGTGCCGGTCCCAGTGGACAGTGGGGCTTCCGGTGGCGCCTCAGCCTACGTTACCTACGATTTCTACTGCTCCGGTGGTAGAGCACTAGTCGATGGAGTCTTTTCCGGCAGCAGCGACGTCTCCGATGAGTATATCAACATCATTATACGCTTTTCTGGATCGATGAGCGGCAGTAAATTATAGAGAACCAGTGCGTACGTTTCGGTGGCAACACTGAGTATGGTTTTTATTTGACCCGCTGCTAAAGAAGTATTACAAAAAGCTTTAGAGTGTCAGCCAGTTGATCTGATTGCTGTGTTGAGTTTTTTTCGGAACCGCCACTCGTTGATATAGTCAGCGAAAATTACCGTCAGTCCCGCCACGATTGATTCAGTCGAGCCAATAGCGGCCAAAATCCATCCATTGTGCATCAGTCCGCTTAAGGCTCCGATAATCCCCATCACCGGCGATAGAGAAGAACCGATCAATAAGCCGAGGCGGGCAGGGTTGGTGAAGTCTTGGATTATTGCCAGTTTAAAAATATGTCTGCTGGAGGTTTCTGGAATTTTTCCGTTCTGCATGAGCCGTAATGCATTGTGGCGGTACATAAATATTGATTGGATCGCTGTCGTCAGGGATAGGGCAACAGCAGAAAGGCCGAATACAACTCCAGCCCAGATGGTCTTTCCCGACACCAGAAGACCCTCCACTGAAAATGCTCCCCAAGTGGCTAATGCGAACACTGGCAGTAGTATCCTGCCGCGACGGACTAGCACTTTCCAGGAAAAACCCGAGCCGCGCAGCGCCATCAGCTCTGCCGACTCGCCGAGCAAATCGTCCGCTGAAGCGGCAAAAAGTTTACCCAAACCGCTAATGTACTTTTCTAGTGCGTGGGCAATTGGACCCACGATAAGAAGTATTTTAATCAGGGTTTGAGCGATTCTCGTCCGCTCACGGGCGTTATCGGCAATTACACGGAACACGGCGTAATCAATTGCGATAGGGTAAATAACCTCTGAAAGCTCCGAGATGAACATTTGCTCCTCTGGCTTGATACCGATATTTTCCTCATCGATCAAAACAACCCGCTTAAACCGTAACCGATCCCGTACGATAGTCTGCACTGCCTCATGGAGGTCGTAATGATGAGTTTTTGCCAATTCGTACTCCGCAGGCTCTATTTTCGGCAGGTGTTTTTCGCGCAGCAGTTTAGGCAGCCAGGTAACAATATAATTGGACTGACTATAAACACTGACAGCGTGGATCGCCTTGAGTATGTTTTCCGGAGTGCGCAAGACCGTCCGGATGCCTATGGCTTTACCCGAGGATAGTATCTTTTTTATCTTTTCTTTGTACTCCGGATTGTTACTAAAAATATACTGTATCTCTTTAGGCACATACTTTCCCCAATCACATTCTTCAGGCAGAGAAATGACATCCAGTCGGTAGCTGCCGATCGGAGATTTTTTTGGCGGCCGGGTAAATTTTTCTAAGAATGCTTTCATATGAAATAAACCGGATTGAAGGCCGGTTGTAATTGACACTGGTTCTCTGTTTGGAAACGCCCCTTTCCGGGACCGTCCGTTTCCTTGCTCCCCAGTGTCCAAGGCACATGTATGATAGCAAAGGCGGGAAGAAAATCAATCTTCCTGCTTCAGTGGGGTCGGATGGCTACTTATCTTAGAACCTGCTTTGTAGACCAATAAGTTACACGCGGTGTAGGCTCGAGGCAACTTTGGGTATAGGAGAGGTCTTGTTTCTTAATTATTTCCTCCAGTTAATGAAGCGACAATCTCTGGAATCTGTTCCCACACCTTTAATGCTTGACTACCGTTTGGTTTGTTACTCATGCTATAGCCAAATCTGCCAATATAACCATTTACCCAGTTATACCCAGGGAATAAATAGCTACTATCCCCAACCCATTCAACTATCATAAAAGACACGGTTTCTTGAGTTTCAACTATTTTCTTCGCGAATGTTATTTCATAGTAAGCACCTGATGTGTCTTTGTATGAATACCCTTTCCATTCTTCAGGAAACGTCAGGGCAAAGATGCCGAAATTATTATCGTACACCGGCCACTGGCTGACAGTATTAATATCAAGCTTAAAAGTTGAACGAATGCGTCGGTATTCTGAATACTGCGCTTCTTTCTCTGATGCCCACTTGAGGACAAAGTGCGAATCACCATTCGGAACATAGGTATGTAGTTCAGTCGTGCCGCCCTGGTTTACGTATGTTGCCACTTGAGCATAGTTTCCATTAATGACGAGAGTTTCAATGTTAGATAAATCATCTTTTGCATAACCACCGTCCACTGTTAATATTTGAAGGTTATTGCGCAAGCTATCTTCACGCTCTGATACATTTGGTGGTGCGATCTGCAATCCTATTTCTTCTGATGAAGGTTCTAAGACACTCCAGTCGGGAGGGTATCGGAAAGTGAATCCGGATATGTCATCAGTATATTCTTTCCAGCTCGTGGGAATATTAAAATCACCGATATAAGAAATGGGGTGAGAGTCAGTGATGGGCTCCAGAGGAATTACTGCATCATTTAACGCGCTTGCAACACTCGCGTTTGATGTGGTAATAACGCAATCTTCTACTGCATGATCAATACACGTTTGAGAAAGTTCGCACCAATAAAAACCCTGAGGAACATCACATCCGTGATCATCAATATCTTGAATGGCAGCATTGGTATTTTCCGAACCTCTGGATATAGAAATATTTGTCTCTGATAGATTTGGCGTATTTTCTTCAGTCTTATTGTCCTTGTAGTACCACGCAACCCCAACCAATCCCACGGCTATAACGGCAATGAGAATAACCACAACCCAATGTATATATCCAAGACGATTATTCATAAGGTAATTATACTCCAATGCCAAAAACCAGCCATTATTGTGACAATCTGTTTTGGTTCAATTAAGGACTGAGAAAGTGGCTAATGGGTTCTGCCCCCATACTGGCGGCTCCACCCCGTCTGCCTTGCCAGTTCGGCGGGCAGGCAGGCCCGCCAAAGCTCGCGAGCACATCGAGAGTAAAACCAGAAGAAGAGATGCACGGGGGTGGCTAGAGGGATTCGAACCCTCGTCATCGGTGCCACAGACCGATGCACTAACCACTGTGCTATAGCCACCCCCGTAAATCCCTTGGGATATTAACTTGTCCTATGAGGCTTTGGCGAGCGGGGCGGGCAGACCGATGCACTAACCACTGTGCCCGCCTGCCGGCGAGGCAGGCTATAGCCACCATGGGTACGGCTTCATGACTAACCTATGAAACCGACTTCTTATAATACAAAATACTGCAAAACAATCAAGGCAAGGCCGCCACAAAGACCGATTAAACCGCCTAACGTGAACAAAGCTCCTTTTCTCCCTACTTCCTGTTCGACCAACTCCTCTGGCTTTGTGCTGATGATAAGCGGCCGTTTTCCCTTCATCATGTACAGTTTTTCATCATTTGAAAAAACCGAGCCGAATACGTAAACGGATGCGCCTATTAAAAGGGCCCGTTCAATAACGCGTGCCTGGTACCCAGCTATAAGGTTGACGAGTTTCTTGACAGCTGGTTTCTGTGAGTAAACATCCCCGGCCTGTAGCAGGCTTTCATAGACCTGCGGGACATCTATTGAAGCTTCAACGGGTGTTACTGAAAGATCGCCAGTTCCATCGTAAATGTGGAAACGCTTTGCGCTTTGTTCTTGCCATACTCTGCGCCAGACCGATTTCCCATGTACTTTTGGCTCATAACGCTGCACCTCGTACTCATAATATACACAGGGCTGATTGCTAAATGGGGTCAGGAGTGGAGGATCCAGCTGTGCTGTGCCTGAAATCTCCGTGATAATCCCAGGACGCAGTTCACGAATAAGCATGCGTTTTACTGAACGCATTTCCGCTTGAATGCTGCGAAAACGTTCACCGATAACAAATAAGGTTATTCCGAGAGCGGAAAAAATGGCACCGAGAAATAGCATAAAAAATGATGTTTATCGAGAAGAAAACGTTTCAAGCAATTTCTTACAATACTCATACTGATCAAACTCACCCGCAGATTGTGCCATCAACTGTTGGCAACGTGATACTTCATTTTGAACCTGCTGGTAGGTTGTAAGCACCTTCTCAGCAGCTGCATTCTCACTATACAGATTCCGTATCCAAAGCACCACGCCTGCAGTGAAGCCTATTACCAATATAGCAAGCCAAAAATATATTTTGGTTTTTGAAACTTTATAGGGTTTCGGATTGAGTAGTGGTGGTTGTTCATCCATAGTAATTATATTATTAGCTCGTTAATATTTCTGTGAGTCTCGCCCGCCATCACCAATGCCCTCGAGAGGAATTGAACCTCTATGGCCAGCTTAGAAGGCTGGTGCTCTATCCGTTGAGCTACAAGGGCACTGGTCATGGTGGGCAGGCCCCGACTTTCACGTCGGGGTTGAACTATTGGGGCGTATGTATCGAACGAGTATATGAGAAAATGTTGATTATGTACATGGCTACTATTCCTTTCTTCTGCGCCGACCGTGGAATGCCTTATATACATCCCGCAACTGCTGGTTTGTAATATGTGTGTAAATCTGGGTAGTGGTGATTGATGCGTGCCCCAACATCGATTGAACTGAACGAATGTCTGCGCCGTTTATGAGCAAGTCTGTAGCGTAGCTGTGGCGAAGCGTATGGGGGGTTACGCGTTTCGTAATCCCTGCGATTTTCGCATACCGTTCGACGAGCCGCTGGACCGACCTTGCTGACAACGGTTTTACGTCGTCATTTCCGGCCGCACGATCATGCCTGACAAAAAGATATTTGGTAACGTCGTTCCTGCCGTCGAGATACTGCTTGATCCAATACTTGCTCTGGTTTGAAAGGAACACGACCCGCAATTTCCCGCCCTTGCCACGGACGGTAAATTCATCTTTCTTGAGATTTACCGAATCTCGCTGGAGCGAGACAAGCTCTGACACCCGCAAGCCGGTAGAAAAGAGCATTTCAAGTATTGCTTTGTCCCGGCTTTGAATCAAGGGGTTCTCCTTCGTCTTCATTGGCGACTCGAGAAAACGTTCGAGATCTTCACCCTCTAAAAACGATACCTGGCGTTCGGGAATTTTTGCGAGCTCGATTTTCTCAGCTGATAAAGTTTTCACATCCTGGCGGGCGAGGTATTTGAGGAACGAGCGTAAAGCGATCAAATGGTAGTTCTGGGTTGTTTTCTTCACCAGTTCTTTTCGCTGATTCATGAGACGATTCAAGTAGAGTCGATATTGACGGACTTGTTCCATGGTGATGTCTTCTGGACGGTCTATATTCGCCCATGATACAAATCGTTCCAAATAAAATCCATAGTTCCTCACGGTGAGCGGCGAGGTATTTTTCTCGATCTCCAAATATTCGAGAAATTGGGTTAAGAGTTGTCTAAGGCGTGATGGCATGATGATGGCAAGTAATGGGAAGTGAGCGATAAGTTAAGGTTCGCAACCCTCATTTCTCGCTATTCGATACTTACTACTCATAACTTATAATATTATACGACACATCAGAGAAAATATCTACTGTCTATTACCCAGGGTTTTATAAAGGATGTATAATCAAACTGAGCCTTACTGTTTATATATGTCAATAAAGAAATCGATTTTGGAGCAAAAATGGTATTATCGTACATTGAAAGTATTGTTTTTAATACTTCCAGTATTTGTTGGAGTTGATGCATATTTGATCAAGGGAATTACTGCCGACAACATACAAAAAAATGCAATTATCTTGGCAGTCGGTGTCGTCGCATATTATATAATCATCAATGCGATTCTGAGAATCTTCCTCTATATCGCATTTGGCGGACTTGAGGATGATACGAAAAAGATGGTTAACGGACCAGGAACTGCTCAAATTGTTGTTCAGCCTGCTCAGGTCTCCCCCAAACCTTCCGCAAGTTCTTCCTCTAGCGCAGGCGTATTCTTTTTCATTATGATCATGATCATTGTATTCATCATTGCCTACGCTGCTTCCCAAACTTCTACAACGACGACTGATCAATCCTCATCGCCTGGTGGAGATAGCTCTGGCAGCACATGTACACCGACGGGCTGTGGAAATCTGTGGAGTTGCTCTGGCACGTATTATTCCGGAGGAGAGCAATACAGGGCGAACGGAGAATGTTACCCGTCTGGCGGTCGCCCCGGCGATCTCTATTCCGGTTGGTCTGGGACATGCAGACAGTGCCCATAATCACGTAGGTGAGTCATTATACGCTCATTGACTTTTAAGCTGTGTGCGTAAAAAACAGAGCTACACTTCTACGTCAATCAAGAAATATTATAGAAAATGAATTCATGAAGAAAGTCGGTGTAATTATCGGCTCCATCATCAGTGCAACCGCCGTAACCTTGCTCTCTCCAGCCATCATTCGAACCGAGGTAAGTGACGTCTGCCATGTGTATAACGAAGCGGGATTCCCTCTAAGCTTTATAGAGACTCTACAAACTCAGCCGTCCAATGATCAATGTTTGTCCGCTGCCTTATCAAAAGGCTATCCGACATACAATTTCAAAAATATGGCGATCGATTGGACGGTCTATTTCGTAGTGTCGGCCGCAGGGTTATCAGTTATTGACAAAAAGAAACGCTATCCTCAGGCATCCACTTCTCAAGAGAAGCAACCACATGGTTGACAGGAGAGAGGCTCTAAGGTAGAATACCATCCACTTACTTCCGTTTCGGTATCCTGGGCTATCTAGAAGGAGTGGTCCCCTTCAGCTCGGAATACCGATCGCTAATTCTTAATTGACCAAACATCATGCTCACCAAAGAGCAAAAAGACAAAATCATAAAGAAATTCAAGACTCACGAGTCCGATACCGGTTCTCCCGAGGTGCAGATAGCCATCCTGACTGAAGAAATCATCCAGCTGACCGACCATCTCAAATCCCACAAGAAGGACTTCTCCTCACGGAGAGGGCTTTTACGTAAGGTCGGAATGCGCCGCAGACTCTTTAAGCATCTGCAAAAAGAGGACCAGAAAAGCGCCGAGGAGCTTTCGAAAAAGTTGAAGTTGAAAATTATCATCACACCTTCTGAAGCGACGGGCTTTGGCACACCGATGCAATCCGATTTTGGTCCAGACAGCAAAGAAGAGATTGAAGAAGAAACTGAAGGAAAGATAGAAAAATCATCATGAAGCATACTGAGCAACGTGTCGGCGTCTTCGTCGACGTTCAAAACATGTACTACTCGGCGAAAAACCTCTACGGATCAAAGGTTAACTTCGCAAATATCCTAGAATCAGGAGTGGCAAGCCGGAAGCTAATTCGCGCCATAGCCTACGTCATTAGAGCTAATAATCCGGAGGAGCAGAAATTTTTCGAAGCTTTATCGTTGCAAGGATTCGAGGTTAAAATGAAGAATCTCCAGATTTTCGGATCCGGGATGAAAAAAGGTGACTGGGACGTAGGCATTGCCATGGATACCATCCGTATGTCGAATAAACTCGATGTCATTATCCTCGTTAGTGGTGACGGAGATTATGAGCCGCTGATTGAATACTTACAGAATCATGGCCATTATGTGGAGGTTATGGCATTCGGCGAATCATCCTCACATAAAATCATTGAACAGGCTGATGAATTCATTGATCTAAGTAAAGATAAGAAAAAGTACCTTCTCGGTTCCAGTCGCATGGGCCCGATACGAAGACTAATTAATCACTAACTGCTAGTCCCGGACGGCAGACACGCTGAACTCACCGATATCGTCTACGAAAAGACGCGAACCGTGAGGTCAGAAGCCTGCCGATCGAGACAGCGTATAACTTATGAGTGAAAAGAAAACGTTCGAGAAAGAAATCGGCGGTAAAAAACTTATAATAAGCACCGGCCAGTTTGCAGGACAGGCGCATGGCGCATGCACCGTACAATACGGTGATACGCTTGTTTTAGCGACAGCAGTAATGGGCCAAAAAGAGCGGGAGGGAATAAATTATTTTCCTCTGCTCGTAGACTTCGAGGAACGTCTCTACGCCGCCGGAAAAATCAAGGGTTCGCGTTTTATCAAACGTGAAGGGCGTCCGTCAGATGAAGCCATCCTTACGTCTCGCCTCGTCGATAGAACCATCCGCCCGCTTTTCGAGGAACGCTTGCGAAAAGACGTACAAGTAGTGTTGACCGTACTTTCGATGGATCAGGAAAACGACCCCGACGTACAATCAGTCGTCGCGGCATCCGCGGCACTCTCTATTTCGCCCATCCCATGGGCAGGACCAATTGCCGGTATTCGCATCGGACGTATTAACGGTGAATGGGTTATCAACCCTACGTACGAAGCGCGAATAAAGAGCGACTTCGATCTCGTCGTATGCGGTACGGCTGACAAAGTCATTATGATTGAAGCTGGAGGAAACCAAATTGAAGAATCAGTCATACAGGAAGCAATAGAATTCGCTCATCAACACATCCAGCCCATTTTGCAGTTAATTGAAGAAGTGCGAGCTGCAGTTGGACAGCAAAAATTGTCAATTCCTCAAGCCGACCTTATCGACGAACGGATCCGCCGGAAAGTGATGGATTTCTGCAAACCGAAGCTTGATACTCTATTTGGCGAACCAGCCGATAAGCTCAGTCACGTAGCAACCGTAGCGAGTATCACCGAAGAACTGGACGTCATATTAAAAGCAGATAATGAGGTATCAAAAGATGATCGCGCGCAAGCACTCGGCATCGTGGAAAAACTCTACGAAGAACGTACCCGAGCCATGGTCTTAGAAAAGGGCCAACGTGTCGATGGGCGATCTCTCAATGAAATACGGCCATTGTCGGCATCTGCCGGTATCTTGCCGCGAACTCACGGATCGGCCCTATTCCAGCGCGGTGAAACGCAGATTCTCTCCGTCGTTACCCTTGGCTCGCCCGGAGATGAACAATTCCTCGATACGATGGAGCTTTCCGGCAAGAAACGATACATGCACCACTATAATTTCCCAGGGTTTTCCGTAGGTGAGGTAGCTCCCCTGCGAGGCCCGGGACGGCGAGAAATCGGCCACGGGGCACTGGCAGAAAAGGCCCTGTTACCGCTTCTCCCGGACAAAGAAACATTCCCATATACCGTGAGGGTAGTATCTGAAGTACTCTCGTCGAATGGTTCAACATCCCAAGCGTCGGTGTGCGGCTCAAGCCTGGCCCTCATGGATGCTGGCATGCCAATCAGTGCCGCCGTAGCAGGTATTTCAATCGGATTGATCACCGACGAACACGACGAATCGAAGTACAAACTTCTGACTGACATCCAGGGCGTCGAAGACCATAGCGGTGATATGGATTTCAAAGTCGCGGGTACGCGGAAAGGCATCACTGCGATACAAATGGATACAAAGCTGCACGGCATTTCATCGGCTATCGTTCGCGATACGCTGACAACTGCCAGAGAGGCGAGAATAAAAATCCTCGACGTGATGGATAAGACGATCTCGCAGCCGCGGTCTGAACTGTCGCCGTACGCGCCACGCATCACATCTATCAAAATTGATCCGGAAAAAATCCGAACAATCATTGGAAAAGGCGGAGAAACGATTAATAAGATTATTGAAGTGTGTGGAGGAGCTGATGTCATGAAAATCGATATCGAAGATGATGGTCTCGTCATGATCACTTCGCACAGCGCCGAAATGTCCGATCGTGCAAAGAAATTCATTGAAGATCTGACCAAGGAAGTTAAAGTTGGTGAAATCTATGAAGGAAAGGTAACACAGATTATTAAAGACATGAGTGGAAATGAAATTGGCGCAATAGTTGAAATACTTCCTGGAAGAGACGGCATGGTGCATATTTCAGAACTTGCCCCTGAACACGTGAACAAAGTAACGGACAAGGCCAATATTGGCGACACGCTGAAAGTCAAGGTGATGGATATCGATAAAGAGCGTAATCGCATCTCACTCTCTGTCAACGCGCTCATCGAAGGATATGAGCCACCGCCTCGTCGCCCCATGCGTCCTCATGGCGGATTTAATCAGGGTGGCCCGCGACGTGGGCGGCCGATTCCGCGCCGATTCCAATAAACACTCGCACCACGCGCGAATATGATTATTAGCGTCAGTGGTAAGCCAGGATCAGGAAAAAGCACCGTGGCGGAGAAGCTTGCCGCGGCTCTTGGCTTTGAGCGCATTTATATCGGCGAAATGCGACGGGAGATGGCGCGTAAAAAAGGTATGACACTCGCTGAATTCAATGCCTGGAGTGAAACGAATTCGGAAGGCGATAAGGGATTCGACGAGTACATAGAAAAAATTGGCAAAGAACGGGATAATATCGTATTGGAAAGTAGGACTGCTTTCCACTTTATCCCTCACTCTCTAAAAATCTTCCTAGAAGTCTCTGACGAGGAAGGTGCGCGTCGCATTTGGGGTGCCATCCAACAACAGAAACAAAAGCGAAATGAAGCACCGGGTCTTAATAATTATGAAGATGTACTTTCATCAGTAAAGAAACGACTGCAAAGCGATACGAAACGCTATCAGCAATACTACGGGCTCAATATTTTCGAACCCTCTCATTACGATTTGTACCTGGATGCGACGACACTCAGTCCAGAAATAGAATTCAACCAAGTTCTGAAATTTGTTGAAAGTAAGTTACGAGAAAAAGTCTAGGAAAGCTGGCTACAGTCCATAGACTATCGATTATGGCTTTTTTAGTCGATTAGACAGTATAGATTACCCGTTCACAACTAAAAGTTGCCGACTGTAGGCCGTAAACCATGGAAGGATGTTGACACCCTCTTCAAATCGTGCTATACTCATGCTGTTGAGCTTAGAAAAGGCTCTTCTATAGGGGGTCAGTAAGGGCAGCTGGGAAAGATCTTTCAAAAAAAAAGTCAATTTTGGCGGATCTTTCTCTACTGCCGAATATGCCGTGCTCACCGGCTGAAAACCCAACACAAAATAAAAAGGTTTATCCTTTCGGACTTAATTGTCAGAAGAGACAAACCACGAGGTGGTGGGGAATTTCACTCATCAAGAGTGAGCTAACGATGAGGATAAAGACTTCTAAGACTCGAGTGTTGCTAACTGCCTCCGGGCGGTTAACAGCCATGTCTGAGAAGTTTCAAAGGCCGTTGCGCCTTAAAAACAACTTTGTATAGAGGCGTACAACGGCCTTTATCGTATCTAAACGTTTGTGATGTATACTGATGCTATGCCAGCTACGCGCTACCATGAACGCATGCTTAAACGAAAAGGATATACGTACATTGCCGGCGTCGATGAAGTGGGGCGTGGCGCATGGGCTGGGCCGCTTGTGGCCGCAGCAGTCATTTTACCATCAAGACATGGTATTACTGGAATCGACGATTCTAAGCGGCTTACTCCGGCAACTCGAGAAGCACTTTTTGAGCGTATCACTAAATGCGCCGTATCCTGGGCGGTACATACCGTGTCACCAGCTGTCATTGATAAGCGCGGAATCAGTTTTGCAAATAAGCTGGCAATAAAACGGGCAGTAGTAAAACTATCCACACCGCCGGATTTCGTCCTGGTTGACGCCTTGCCGGTTCATTTCCGTATGCCTTCACGTTCTATCATAGATGGCGACGCGATTAGCGAATCAATCGCCGCTGCGTCGATAGTCGCTAAGGTGACGCGTGACCGCATGATGAGTACGTTTAACAAACGTTTCCCGGGATATGCATTTGACGCGCACAAAGGGTACGGCACCTCCCGACACATGACTTCGCTGTATGCACTCGGCACTTGCGCTATTCATCGGTTATCATTCGCACCAATACGAGACATGGTGAAAAAAAATTGCCAGTGATATACTAAGAGTACTATGGGAAAAGCCGCTTCAGGAAATCAGTTTCTCAATCCAGCACGCATACTCCATGACATAGGTGTCCGCTATGGACATCAGATTGCCGACCTGGGATGCGGCGGTGCGGGGTATTTTGTTTTCCAAGCGGCAAAAGTCGTCGGTGATCGCGGAGTCTCCTATGGTGTCGATGTGCTGAAACACGCATTGTCCGGTTTACAAAGTAAAATCGCGCTTGAGGGAGTTAAGAATGTTGTGCCGGTCTGGTCAAACTTGGAACGATACGGCGCCACGAAACAAATCAGGAGTGGTACCCTCGACTTTGCATTAATCATTAATACACTGTTTCAAGCTCACGATAAAGGAATGATGATTAAAGAGGCCGTGCGCATGGTCGCACCAAAAGGTAAACTAGTAATCATAGACTGGAAAACGGGGGGGTTGAGCTTCGGCCCAAATCCTTCTGATCTCGTCTCACCTGGCGAAGTGGAACGGCACGCACAGGCATGCGGCATGCATCTCGAGAAAACGTTTGATGCTGGCCGATATCACTTCGGCATGATTTTTGTTCGGTAGGATCCCGCATAACACATATTCACTATGCGCCTCGCTACACGAAGCGCCTCTCTTCCTACATGTGAAACGTATTATCAAGCACTCGGTCGCATTGGCGAGCGCATTGCATTTGATTTCGTACGACAACATGGTTATGAAGTAGTTGACCAGCATGTGACTGCTCGGGAAGGTGAATTGGATCTCATCGCACTAGATCAAGGGGAATTTGTTTTTATTGAGGTCAAAACGAGACGTAGTAGGTTATTTGGTGAGCCAGAGTATGCGCTCACACCCTTTAAACTCCAAAGAATTCGTAGAGCTATTGCAAAATATGTACAACGACATGGCATCATTAATCAACCGTACCGTCTGGATTGTATCTGTATCGTGATTTCTCACTTTAGGTCCGACGTCCGACACTACATCGGGTGCGGGTAATCATACCCCCTTGCAATCCTTGTGTGTGTTTGGTACACTGCCTCATGAAGACTAGTGTTATCCTACACTAGCTGTTTTTTAGTGAATAATACCCTCAACCAACATCCCTATGTCACAACAAACCTCAATATTCCAAGCAATTAAGCAGATCTCTGAGGAGAAAAATATTCCCGTCGAAGCCGTAGTTGAGACAGTCGAAGCGGCGCTGGCTGTCGCGTATCGGAAGGACTTCGGTGAAAAAAATCAGAACGTCAAAGTTACCTTTAACCTCGAAACTGGGGTGTCGCGCGTTTTCGATGTGAAAACAGTCGTGGAGGATGAAAAGGTGAAAAAATATGAAGAAATGATGGCCGAACGGGAAAAACAGAAGGTGGAAGCTGAAACTGCTCCTGTCGTGGAGAAAAAGGAATCCGTTGCCGCCATTGAAACTCAGGGGATGGTAAAAACCGAGGGTGAGAATGAAGAAGAAAAAGAAGACAGATTTGATCCGAAAAAGGAAATTGGATTAACGGAAGCGAAAAAAATAAAAAAGGGATCGAAAGTCGGAGACGTAATTGAAACAGAATTATTTCCACCGGCGGCCTATGGACGCATGGCAGCACAGACAGCAAAGCAAGTCATTATCCAACGTCTACGCGAAGCTGAGCGTGAGACCATCCTAACTGAATTCAAGGCTAAAGAAGGGGAACTCATCAATGGAATCATACAGCGCGCCGAGGGACGCATGATCCTTATCGATCTTGGCCGAACAACCGCCCTCTTGCCTCCGCCTGAACAGATACCGAACGAACGGTACCGTCCGGGCCAGCGCATGAAATTCTATGTTGTTGCGGTAAATAAAACTTCAAAGGGCCCGGAAATCATCATTTCGCGATCACACGCTGAAACAGTCAGAAAACTGTTTGCCATTGAAGTGCCTGAAATCAACAACGGCTCCGTCGAGATAAAATCAATTGCTCGCGAGGCTGGTGCACGGTCAAAAGTCGCCGTCGTGGCTCATCAGCAGAATATTGACCCAGTTGGATCATGTGTCGGCCAGCGCGGCAGTCGTGTACAAACGGTTATTACTGAGCTAGGCGGAGAAAAAATTGACATCATTGAATGGGCGGAAGATCCCGAAGCATTTTTAAGCAATGCGTTATCACCAGCGAAAGTCCTAAGTGTTAAGCTGAATGAGGAATCAAAAACCGCACTTGTAGAGGTGAAGGAAGATCAGCTGTCGCTAGCCATCGGGAAAGCGGGCCAGAACGTCCGTCTCGCTGCGAAGTTGACGGGATGGAAAATCGATATCATTGGTGAGGGTGGAACGAAACCCCAGGCCCAAAAACCGGAAATTCAGGCTGCTCCGGCGACACAACCAGAGAATGAAACTACAGAAAAGCCACTGGCTGAAAAAGCAACTGTGACAGAAGTCCAACAGCCACCTTCAGTAACCGTACCGGAACAACCCATCGAACCGACGTCTCCGACAGAGACAGGGGCGGCACCGACACAGAAAGAAAAAGACCAGCCCGCCCCATAAGTACTTACCATTAACAACACGTTTGTATGCCGCTTGTCATTATCCTTGCACTTCTCTCAGGATTTTTCGCACTCATCGTCGGTTCTATACTGATCAAGTGGGTCCTGTCACAGCCGCGCGGCGATGATAAAATGCAGGAAATCGCGCATGCAATCCAAGAAGGCGCTCGTGCTTATCTGAACCGGCAATACCGGACCATCGGCTTGATTGCGCTGATATTGTTCATTCTTCTGTGGTTAGGGTTTGGTATCTCTATTGCACTTGGGTTCCTGATCGGCGCCGTTTTTTCAGCTGCTGCGGGATATATAGGCATGATGGTATCAGTGAGAGCAAATGTGCGCACAGCAGAAGCGGCTAAAAAGGGGCTTAGTCAAGCGCTGACGCTGGCTATACGTGGTGGAGCAGTCACTGGTCTCTTTGTTGTAGGCCTGGGGCTCATAGGTGTAACGGGTTTCTACGCGCTTTTTGAAGACGTTACGGCCCTCATTGGGCTCGCATTCGGCAATCCCGCTTTTATCGCAGACAATGTCGGCGACAATGTCGGCGACTGTGCAGGCATGGCAGCTGACCTTTTTGAAACGTATGCAGTGACAGCTATCGCTACCATGATCCTCGGAGCATTAACGTTCCAGGGTGCAGAAAACGTTATTCTATACCCGCTTTTGATCGGCGCTGTATCTATAGTTGCATCGGTGGTAAGCCTTTTCGTCATACGGCTTGGAAAAAGTAAAAATATCATGGGTGCGTTGTATAAGGGACTCATCGCGTCGGGCGTACTCGCAGCCGCAGGGTTCTGGCCGGCGACACAGTGGCTCATGAAAGACAATGGAAAATATGACCCCTTGAATATTTTCTTGGCTGCGATTGTGGGATTGGCTGTAACGGCACTAATTGTCATCTTTACTGAATACTACACATCTTCAAAATATAAGCCGGTCAAGTCTATTGCGGAAAGTTCCAACACCGGGCATGGAACGAATATCATAGCCGGACTCGCCGTCAGTATGAAATCAACTGCGCTACCAGTCCTTGCAATTGCTGCAGGAATATACGGAGCCTACCAACTTGCAGACATATATGGTATCGCGGTTGCTGTTATGAGTATGCTGTCGCTCACAGGCATCATCGTCACAATTGACGCTTACGGGCCTATCACGGATAATGCTGGAGGCATTGCGGAATCGGCCGGTTTGCCCGAGAGTGTACGAAGTGTAACAGACCCCCTGGACGCAGTAGGAAACACAACAAAAGCGGTAACGAAGGGATACGCAATAGGGTCCGCTGGACTTGCAGCAGTGGTACTCTTCGCCTCATACACACAGGAGCTCATTGATCGTGGAAAAGAGTTTCTCTTCTCATTGTCCGACCCCATCGTACTCATCGGCCTTCTCATAGGTGCGCTCTTACCGTACTATTTCGGCGCAAGGGCCATGGAAGCAGTCGGTAAAGTGGCACAGAAAGTGGTCTTGGAAGTTCGTCGTCAGTTTAAAGAAATTCCCGGTATCATGGAACGAACAGCAAAGCCGGAATACGGCCGTGCAGTTGATATCGTGACAAAAGGAGCTATCACTCAAATGATTGTACCCGCACTCATTCCGGTCGTGGTTCCGATTGCCGTAGGCTTTATCCTCGGACCAGTAGCGCTTGGCGGCGTCCTCGTGGGAAGTATCATTACGGGTATCTTTGTCGCAATCTCAATGACATCTGGCGGGGGTGCATGGGACAACGCGAAAAAATATATCGAAGACGGAAACTACGGCGGTAAAGGATCTCCCGCCCATCAAGCGGCTATCACTGGTGATACTGTCGGGGATCCGTACAAAGACACAGCGGGCCCTGCTATGAATCCTATGATAAAGGTACTAAACATAGTCGCGCTTTTGATCGTCGGACTTATTCTCTAATTATCTTCTATGCGTGAGGGTCTCCCTCATGTACTTGCCCGATTGGTCTTACGTCGGGTTGAGAATATCGAAGGACTTGAAAATGTTCCCACACACGGTCCGGCGTTGTTGGTACCCAATCACATCAGTTATTTCGATCCTGTGATGCTTTTCGCTACTTTATTCCAGCGAGTAAAACGTTCAGTGCATTTCATGGCGTTCCAGGGCCACTGGTGGTTTCCCGGCGCTTATGACCTCGCGCGTTGGAGCGGCACGCAGTTCATAAGTGGTCGTAAACCCGGAACGATCTTGGACAAATTTCAACGGCTTCTCGCGCAAGGTGAATTGTGTGTCGTTTACCCCGAAGGATCGCGCAACCCACACGAACATCTCCTAAAGGCAAAGACGGGCGCGGCACGACTTGCATTATGGACACGTGTTCCGGTGATTCCCGTTGGCATTACGGGACCTGCGACGCGGAGTGTAGTGCGCGCATGGATATATTTTTTTCAAAAAAAGCCTTTCCGGATTACATTCGGACATGCCTTAGATCTCACTGAATTTCACGATATCCCGGTCTCCTACGATATTCTCCGTGCTGTGACCAGGAAGATGATGTATGCTATCAGTGAACTTTGCGGAAAACGATATCACTTCTAATATATGGCTTATCCGGTTGCGCGCCACATCATTCCACCATTTCTCAGGTTCTTCATCCGTTCCATCAATGGCCTGGAATATGCTCCAAAGCAAGGACCCTATATTATCGCCTGCAAACACACAGGGACGCTCGATGGACTATTTATCGCGTCAGTGATTATTTCAGCTATCAAGAAAAAAATACACTTTATCGCAAATGTCAGCCACCGCGGTTGGTTTTGGAAAAAGTATATTTTTGAAAATTGGGCAGGGTCAATCCGGTTTGATAAAAAGAATCCGAGTCAATGCCTCAACGCTGCAATGGAATATCTGAAAAAAAACGAGATAGTGGGCATTTTTCCCAGTGGTTTGTTAGAACATGGCGAAACGGAAAATTCCCGAGGAAAGACTGGTGTCGCTCGCTTGGCCCTATGGTCAAAGGTACCCGTACTGCCGGTCGGGCTACATAATTTCCGCGTGCTGAAACGCGGAAGAATGATTATGAAACATCTCATGAACCCACACAACATGCGGATCACCATTGGTCAGCTGATGACATTCCCCGATGTCTACGATAAGCCAATCTCACATGAATTGTTGCGTGAGGTGACTGGACGTATTATCAACCGGATCGAGGAGTTGAGCGTGCAATAACGGACCGGAAGCCCAATACACACAGAGATGATTGTATATCCAATAACTCGAGTAACCCTCTTCCCTCTTTGCCGTCTCTTGATTCGATCGGTCAGGGGGCTCGAAAACATACCCAAACGTGGTCCCTTTATTCTCGCCTGCCACCACCTGGGTCCACTAGATGCGCTATTTATTGCCGCAGTAGTGGTCCCTCGTATTAACCAAAAAATTCATTTCATTGCAAGCATCGCTCCATGGGGACCATTATGGAAAGAGATTGTCGCAAAAAGATGGAGTGGATGCATCCCATTCGATAAGAACAATAGACAGACATGCCTCGACACTGCCCGCCAATATCTCAGTGAAGGACGTGTTGTCGGTATCTTTCCAGTAGGATTGCTTGATGAGAGAGAAAGTAATAGCAGTAAAGGCAAATCAGGAACTGCACGGCTTGCCCTATGGTCAAAGGTGCCCGTTGTGCCAGTAGGTCTCATTAGTCATGAATCTGTCACTTTAGGTGCTATTATCATTAAACACCTCACGAGGCCCCGAATAATACGTATCTCTATCGGTGAACCGATGACATTTTCTGATGTCTATGATAAGCCGATCACCTATGAGCTATTACGGAACGTGACATCACGCATCATGCAAAGCATTGATTTAATAAATAAGTATTAAACTAACACATATGGAATGGTCAGAACTATCTCATCTCACCAAGGAGGAATTAAAGGAGATCCAAAACCAAAAACTTCGCACGTTTATGCGTCATCAGCTCCCTTTTTCCCCGTATTACCGTGAACTTTTTAAAAAAAATAACATTGACTTCAAAGATATCCAGACCACTGATGATTTGGTGAAAGTGCCCTTTACCTCAAAGAGTGACGTCGCCCCGACAGAAGAGGATCGCGCTAAACCCCGCCAATTCATCCTCCAGCCTGACGAACATTCAATAAAAAAGTACGCGGCTCCTGGCATGCTTGCAAAGATTATTCTCAAGAAACTCACCGGCCAGAACCCACGTCCTATGCTGGAGTGGGAATACAAGCCAATCCACATCCATTTCACCACCGGCCGTACGGCACTTCCCACACCATTTACCTACTCGGCGCGCGATATTGAAACATTGAAAGAGAGCGCACGGAGAATGTTCGGCGTCATCGGTATCCCACACGATACGGTGGCAATTAATGCGTTTCCATACGCTCCTCATTTGGCTTTTTGGCTTGCATTCTTTGGCCTTATGACCGTGGGACTTACCACGCTCCAAACAGGCGGTGGTAAGATATCAGGAACGCAAAAAATTCTCGATGGTCTTGAACGTCTAAAAGGCTCCTTATTACTTGGCATCCCCGGTTACATCTACCATCTGCTCCGCACGGCAAAGAGTGAAGGCCGCAATCTGGAAAATCTTAAATTCATTATTCTGGGAGGTGAGCGTGCCAGTCCTGGCCTTCGGGAAAAACTTAGAGAGTTATGCGCATCAATGGGGGCAAAAGATGTTAAAATTTTCGTTACCTACGCATTTACTGAAGCTAAAACTGCTTGGATCCAATGCCATGAGTCGGAAGGTTACCATCTCTACCCTGACCTTGATTTCTTCGAGGTAATTGACAAAGATGGTAACCGCGTACCGGACGGACATCCTGGCGAACTCGTCTACACATCATTGGACTGGAGAGGAACTCTTGTGGTGAGGTACCGAACTGGCGACATGACCCAGGGTATTGAATACGAACCGTGTGTTCATTGCGGGCTCACTGTGCCAAGAATTCTTCCCGACCTGCAGCGATCGTCAGAAGTCAAAGAATTCCACCTGACAAAAGTGAAGGGAGAGCTCATTAACCTCAATCAATTTTTTCCGTTGCTTTCCGGCATGTCCGAAATAGAGGAGTGGCAGCTTGAAATCACCAAGAAAGACAACGACCCTTACGGACTTGATGAAATGACGCTCTATGTCTGCCCAAAAGAAGGAACCGACTTCACGTCGCTTGAACAAGCCATAGTTCACAAGGTCCACAACGAAGTCATGGTATCTGTTCGCATCGTGCAACGTACATTACCTGAACTTCTCCAGCAGCTTGGCATGGAAACGGAACTCAAAGAAAAACGGATCATAGATTCACGACCGAAGACCTAGTAATCACCTTTGCACTAGCTTTTGCACATGAGTCAATCCACTCCATCAAAAGACGTCATCCTCATTATGGAGGGTGGCGTCATGATGGGCATGTTTGGTGCTGGTGTCGTCACCGCCCTTCAGGAACATGACCTCCTTCCGAGAGTGAAGGCCATCTATGCATGTTCTGCCAGTGCACATAATGCTGCGTATTTTTTGGCTGGTCAGGCGCCACTCGGATCAAGCATCTACTACCAAGACCTCGTTCATACCGCCTTTATCAGAACAAGAAATGTTGTGCCGCTGATTTTCCAGACGCTGCTTTCTCTTTTCACAAAACACCCTCCAGACCTCAATGTGGTGGACATGGATTATCTCATGCGTATCCAACAAACTCATAAACGTCTTGACGAGGGAGCAATATCTAAAAGTGGTGTACCATTCTACGTGCGCGTATTCAATGTCAACAAGGGAAAGCATGAATATCTCGATGTTCATCGAAACATTCCCGACTCTATCAAAGCAAGCTCTGCGCCGCCTCCATGGTATCCCCATGGGGTTACTATCAATGGCCAGCGATATTTCGATGGCGACGCTATCAGAACACGGGATTTCCTTCGAATCATCGATGAGCACCCTGAATCAAAAATTATTTACGTGCGGAATACTAAGAAAACCTTTCTGGAATCATTCATCGAATCTCCTGCCTCACTTCTAGAAGCGGCCATGATAAGCATTCTCTTCGGCTGGCGAACTGCCTGGAAAAAAATAATAAATATATTCACCATCATTCCAGAAAACGAACTGCATAAGCGTTCTCACGTGATGCTAGTCCACAACCGCATTCATTATCTGGCGCGAGAGACGAACCCTGTAAAACTTCTTGAAGTTTACACACATGGCCGGAAAGAAGGAGAAAAACTTCTACGAACATTAATGTAGCTGTATTCACCGGGCATTGCTGAATTCACGCACATTGCGTATAGTATAAAAACTTATTGCTCGCACGAACCAATAGAAGAGTATGGATGTACATATTGTCAGACTTCCAAAAAGCCAAGTAACGCTTACTATTGAGGTAACACCAGAAGAACTGCGCCCCGCACTGCAGCAGGCAGTGCAGGAAATATCGCGCGAAGTTGAAATTGCCGGATTTCGTCCTGGAAAAGCTCCTTATGACATAGTGGTAAAACGAGTCGGTGAAATGCGGGTATACCAGCACGCGGCCGAATTCGCCGTAGCTGACTCATTCCCTGGAGCTGTTAAACAGGAAAAACTGACAACAGTGGGCCAACCGGAAATTAGCGTACAGAAACTAGCACCAGGTAATCCATTTGTCTATACTGCTACCGTTTCAGTCATTCCTGAAATCAAGCTGGGGAACTACAAAAAAATAAAGGTGGAAAAGAAAACTCCACAAGTTGACAAAAAAGATGTAGAGGAAACGCTTCACAACATTCAAAAAATGCACGGTACTGAGGCGCGCGTACAGCGTGCAGCAACGCGAGGTGATAAAGTAGAGGTTAATCTTCAAATTTTTCGCGACTCGGTACCTATCGACGGAGGCCAGGCAAAAAACCACCCGGTCATTATCGGAGAATCCAATTTTATTCCTGGATTTGAAGACCATCTGATTAACATGAAAGAAAACGAAAAGAAGGAGTTTACGCTCACCTTTCCTAAAAATTACCATCAAAAAGACCTTGCATCCAAAGACGCGCTTTTCAAAGTAGCAGTGACGGCAGTATATAACATAACTCTTCCTCCGATCGATGATGAATTTGCAAAAACTGTCGCCAATCTCCCCACCCTTGATGAGCTGAAAAAACGCGTGGAACAAAATATCAAAGAAGAAAAAAAGCATCGTGAGCAACAGCGATACGAGCGAGCCCTACTCGAAGAAGTTATCGGCAAGTCTGAATTCGGTGAGTTGCCTGTTTTCTTGGTAAACAATGAGCTTGATCGAATGTCGCACGAGCTTCGTCATGACGTAGAACGACGCGGCATGAAATATGATAATTACCTCTCTAGCATAAAGAAAACGGAAGAAAGTCTTCGACAAGAGTTCCTTCCTGAAGCGGAAAAACGCATTAAGAGCGCTCTCATACTCAGAGAAATAGGACAAAAAGAAGGCATTGAGGTTACTAATGAGGAAATTGACCGTATTATAACCGAAGAAGAAAAACACCTTGCAGATCAGCCCGAAGCTTTGAAAAATCTGAAAACAGCAGGATATCGTGACTATCTCCGTACGATCACCCACAACCAGAAAGTGATCACTGCCATAGATACACTCACAAATAACACCTAATAACATGCAGTTCGGTCTGCACGTCTCTATCGCCGGCTCTGTCGCATCAGCCCCGATCAACGCACATGAAGCGAAGTGTGAATGTTTTCAAATGTTTTCCCGTTCCCCGAGGGGCGGTCCCGCACCAGTACTCACCAACGATGTGGTAACAGCCTTCAAAAGCAATAGTGAAAGATTTGGCCTAGCCGGTTCTTACATTCACACTCCATATTACATCAACTTCGCATCAGCAAATAGCCGGATTCGATACGGATCAATTAACATTATTAAGGAAGAGCTCGAGCGCGCGTCCCTTCTCGGCGTTACATACGTCATGACGCACCTTGGTTCGGCAAAAGATATAGGGGAAAAAGCCGCACTCAAACAAGTTGCCGAGGGATTACAAAAAGCTTTGGACGGATATAGGGGTACTGCAGCCTTACTGCTAGAAAACTCGGCAGGGGCTGGAAAAGTGATCGGCGACAACTTTGAAGACTTATCCTTCCTACTGAAGCAACTCGCCAACTCGCCAACTCAAACTGGCATCTGCTTCGACACGTGTCATGCATTCACTTCCGGCTACGACCTACGTACACCAACGGCTGTAAAAAAAACCCTTGATACATTTAATATCACTATTGGTATCGAACACCTGAAGTTGATCCACGCAAACGACTCAATGGCCGGTCTCGGAGAACATAAAGACCGTCATGAGCATATCGGGCTTGGAAAAATCGGTATCGAAGGATTCAGGACACTCATTAACCACCCAAAACTTAAAGAGGTGAATATGGTGCTCGAAACTCCACATGACGGCAAAGAAATCGATGATTTGGCAACGCTTAAAAAGCTTCGCGCAGAAAAATAGGAAAAAGGCAAAAGTACGACGCATTCTCGCTGCAATGGGGATTACTGTAATGATTGTAGTATTTCTGGTTACCCTGACCCCGTTGAACGATTGGCTTACATTTCCACTCATCACTTCAGAAACCCCCCAAAATGCCGACATCATCATCGTGCTCGGTAGTGGGCTTGCAAGAGACGGCTCGTTAAATAAAAACGGAAAAGAACGAGTCATCCAAGCTTCATGGTTTTTGCAGAGCGGCTTTGCACATACACTCCTCATGAGCGGTGGGTTAGTGAAAAAAACATTATTCTATGAAAGTGAGCAAATGGCAAATTACGCCGTCGAGCTTGGCATGCCGTTCGAATCTGTCACCATTGAGAAAATGTCTACCAGTACTGAAGAAAACGCTCGTTACGCAAAAATAATAATGCAGGAAAATGGCTGGCAGTCTGCCCTGCTTGTGACATCACGCTTCCATTCGAGGCGGGCATGCGGTGTGTTCCGGAAACATACTATAGCAGTATCATGTGTTGCCGCTGACCCCAGCCTGGTGCCACGCATATCGCCAGTAGACCGGCTCAACGAATTTCGAAGCATCATTCGCGAATACGGTGCAACCGTGTATTATTGGATACAGGGGTACATATAAATTCGCACCCAGGAGAAGTTACCCCATGTTTTTTGAACAGAACGCACCTTCTCTAAGGTGCGCGTCCTTGATATACTTCTAATCACCAACTCGCAAACTGAATAACACTGGAAATCCTCCTAATAACCCTTATTACCCCTTTATGTTAATAGGCATCATCTCCGATACCCATGACAACATTCCTAATATCGAAAAGGCACTCGCCTGGTTCACGAAGCAGGGTATTAAAATTATCCTCCACTGTGGCGATATTTGCGCGCCAGGAACGTTCGTAAAGTCAATCGTAGCAAACTACCTTGGTACGATCCACTGCGTTTTTGGCAATGTGGATGGCGATCGTTTTCTTACACTCCAAAAAGTACATGAAACCGGCCGTGATGACGTTTTCCTCCATGGCGAGCTCGCTGAAATAGAAATCGACGGTAGAAAAATAGCCATGAACCATTACCCGGAAATCGCTAGGCGGCTCGCTGAATCGGGTGCTTTTGACCTAGTGTGTTACGGTCATAATCATATTCAATCGTCTGAAACCATAGGTAAGGCAGCATTTGTCAATCCCGGCACGCTTGCCGGATTATTCGCACCCGCCACGCTCGCAACGTATGATACGGCTACTGGCGAAGTTGCGCTCTTAGGCATTAATGACATCACATAGATGACGTACCGTTCAGTGGGCGTGCTTGCCGCACATCGCGCCGGCGTGTATCTGGCCAAGCATTTCCGGAAAATTCGCAAACAGGATATTCGCTTGAAAAAGAGGCATGAAGTGCTCACATCCGCAGACTTGGGCGCAAACAAAATTATATTGAAAATTCTAAAAAGGCACTTCCCTAGCCACGATTTCTTAAGTGAAGAAACGGGCCTGGAAGAAAATCCTCAGACGTACAAATGGTTTATAGACCCGCTTGATGGCACGACAAACTATTCAGTAGGGAATCCTCTTTTTTGCACGACGCTCTCACTCGCACATGGAAATGACCTTCTCTTGAGCATCATTTACGCACCCATGCTCGATGAGTTCTATATCGCAGAAAAAGGCAAGGGTGCTACGCTCAACGGCAAACGGATACACGTATCCCCTGAACGCCGCCCCACACATAGTATTATTACCATCGGGTACGCTCATACATTCAAGTCCCGTTTGCGTATCGCCCATTCACTTCAGTATCTCTGGAAGGCATTTTTAAATACACGCGTACTTGGCAGTGGATCCTTGAATCTTGCTTTTGTGGCAGCAGGTCGAGTTGAAGGATGCTATCTTGCTTTAACATCAAATCTTTGGGATACCACATCAGGAGTGCTCCTCGTGAAAGAAGCGGGGGGCATAGTGACTGACCTAAATGGCAAGCCGTGGGACATGAAAAGCCAAAGTCTCGTAGCGAGCAACCGCACTATTCATGCGAGGCTGTTGCGTAACGTACGGCGATGAGTGGGGAGATACAATTATCAGGTATCGTCATCCATGGAGACGGCCTTGGGAAAACCTATGGCTACCCGACAGCAAATATTGACTGTGTACCACCGGCTGACCTTACAGACGGCATTTATGCCGCCTCTATCATGCTAGGAAACGATCGACTGCGTGGTTTGGTCATAATTGGGGACCGCAATCGCCTGCACCCCGGTGATAAAAAAGTGGAGCTCCACATCTTGAATTTTACCAGTGACCTCTATGGAAAAATACTTTCAGCAGAGCTAGTTCAGAAAATAAGGCCATTCATGAAATTCAGCACTACGTTAGAACTTATTCGTCAAATCGAGAAAGACTGTCGCGAGGCAGAAAAAATATTGGTCAAATAATATGGACAATCTCGCGGATATCGCTCAGGCAGTCGCGACGTGCACGAAGTGCCCGCTGTCGGAAAAGCGCACCCATGCAGTACCGGGAGAAGGCAGCCCTAACTCTGAACTACTTTTCATCGGCGAAGGACCGGGCCAAAAAGAAGACGAACAGGGCCGCCCTTTTGTCGGTTCGGCGGGGAAATTTCTCGAGGAGTTGCTGAGCACTATCAATCTCACACGTAAGGATGTTTTTATTACAAACGTCGTGAAATGCCGTCCGCCGGGGAATCGTGATCCAGAACCGAACGAGGTAGATACCTGTACGGAATTATATCTCTATAAGCAAATTGCCATCATCAAGCCCAAACTCATCATCACGCTTGGGCGGCATTCAATGTATCGTTTCCTGCCTGAGACATTCAAAATCTCCCAAGTTCACGGCAAACCGTTCAGGAGAAAGGAGCAGGTCTATCTGCCGCTATATCATCCGGCTGCAGCATTATACAACGGCGGGATGCGGCAAACACTCATCGATGACTTTAAAAGGATACCGAAGGTATTGGAGAAGGTTTAAGTTTACAGCCGTATTTCACGTTCCAACCACTCGATGTGTTCGTTCTTGCGCCGCCAAAAAACGTCTTCCCAGATGTAGTGAACGGCCAGCATGGAGTAGGTGCCATAACGCTTGAGGATATCCTTACGTATCTGACTCGCTGCAACTGCCTTCTTGCCGTAGAATAGGCGCGAGTAGATTTTTCCCTGCCAGGGCGCAACGTGGTCGAAGGTGTCGACATGATGAAATGCTTCGAAAAGTAAAATGCGCGCCGTTTCCGGCCCTACACCATAGAGGTGCATAAGTTCTTCCTTTGCATCTTTTTTTGATAACCCTCGAAGTCGGTGCTCATCGATCTTTCCATCCGAGAAATCTTTTGATAAACGCTTAAAAAACTTAGCCCGATAGCCGATCTTCAGGTTCCGGAGCGTCTGTTCTGAAGCGCGCTGTAATGCCGCGGGAAGCCAGATCGCCCAAAACTCTTTCCGGTCAAAAAACATGTGGGTCCCAAACTTCGCGAGTAAAGCATCGAGCATCTGCTGGCTCCGCCGGACTGTGGCGTTCTGCAAAACAATGGCGATCACAAGGAGTTCATACAGCGTATACTGGCTCGCATTCCGCATGCCAATCCATTTTTTGAAAATTGGAAAAAAACGCTTATCTTTTTTGGCAAGCCGGTTAAATTCTTTGAGATCCGTGTCAAGTTCAAACCGCCACGCAATTTCTCTTTTTAACCTTTTAATCTCATCTGACTTAATCGCAGTATTTGTATAAACGGTAACACGTAATGCCGGTTTTGCCGTAGCACCACGGTCAACGATTTTCAATCCATAGAGTTTCTTTCCCAACCACAGACTTTGCCAGTACTTTCCCGGTTCCCATCGGTCAAGCTGTAGTTTGTTTGGAAAATGTGAGGGTTTGTGAAACGTGCCGTCGAAGTGAAATGGCGGCAGGGGTCTTATGGTAAAGGAATGTGAGTGGAACAATCGTATAAGCATTAATATATATGGCAAATGCCCACTAATACATTGCTACTCACTTAGTCAGTTCAGTACAGTTATAGGTTTTGGTCCTCTCGCCAAAAACTATCGTATCCTCGTCGTAGGTACAGCCTGTGCCGCAGGAATAATCGTACTCACTTTCTTGAAAGTCGTAATATTCCGCTCGGTCAACGGCCCATTGTTGGCATTCTTCCAGCGTTGTAAAATCATTCGAATCAGTCAGCGACTGCGATCCATCGACTATCCTATAAAAAGCACCTTTCCAGGGAAATTCTGCGTCTTTCTTTTTTGCCAGTTCATGCCAAGGTATAATAAACCGAAAACAGCAATGATGCCCACCAATGTGCTGAGCGCTTTGATAATCTTGTCTTTCATGCGTCACGAAGCTAAACGCCCATCAACGATTTTTATCACTCGATCGCAGAAGCGCGTGAGATTCTCATTGTGCGTGACCATGACGATTGTTTTTTGTTTGCGTTTCACGAGGTCTTTTAGTAACTGTACGATCGTTTCGGAATTCTTTGTATCAAGTTCGCCAGTTGGCTCGTCAGCAAGGATGAGTCTACCGTCATTCATAAGCGAGCGTGCGATGGCTACGCGTTGCTGTTCACCGCCGGACAGTTCTGCCGGAGTGTGGTCGAACCGTTCGTCTAAGCCCACTTCCTTAAGCAACGACTCAGCGCGTTCACAAGTCGTCTTTGGAGACAGGCCAGCATAGTCACCGGCGAGCATGACGTTTTCTATTGCGGTAAGCGTGCTCAAGAGATTAAAGCCCTGGAAGATAAACCCCAGTTCTTTCGCACGTAGATCGGCACGTTCGTTGTCAGAGAGTTTTGTCAAAGACTTTCCACCTATTTCAACATCACCGCTTGTTGGAGAATCCAATGTTCCCAGAAGGTGCATAAAAGTCGATTTACCGGATCCGGATGGACCAATCACGCCGATGAATTCCCCTGAATTGAACTCTGTTGATACGCCCTTCAGTGCCTTCACTTCATTATGTTTTCCGGGCGAGTACGTTTTTTGAAGGTTGATGGTACGAGCAATGGCGTTATTCATAACGAAGTGCCTCTACTGGGTTAAGTTTTGATGCACGCCTGGCAGGAATAAAACCAGCCAGTACGCTGATGACAATAGAAAAGATGAACACAGCCGCGAGCAGGCGCGGAGTCAATTGAAAGAGAAGAAGACCGCTTTCACGGGAAGACTCATTGATACCCCATGCCATAAGTGCACCAAAGCCGATGCCGACTATCCCGCCTATAACACCGATAACCGCCGCCTCGAGAAGAAATTCCCTCAGAATTCTGCCTGAGCGTGCACCGACAGCTTTCTTGATCCCGATTTCACGTGTTCGCTCAATGACAGAAAAGGTTAACGTATTCATGATCGAAAATCCCCCGACGATAAGGGCGATAAGGGCGCCGGAAAGAATAATGAGGTTAAAGATAGCCAGGCTCTGTCCGATTTGGTCTGAAAAAAACGACGGGCCATACGCCTTCACCCCCTCTACTTCGGCATTGATACGTTCAGCGACTGCCTCTCCCTGTTCAATGTCATCTAAATACACTGCAAAATCAGAAACTATTTTTTCTGCCGGAAAATTTTCCCTAAACGCATCGGGAAGTGTCGCATGCACGAATTGTTGTGCATCATAGAGCGAAACGACAGCTGAGTTATCCGGCGCAGTCAACGTTTTTTCCATAATACCGACTACTTCAAAATCTTGTTTACGAAGTTTGATCATCTGACCAACATTTGTTTTCATCGTATCTGCTATATCCGAGCCGAGTAGCACCTTGCCGCGGTCTTCATCAGTAAGCATGCGTCCCGTTGCAACATTAATCTCAAATGATTCATATTGGTTAGCCCCTGCGTCGAATGAAACGATCATGGCTGGCATCCCAAATGACATCGTTGTTTCTTCATCCAGCATCAGAGAGACTTCGGGCGTTACATATGTGACACCTTTAACCTTTTCAATATCCGGCCGCTTGTCAATCGTCATCGGTGCGCCGCCATAAAACGCTGATGACTGGCCATCAACAACTATCACCTTGGTGCCGTAATACTCTTCTCCACCCTTAACCAGCAAACTCAACTTTTCTGACATAGCACCCATAACCGTGAGAGCAAATACGCCGATGACAATGCCGCCAACGGTCAAAACCGTACGGAGTTTGCGGCGAAAAAGATTTCGAATAATGATGCGCATGGGCTACCTTTTGACAACGACAATTGTGCAGTTAGTCACCAGCGCAGCGATGGCCCCAAGTGCAGCCAAGGGGGCTGCAAGGAGCGTCCCAACTACCCCGACGGTGACAGGGAACTGGACTATCTCTTTGCCGTCTTCGTTTTTAATGATAATCATTCTCGCGTTTCCTTCCTTGATGATCTCTTTTACCTTGCGAATCAGGTCATCTCCGGAGATTTTGAACTCTTCTTGTTGTTCGGTCATACGTTGTGTTCAATAAATAGTCGTTCCTATAACGTATCGAATAGCGCGAAAAAGTCAACCCTGCTAGAAATTTTATATAAACCATGTTTTGGCAATTTCAGGTTGTAGTTATTTTAAACGTATAAATGCTCCCAGGAGTCTTACGAAAAATTTCTAACAACAAGGGTAATTTAAAATTCGTTTTTCCTATAATACAACTTTTTGACTACTTCAACGACAATCAAATAAGCTACCACAAGACCAATAATTGTCGCGATGATATGAAGGGGAAGGGGAGTGAATTTAAAAATGCGTCCTATCGGCGTATAGGGAAGTACCCATCCAACACTTATCGCAGTTAGTGTAGTAGCAAGCAGAAATTTACTTGGCCTGCTTTGAATAAACGGTATTCGCTTAGTGCGGATAACATGAATAACGAGAGTTTGCGTGGCAAGTGACTCCAAAAACCAGCCAGTTTGAAACGCAGACTCCCCCAGCTTGAATACGGAAAACAAAACAAAGAAAGTAAGAAAATCGAATACAGAGCTGATTGGTCCAAAAATGTACATAAATTTCCGAACAAAGGAAAGGTCCCATTTCCGGGGTTTCCGTACCCATTCACTGTCTACTTTATCCGACGGTATCGTTACTTGTGAAAAATCGTAAATGAAATTATTGAGCAGGATCTGTATCGGCAGCATCGGCAAAAATGGCAGATAAAAAATTGCTCCGAAAACACTAAACATATTGCCAAAGTTTGAACTTATCGCCATCATGACGTACTTCATGGTGTTGCCAAACGAACGTCTACCCTCAATAACTCCAACGGCAATAGGTGCAAGACTTTTGTGGGTCAAGATGATATCAGCGGCCTCTTTTGCGACATCAACAGCGTGGTCCACTGAGATACCCACATCTGCTGCTTTCAGCGAAGGAGCGTCATTAATACCGTCTCCCATAT
>LCPQ01000004.1 GCA_001003705.1 Parcubacteria group bacterium GW2011_GWA2_48_9 | reverse complement strand
GCATAAGATGCAGATTAAATAGGCGTCCATGGTGCTCAAGCGTTCAAGTGCCGTATTAGCCGGAATCATAGTTGTTGCACTGGCCGTAGTGACTTGGTATGGCGTACAGGTGATTCGTACTGCGGCTGACGATGGATCGCAATCGACCATTTTTGTCGATACTCCGCCCCCGATTACCGATGACGATCCAATTCTTGGCCCTGGGGATGCGCTCGTGACCATCGTTGAGTTTTCGGATTTCCAGTGTCCCGCCTGCCAGTCAATGCGAGATACGCTTGCTGACGTTCTCGTGCGGTACGCAGGACGAGTGCGTCTCGTGTGGAAAGACTTTCCCGATACGTATGTGCATCCCGATGCGCTTTCTGCCGCCCAAGCGGCCCGATGCGCCCAGCTCCAGGATAAATTTTGGGAATATCATGATGCGCTGTTCGTGAACCAGGATCTTCTCTCCACTGAGTTATACAGGCAAATCGCACAGACCCTTGAACTCGATATTAATGAATTCCAGGCGTGCATAGAGGGGCCGCTTCCCGCCGTAGTGGATAGGACGTTCCGTGAAGGCCTCGAACGAAAAATCTCTGCAACCCCCCATTTTTTTATCAACGGCCAGCAAGCGAGCGGTGCATTGTCTGCAGGCTCATTACAGTCATTGATAGACCAAGCACTCGATGAAGCTTCTTAAAATAACATCCCTATCCGGTTTTTTCCTCGTTGTCCTGGTTTTTGGCGCGTTGACCCCATTGATACCCGCAGCTGCCCAGCAACCATTTACCGCATGCGACCAAATTAATCCTGCTTTCCAGCCCGGGACATGCCAGTTTGCCGGTGATACGTGCGGTAACAAGCAGGGATGTCATTGTAATGTCGCGCCGAACGATTCTCTTTGCTGTTACGACCCTGGCGCGTTTCCCCCCGGCGACCGGTGTTACAGTAAGAACGGTGGGCAGAGGAATGACAACGTCTCTGCTGCGCCCGCCGATGTCAGTAGTGTCGCCATCGAGCCCGTGAAAGCCGATATCTCCTTTATCCCCCAGATTACCCTTCCGGGATCGAAGTTTATTGCCGGCCAGGAGATAGCGGTGAGCGGCAATACGCTCGGCGAGTGGATAGCGGCTGTGTACGTCTTTTTCGTGAGCGCCTGCTCCATCGTCGCGACGGTGATGATGATGTATGGCGGCTATAAATATGTCATTAGTTTCGGTAGTGCGCAGAAAATGTCTGATGCGCAGGACCAAATCGTTTCAGCCATGGTCGGACTCGCCTTATCGCTCGGTGCCTATATGATCCTTCTCACCATCAGTCCGAACCTGGTCAAATGCAAAACGCTCTCTATCCCGCCGGTGCAGCCAATCCTCCAGGGTCTCGCCACCGCCGGCCAGGATCCGTCAGAGGATTACGGTGAAGGTGATATGTGTTTACTGTTGTCGTATGCATATATGGACAATACATTCACCCTATTGGCATCTAAAGATGCCGAAGAGGCGATGCGTGCAAATCTCGTTCAGGTCAACTTCGCCAGCCACACCGTCAGCGTGCATATGCTGGCCGCAGCGGCTTTCACCGCGGTAGATCAAGAGATCGGCACTATCTTAAGCCGCCGACAAGGCCCGTGCCGTGATTCGCGACAGCCTGACCCAGTTCGCGCAGATCCTGACCAAGCAAAAATTTGCGCAGACGGCGGACTCATTTCTGATATCCCCGGCTCTGTTATCGATGTGTTCCGCCGGCATAATTTCCAATGGGGAGGCGGCTGGACCAGCGTAAAAGACCCCATGCACTTCGAATGGCGGGGCGGGCCTTGTTTCGGCGGGACGAGTATTTTCTGATAGGGACGCATACGTAAGACCTGACGATATTTTTTACTGCAATTAAAAGAACGGCGGGGACCTGCAGGGATCCTCGCCGTTTTATCGTCGCTCACCGAGCTGGGTCCGTGTTCGTTAGAACACGATCTTCTGGTAGCCTCGCCTCCGTCCGGCCGCCGTCGGCGTGAAATTGCCGTGGTGGCCGTCCTTGCCGTTCCGTGCGCAAATTTCTGCGACCGGTCTGGCAAACGCGTCATCGTCGGATGGGGTATCCCCCATGAATTCACGTCCGCAGCCCGATAGTTCGGGGATGCATGCCGTGACTGGCACCGCGGGGCTTTGTGTCATATTTCCGACATGCACGAGTGCGTTGGCATTACAGGATGGGCAGGTTGTTGTCTTGTCTGCCACCTGACTCGGTTTTGATTGTCTTGGCGACATCGCTCTTTTCTCCTGGAAATGAAGTGCGGTTATGGAGCTGTTTTGTTTTGAGTACTACTACTGCGCTTTGTTGACCCTCCTTCCAAGCGCAGGATAAATGTGAGGAATTTATCAGTGGACTGGATAAGCTTTTAAACACGGGGGTGGAGACCCAGACCGGAGTGGACGAGCAGCCCAATTCGCCTGAGTCCCACACCCATCACCGTGTTAAGTTCGAGAGCAGTAATAACTTATATATCTATCAAAAAAGCGGGAATTTGTCAACCCCGTTAGAAAATTTACTCAAACATCTACTCAAAAAATAGCGTTTCCATATACACGTAACGCTTAGTAAGCAACGCGGTTCTTAGAAAATTTTCTAACGGGGTTGGCCACCTAGCAACAAGCTAACTTACAATTCGTAATTCGTAATGCGGCAATACCTTATTCTAAATGCAGAGACCGTTCGAACTGCTCAGCTTTTCTCTTTACTAAAGGCCACGTGGTGAGTGAGGGATTTTCCTTCATCAGCGTCGTGACGGCTTCTTTCGATTCTTTGATTATCTGATAGTCGGTCAGAGAAGCGATTTTCAATGGGGGCAGGCCCGTTTGGCGGCTTCCATACATGTCTCCGGGCCCGCGAAATTCGAGGTCTTTTTCCGCGAGTTCGAAGCCATTTTTCGATGCTACGAGCGCGTGGAGGCGGTCAATGGATGACTGGCTTTCCGTTTCGGAAAAAAGAAAGCAGTATGACTGATGCTCCGCCCTGCCGACCCGGCCGCGGAATTGGTGGAGCTGGGCGAGCCCGAACCGTTCGGCTCCTTCGATCATCATCACCGAGGCGTTCGGGATATCGATGCCGACTTCGACGACGGCAGTGGCACAGAGGATGTCTATTTTCTTTTCAAGCATCTCGCGCATCACTCGTTCTTTGCGCTGCGTTCCGAGTTTTCCGTGCAGCATGCCGATGCGAAGATCGGGAAATACCTCTTTGTCCAAACGTTCGGCTTCCTGTTTCACAGACTTCACGCCGAGCTTGTCGGACGGGTCGATGAGCGGACACACGACAAATGCCTGGCGACCCGAGCGAATTTCCTGCCGGATAAAGTCATAGGTATTTTGCCGTTTGTGGGGCGTAATGATTTTCGTTATAATTTCTTTTCTCCCTTTCGGCATTTCATCAATGATGGAGAGATCGAGGTCGCCGTAGACGGTTAATGCCAGCGATCGAGGTATCGGCGTCGCAGTCATCGAAAGAAGATGGGGGAGAAGGTTATTCGGGGTTACGGATTGCGGATTGCGCGTTTGACCGGCAGCGGCTTTCCTCACTAACTTCTTTCGTTGTTGAACGCCGAAGCGGTGTTGTTCGTCTACGATCACTAAGCCAAGCCGATGGAAACTCACCGATTCCTGGATGAGGGCGTGCGTTCCTATGATGACATCGATCTTACCGGCCGTTGCAAACTCTTTAAGCCGTTTTTTCGTCATAGTGGATTGCTGGTTTATCTTAGCCACACTTCCGGTGAGCAAGGCTACGTGAACCGATTCTTTTTCGAAAAGTTTGGTAAGCGTTTTAAAGTGCTGCTCAGCCAATATTTCAGTCGGCGACATGAGAGCAGATTGATACCCGGCTCGCGCTGCGTTTATGATCGCTATTGCGGCGACCAACGTTTTTCCGGATCCGACGTCACCCTCGAGCAGGCGGTTCATCGGCTGCCTTTTCCCTATATCCTGCAGTATTTCCCATGAAGATTTTTTCTGCGCATTAGTCAGCACAAACGGCAGAGAGCCGGTGAAGCGCTTGGTTATCTCCTCGTTGAAGGGTATCGGCGGAGCAGGTTCTTTTTTTAGCTCCTCGCGGGTGATGGCTGCACGGAGCTGGATGAGAAATAGCTCATTGAACTTCAGCCTGCGCTGCGCTTCGAGAAGGTTTTGGGCTGAAGACGGAAAGTGGATATTCGTTACAGCTTCGTTGAGAGGAAGAAGGTTGTACTTCGCCAGGACAGACTGAGGCAGCCAGTCAGGAATTGTCTTGGCTGCCGAAAGGACCAACTTTACCGCGTATCTGATCTGTTTTGCAGTTAAATCCTCAGTGAGCCCGTAGACAGGGACGATACGGCCCGTGTGCGTCTGTTCGTATTTCCGTTTCTCAAACGTCGGGCTCATGAGCTGGAACCCGTACTGGTCACTTTCCGCTTTACCGGCGAAGTAGGCGATGTCGCCAGGTACAAGCTGTCTCGTGATAAAGGGCTGGTTAAACCATACTGCTTTGATCGATCCAGTTTCATCGGAGAGAAGCGCTTCGGTAATCATCATGCGCCTTCGAGGAGATCGGCGGTTATCGATAAGGTCAACTTTTGCTTTGATATGCACACGGGATCCGGGTGAAACACGTACGATGGGAATGGTTGTCCGAAAATCATCGTACCGTTTTGGATAATTAGCCAATAATTGCTGGATTGTTCGTATACCCAATTTACTGAAGCGCTTTTCGAGTTTCGGACCAACGCCGGGGAGGGAACGTATTTCAGTCGAGAGCTGATATCTCATATACGTATTGTAGCAAGAAAATGACTAGTTTTGTTTTTGACTATTGACGCTTCATTTGGTACAGTTGCAGAGTTAAAAAAACGCACGTTCTATCTGTAAAAGGAGGGACCAATGCAGGAATTTGTCCATTTACTACTGCCAATAGCTGCCCTGATCGCTGTGCCGACTATTGTTCTATACCCGTTTATCGTCAGGGCTATCCATGCTCTTCGGATGCGCAGGTACTACTGTCCAACGTGCTTTATCGTCGTCATTGCGAAAGAGCCACCCGCGTGCTCCGAATGCAGTGATATCGTTCCGACAGAAATGCTGCCGGCCGAACGTGAGCACCTTGCGTATTACGGAGAAATGCATCGCATCACCTCTGGAACTGACATTGATGATGAGGTGGAACGGCACAGCAGTACGCTGCACGTGGAGGTTGGACAAGGGATGCAGGTATGTCCAAAATGCTTCCGGATCGAATACGGCGAAAGGTTGAGAGACTGCCCTGACTGTGCTTATACCCCGATGGGGTGGGCCGATCCGGACGATCTGGAGCATTACCGGCGTATGCAAAGTAAGCTCGGCATGAGCTAAATCCGCCACCTCTCATTTTAGGGAGGTGGCTCTTCTTAATGGGCGGCGACCCAGTCGCCTACGCGCGCCATTATCTGGTCTGGAAACTGATGCCCTATCCCAGGAACCATAACTAGTTCTGTGTTGATGGTCCTCCCGAATGTGCTCAAATTATCACCGTCGTCTCCTAGCGCCCAGGTATCTTGGTCGCCTATAATTGTAAGTATCGGTATTCGTTGAACGGAGCCCGCAAGGTCGCCATCACTGCAAAAGGCACCCATGGGAATGATGCCGTCGACGACATCCTGATTTTTTAGTCCAAACTCACAGCTGATGTAGCCCCCGTGCGAGAAACCGCTCATATACATCTTGGCTACTTGGGCTTTTTCTTTTCCACCGCGTACGAAAGTCTGCAATCCTTCAGCAGTCCAGTCAGTGATTCCTGCGAGCATAAATCCGTGTTTATCTGCCTGCGCTTGCCATGGCTTCATCCAATCGCTTGCCGTATCCGAGGGAGGAAGGATGAGAACCATTTTCTTCGTTTCAGAGTTTTTATACGATCTCGGTTCATAAGCGACATAACCATCCCGTTCTTCGACTGAAAACGTCGAGAATGGGAGTGCCGTGCTCGGAAGGTGGCTGATGATAAGGTACCCTCCGCCAGCGACTAGTGCGACAGATATGATGGTGTAAATTACTGCTGCAACTGAAAACCCTTTCATAGTATTTTCTGATTGGTGGTCAGGACAGCTTCGCCTCGATGCTTGTTCAATCTTGAGCTTAAACTTACACGTTTGAGTCCTGGGTCTCGCGCCCCGCGCTCACGGTCGCGACTCAAGTCCCGTCGTACGATGGGATCCTCGTCCCGCATAGCGGGACGGGACATTTTGGTCGCTTATTCCCGCTTGCGCCCCTCGACAGTCCCGCATCCGCGGGGCTCCGAGAATCTCACAGAGGTACTTTCATGCCCTCGACAGGAATCGCCCTTCGGGCCAGGGCGCTTCGCCTGCTCGCGCCCTTCGATTCTCCAGCTACTTGGTAATTGAACGTTGCGGGTGACAATCAAATGACGTAGTAGTTTACATGCCCTCGACAGGAATCGTGTCCTGGGCAGCGCTCCCGCTTCGCGGGATCGACGCTCACTTCGTCATTTCATTCCTTGTTCGCTTCTGCCCTTCGATTCTCTGGCTTCTTGGACGATGAACGTTTAGAGGAGAATAACCGTACTATATCGTAATTTACATGCCCTCGACAGGAATCGAACCTGTATTGCAGGATCCGCAATCCTGCGTCCTATCCGTTGAACGACGAGGGCAAAGAGTCTATCTCGTTATAATGAAACCATCCTTAACGATTTTCTCAATATAGTCTTTTCTCTTAAACTTTTTAATTCTACGCTCTATTCTACGTGCCTCAACGAGTGTGGGGTACTCCTGACTCAAGACCAGTACAGGTGATTTCATATTGCGCGTTGTTTGGGTACTTCCTGATTGGTGCTGACGTAACCTTCGTTCCAGGTTCGCAGTACTTCCAGTATAAAACTTGCCACGAAGGTCACGAAGGATATAAACGAATGCCGCCATATGATATTGATCTATCCGTTCCGACGCTCCGACTGTGACGTCGGAGGTCGGAACCCCGACTTTACGTCGGGGTTGAACGACGAGGGCATATGTCAGAATGTGATGAGTATATTTTGAAAATGCTCGTCGGTCAAGAAAAGCACTCGACGATTCTTCAGTAGAGTGTGAACTGCTACCTACAATTTCAATATACGCTGGAATCCGTCGGAAAAAGACTCACCGCGTTGGTCCAAGTCTTCTTCAAGATATTTGAGGAGGATAGCACGAAGCGCCACAGGGTCCTGATCCTCGACAGGAATCGAGAGATTTGGCCGCAAGCCGCTTTGGAATCGTAAGTACAACCGTTTGATTGCTGGAGGTTCATAGATGAGCCAGAATTGCTTCAAACTTTCGTGGGAATAAAACCGTTCGCCGACACTGATGCCATCCTCTGTGATACTAACGACTACCGTACCCGGCCGTTGCCGATCGCGGATAAAGTATAGAATAGCAATTATGACGATAATAATAGCGAATAGAAGGTTTTTGCTCAACACAGAAAGAGCAAATCCTCCAATAGCCACAACAGAGGAACTTATGTACCACGCCCTCGATCTTTTATACTGAATAAACTCAGCAAATTCCCACTCGGCAAGCAGTTTTCCGTGCTCTGTTTCGAGGGGCGCTGTGGAAGTTTGTAATTCTTCAGGATTTGGATCGGCCATAGTAAATGGTACTTAGTATTTACTCCTTACCAGTATAGCGCATTTTGAGAAATAGTTCCTGACTGGCGGAGGAGAGAGGATTCGAACCTCTGATACCCTTTCAGGTATAGTAGTTTTTCCCGCCACAAATCTTATTCTGATTAATAAGCGGGGATCCCGCCAAAGGGCGGTGGGAGCAGGATTCGAACCTGCGGCCCCTTTACAGGGGCTCTGGTTTTCAAGACCAGCGCATTCGTCCACTCTGCCATCCCACCGCTCCGTGGCGGTGACAAGACTGCCCCATACGTCCGGGGCGCGGCCTTCCCGCGCCCGCCTTCGGCCCACTCCGGCACTCCTCCAAAATTGCTCAGTTTATTTCAAAGAAGGATTCGGCATCGGCTCTCACTGTCTTCCGGCAGCTCGGCCTAGCCACCGCCTCACGGTGCTCCTCGCCCGGATTGCTCGTCGCGTATCACTGCGGCGTTCTCATCTCGACGCGGCACAAGCAGTTGTGCCGCTCCCACCCGGTGCGTTCGGATCGCCTGCGGCGATAACCTCATGCCCGTCTTGCCCCGCGCGAATAGAAGCAGTTCTATTCGCTTGTGGGCTCGACCCTCATTCACTGCGTTCATTCGGAGAGGGCGAGATTCGGTCACGAGTAAATTTCCTGACGGAAATTTCTCGCGACCCCGCCTCGCGGTGCTCGCCTTGCCTTCCGGGCAAACTCGCACATCGCTGTGGCTTTCGAATCTCCCACGCGGCACAAGCAGTTGTGCCGCTCTCTCCTTGTTCATCAGAATTCACTTCGGAGAGGGCGAGATTCGAACTCGCGAAGGGGTTTTAGGGCCCCTTAGCGGTTTAGCAAACCGCTGCCTTCAGCCACTCGGCCACCTCTCCTTATGTGTATTCACCTGGCTTGTCGATGTGCCTCGTGTCTGCCTGGGCGCTCGTATCGCCTTCGGCGATAACCTCACGCCCGCCTCATCCCTCGTGAAGCAAACTGCTTTGCCTCACTCGTGGATTCGGCCCACACGGTCACCTCTCCAAATATATTATTGAAGCAATTTCTTAAATGCTTCTCCGCCCTTATATTTTTTAATTTGCGTCTCTCTTGTCCAGGCATTCTTTTTATCGGAAAACGTTTCCCGATAAACTACGGCCCACTTGCCGCTACTCTTAGTGGAAACATTGCGACCGGTATTATGACGGTTAAGTCGGTGTTTCAAATCTTTTGTGTGTCCGATGTAGTGCCGCTGTGTCGTTTGATTTTGTAATATATATACGGTGTACATAATTCATTCGCCACTCACCGCCTACGGTCACCGCCTTCGGCGGGATCCCGCAAAGTGCGGTGACGGGGTCCCGCTGAAAGCGGGATCGGCCACTTCTCCTCAGTATTTATTTGTTAAAATTCAGCTCAGCAACTACTACGCTGTTGTTCCGGGCGTGCCGGTTCCGCTTCGACCCACCTCTCCCTACTAGTTAGTCCACACTCCGCGAGCTAACGCGATTCCGTGAACTGACAGAGCTCCATGATGTCGAAGAACATCCGCTGCAGCTAGCATCGTGGTACAGGTTGTCGCCACATCATCTACCAGCATAACATGTTTTCCTCGAATCGCAAGCGGATTATTAACGATGAACGCCTCCTGCAGATTCTTCAAACGGTCAGTTTTTGAGAGTTGTGCTTGGGGCGGCGTATTGCGAGTGCGCTTCAGAATGTCCGGAGCTATCGGGGCATCTAAGCATGCACCCACGCTTTGTGCAAGGAGTGCGGCCTGGTTAAACCCGCGTTCTCGAAATCGCGATGAATGTAATGGGATGGCCGTGATGACTGTTTTTTCCGAGTCGGTCGGCATATCGAATGTTTTCAGGAGCCGTAGCACCAGCATATGGACTTCACGCATCATACTCTGAGCTCCTTGGTATTTCAGCGCATGAACGAGTTCCTGCACTGTCTCCTGCTTATATGACGCCATAATCCATACGCTCGCGAGCGACGAAGACGGTATGCACGCAGAACAGACAATGCCGCTGCGTGTTTTTACCATCCTACATATCGGGCATAGCTCATTGTCATATTCCTGAATCAGACTGGCGCACTGCGTACACAGCCAAGTTTCCTCGCGACCGCATCCGAGGCAGTTTCGAGGAAAGAGAAGATCTATACATTCTTTGAGCAACAATGAAAACATACCCAAGTGATTGGGATAAACGGGCCAGCAGAGGCTTCCTGCGAGTTATTCTATGACAATCTTTTTACCGCGGAGAACCAAGCGGGCCTCCCCTCCAGCTTTGAAGTTTGCATCCAGAACTGCTTGAGCAAGTGGGTTCTCTATGTGCTCTTGTATCGTGTTTCGGACTGCCCGTGCGCCTTGCTTCGGCGAGTAGCTTGTTTCGGTGATGAATTTCGCCACCTTTGCATCCCATTTCAGAGTAATCGATCGTTCACGGAGTCGTCCGGCGAGCTCACCTAGCTGTTTGTTTACGACTAACTGAACCACATCGTTGCTTAGGGGTTTAAAAACGACAACTTTATCTATGCGATTCAGGAATTCTGGACGGAAATGCTCCTCGAGGTTTTTCTTTACCTGGGAAGAGATTTGCTCGAACTGCTTTTCGGCCTCTTTCTTATCCACGGGCGTTTTCGACAGTGTTGTATTTACTATTGATTGGAATGATTTGGAAGGAGATAGTTCACAGGTATTTGTCTGCAATTCATCGACGATAAATAATACCGGATGCGGAGGGGGAAGCGCTGCGACTTTTTGCAACACGTCCTTGGCTTCAACGGACCCTGTTTCCTGCGCTTATACAATTCAGACGAGCAATAACAGAACAACTAATGTTTGGGGGGCGGTTTGCGACTCTACGAATTGTTCTTCCGCGAATGCAAGTTCTTTCGCGGTTTGTGTTTTTCCTACGCCGGAAGGGCCTAGAAATACGAATGAGCCGAGCGGCCTGTTCGGATTGGTGAGGCCGACACGCGAACGCCTTATGAAATCCGCAATAGTCTTTAAAGCCTCATCCTGTCCAAAAATACTTTGCCCCATGATTTTCTCGAGATTCATGAGGCGTTCCCTATCTTCAGTGACGAGGTCATCGAGCGGTACGCCAGTTACTTTCGAAATAATGTCCGCTATGTCGCGTTTCATTACTTTGCCAAGAATGCGCTGTTCTTCTTGTTCTTGGCGGATTCGAAGCGCAGCGATACGCTCAAGCAAAGCATTTTCCTCAGCTTTTATAGCAAGTGCTTGTTGGAACTGTTCCTTATTTACAGCAGAGTGCTTCTTTTTTTTCACTTTTCCGAGCTGATCTTCCAGGGATCTCATTTCGCGGATCACCCCCTGGTTCGAATATCGAACCTTGAGTTTTGAGGCGGCTTCATCGACGAGGTCTATTGCTTTATCGGGGAGTTGCTTGTCTTGAATGTAGCGTGCGCTTAGGTTTACCGCTGTGTCGATAGCCTCATCGGTGATAGACACATGGTGGTATTTTTCATAGTTTTCTCTGATGCCTCGCAGAACCTCTCGAGTTTCTTCGATCGATGCCTCCTCTACAATAATAGGTTGAAAACGCCTCTCGAGCGCAGGGTCTGATTCGATATGTTTGCGGTATTCGTCCATCGTCGTTGCGCCGATGCAGCGAATCTCGCCTTTTGCCAATGCGGGCTTCAAAATATTTGCCGCATCCATCGACCCGGCCGCAGATCCTGTCCCGATAATCGTATGCAATTCGTCGATAAAAAGAATTATATTCGGGTCGGCCTTAATCTCGTCGATAATTTGCTTAAACCGGCCCTCAAACTCACCACGGTAGATTGTCCCCGCGACTACTAGACTGAGATCGAGTGCAAGTATTCTCTTCGTGAGTAGTATATCCGGCACATCACCTTCGAGAATTTTTTTCGCCAGGCCCTCCACTATCGCTGTTTTCCCGACGCCGGGATCGCCAATCAATGCAGGATTATTCTTCGTCCTTCTCGAAAGGATATGTATGAGGCGCTCGATCTCTTTTGCTCGTCCGATCACTGGGTCGATGCTCTTTTGCAGTTTCCGGTCGGTTAAATCTGTCGTAAAAAATTGCAGCGCCGGGTTTTTAGCGTCACGCGTACCCGTTTCAACCTTTTCAAAACTCTTCTGTTGTTCGAAGAGCTGTGTGAGGTCGGGGAAGCGCGAGGTTGTTTTCATAACTGTCTTGAGGTGATCAAGGATTTCCTGCTTTTTCAGTATGTACTGCTGAGATAGTGCGGTAAGCGCGCGTGTCTCAAGCTGAAGGATCGCGTACAGTACGTGTTCAGTGCCGATGTATTTATGCTTATGTTGGTGTGCTAGGAGCGCAGCTTTTTGGATCACCTGTTTCGATTCAGACGAAAGACGTCGAACGAAACGCTGCTTGTCTAATTCCTGTGATGGCAGGACTGTCTGATTGTATTCGGCGATAATCCGTCTCAGTTTTTCATTCGTTACACCGACTTTATCCAGGATTTCAGCTGCGATGCTTCCGCGCTGCATGGCCAGACCGAAAAGCATATGTTCCGGATTTACCGAACCATGCCCAAACTCAGCGCTGATGGTATTCGCCTGTCGAAACGCCTCTTTTAAATGTGTACTGAATTTGTCGAGGATTTTTTTGTCCATATATACGCTCAACGAGTATAAAACAAGATCCTTGTTTATTCAAGGTTGCATTGACGAGTTGGCGAATTAACGAATTGCGGATTGGTTTTTTAGTTTATCCCTCTTATTTCGCAGAATCTTCATCATGGCTAATTCGTAATGCGTAATTCGTTAATACGATAATTAATGTCCCATATTTCTTAGCGCCTCGATCCGTTTCTGAACAGGAGGATGTGTAGAAAAGAAGTTCCCAAAGCCGGACGATAGGGGGTTTGCAAAATATAAATGCGCTGTGGAATGCGTTGCCCGTTCAATCCGCGCTCCCTGAGTGCCTATTTTCTCGAGGGCTCTCGCGAGCCCTTCAGGGTAACGTGTCAGAAGTGCTCCTGACGCATCAGCTAAGTACTCGCGCTTCCTCGATACGGCTAATCTGATTAACTGGGCAAAAATCGGCGATAAGATAAGGAGCGCGAGGCCGATCAACATAATCGCACCGCCCCCGCTGTTTCTACCGCGTCCACCCCCGCCTATGAATCGGACTCGCCAGAACATGTCAGAGAGCACCATGATCGTTCCGACGAGCACGATCACCAGCGTCATATACCTGATATCATAATTGCCAATATGTGATAGTTCGTGGGCAACCACACCTTCGAGCTCTTCATTCTCTAATTTTGTTATCGCGCCCTGCGTTACCGCGATGGATGCGTGCTTCGGGTCCCTGCCGCATGCGAACGCATTAATATCATCATCAGGGATGACGTAGACTTTCGGCATCGGAAGGCCAGCTGTAATAGCGAGATTCTCCACCATGCGGACGACGTACTGATTCTCTTCTTTGGAGACTGGGTGTGCACCTGATGTCCAGAGGGCGATTTTATCCCCCGTGTAGTAGCCGATGACCGCACTGATGGATGCGTATATCAGGGCAAGTACGACGAAAAAGGCGCCACCAATTCCCTGGGAGTAATCGAGCGTGTAGCCGATCGCTGCTATAAGGACAAAAAACACAGCGATGAGAAGAAGAGATTTGCGTTTGTTTGAATTGATGTGAGTGTAGGTGGTCATTTGTTGACTGGTTAGTCTGTTAACCGGTTAATCCGAGATCCACTATTGCTGGTTCTTTTGCCGGCGTATGTATGATACTAAACTATTGATCCCCTTCGCAACATTTTGGTAGGAATCATCTAAGAGTTGAAAAGGTTTTTTCTCTATATAGCCAAGGCCAAGAGCAACAGAGAGATGACTTCGTGTTTCTTCGACGGATCCTCGGGCAACGATGAGGAACTGAATTTTGTCCTGATACCCATATCTTCCTTGACTTTCAGCGATATTTGCCACAATGGAAAGAGCGGCTTTCTTGAGTTGCGATTCCAAGATGTATGATTCATGCCGCGGGAAGTCTTTTGAAAGACTATATACCTTCAACAAGAGAGAATATGCATCTTGCCAGATTCTCAAGTCCCTGAATGATTGTGCCATAAAAACCTTATCCCGATGGGGATATCTGATTAACTGATATCTGATTAACTGATTCCCTAAAAACCGACCTTCACTGGCTGCTTCTCTGCCTCATTCTCCACTTCGAAGAACTCAAACGCCTTGAACCCCATGCTGTTCGCAATCATGTTGTTCGGAAACTGCTGTATCTTCGTGTTGAAGTCGCGGACATTGCCGTTGTAGAATCGGCGGGACGCTTGGACTTTGTTCTCAGTGTCGGTAAGTTCATCTTGGAGTTTCGCGAAGTTCTGATTTGCTTTCAAGTCTGGGTAGGCTTCCGCAACAGCGAAGAGAGATTTCAATGCGCCTGTCAGCATGTTTTCCGCCTGGCCTTTTGCTTCAGCACCTTGTGCGCCCATCGCCGCGGTCCGGGCCTGGGTTACTTTTTCAAATAATTCCCGTTCGTGTTTCGCATAGCCTTTAACTGTTTCGACCAGGTTCGGGATAAGGTCGTATCGGCGTTTCAGCTGTACGTCGATGTCAGACCATGCTTCTTTTGTCTGGTTGCGAAGACGAATGAGTGAGTTATAGACCGAAACGAGCCAAAGGACGACGGCGCCGATGGCGATAATGATGACCCATGTGACAGTACCCATAGTAGATGTGGCGTTAATAGTTATTGAAATATTGCCTGACCGCAAGTGCGTAAATGGTTGTAACGGCTTGCGGGTTGTCCTTGGATGATATCACGATTGCGGTCCCCGGTTCAAGCTCAGACAGCGCAAAAGACTGTGGAGCGACGTTAAGATAGAGTTTTGATATATCGAATTTTTCAAACTTCGTATCGTCGTTGACTTGGACAGTGAGTTGCTTTGACGTGAATATGCCCGTTTGGGCTGCGTCTTCGATGTCGGTGTCGACGGAAAGAATATGAGTATCGGCATTCACTTCGATTACCTCGGCAGTAATATTCTTCGGTGTGTCGAAGGACAAGGGTGCGTTCACTGCTTCATCAGGAGAAAATACGGAAGCGAGCTTGTCCTTTTGTACTACGACAAACGCCAGGAGTGCGATGGCGGCGAGCGCAACCACTGTCACTGTCATGAGCCGTTCAGGCGCTGTCAGGTTCGTAAAAAACTTTCTTGACATAGAGCTAGTAAATATGGTACACTAGTACCTACATTAGGATGTTTGTCGCCTTCACTTGGGGAGACCCTCAGAGTGTATTATCCCTTTTTCCATCCAAAGGGTCAAATGGTTTCTTTCTGATCACTTTTCGCGACGTTCCTAACTTTTTGCACGGAGGATAAAACAAAAGAACTTCGATGGTATCACGAAGCGTGAAACGCATGAAAGCCGGTTCACACGTGAAGGTGAAAACTTTTTATGGCGTGCTCTGTGCCGCGTTACTCGGCTTTCTTTTCGTACTTCCTGCAGCGCGCGCGCAGTGGTTCGAACCATGGGTAGGTGCGGCACCCGGAGGGCCAAATACCGACGCGCCGCTCTATGGTGGAGCAAATTCCGCGTACAGCGGAAATGCCCAAGCACGTCTTGGCCCGCTCACCATCGGCTCCGCGACGCTGTTCGATGACGCGACAGTCTTGTTATATGTAAATGGGAAGACGCTTGTACGAAATGAGCTTACAGTCGGGAATGGCCCCGCTATCACTATTCCCGATTCAGCCATCACTGGACTAAGTGCGACGGCGAATGGAATATATGGTGTATCCTCGAATTCTGCGGGAGCCGGCGTATTCGGCGAGACATTAATCACTGGAGGCAAAGCGCTTATTGGCGATGCAGGCGCCTATTCAAATGCGGTCGGTGTGTATGGCTATGCAATAGGCATCAGCAGTATGGCTATTGAGGGTAGTAGTGCTACTGGCTTCGCGGGATTTTTCGAAGGAAAGGTGATGATAACTGGCGATTTCGCGGGTGTCCAAGGAACCGTCGTTGTCGACGGCGATAGCACGTTTCGAAGCAACCTCGCCGTTGCAAATATGCTGAATGTCGGCTCGCTGACGATCAAAGGGATTCCATTTGAGGCGGACAAAGTAAACGCACCTTCGGTCCAAGACCAGGAATCCGCAACGCCCGCAGATGATCCAGGGATTCGCATGTTTACGCTTAGTTCGGCCGACAACATTGCATTCTGCCCGAACTGCACCTCGGATGGGATTATTGGTCCTGGGACGGTACTTGCCTGGGACGTCGGACCATTAGGCGCGAAACGGCTTATCGACGAGACAAACGTCGTTATCGGGTATTCCGCGCAGTATCTGGGTGGTGGCGCCGGCAACTATGCGACGCTTTCAGACTTTGCTTCAGCCACCCTCGAATATCAGGAATGTGATGTGACGGGCGAAGATGCCGCAGGCCTCTTCCGTCTCACTAACGACACGGGTGTCGACGCCCGGTTCCGCCTGCAAGTATGGTACAAGGAGATTCCGACACTCGAGACATGCATTCCACCACAGCCATGGCGCCAAGTTACCGTGTCTGATGCTGTAGACTTGGGAGACACTGTGCGTATCAGCGCGACAGGGGCGGATGCATCAGCTATCTTCAATAAAACCACGATTGATCAGATCCGTCTTTTCTATGTGCCGACCAGCACCGAGATCGATGTCGACATCACCCAGTTTACCGCGGCTAACATTGATATATGGTTTAAAGCCCAGGGTACTACCGCAGGTGCGGACTCGATGAATTATAAACTGTATTACGGAGTTGGTGGAAACTGGGTCAATCCCGCTCTGCGAGACAGGAATTACGTATATCTTCTTTGGGATGACTTCGATGACAATTCGCTCAATGCGGCGAAGTGGACCACGTACGCCGTGGATGCCTTCAGCTCTGTCACGGAAGACACGCAAATACTGAATATCCGTCATAACAACCCAGGAGGAAACCAGTGGACAGGGTCATCAGCCTATACGACTAGTAGTTATCCGAAGAACGGCCGCTATACCGTCTCGTTTCTTTTCAATCCGGAAATGAGCGATAATGGGATAGGTAATGATGGATTTTTCATCCGTAATACTGCAGTGAACCGAGACACGGCGAATTACGGTGGCGCGGCTGAAAAAGGCATTTACTTTGGGCTTGCAAATCCGTGCGGCGTGGCTAATGGTATTACCGTTCGGACACGCGGAGCGGCTGCGGCAGGATTTACCTGTGGGTTCGGAGCCAACACCATTGGAACCTTTCCAGGAGCAGGTTACGCCGAAGGAACCTGGTATCCGTTTGAAATTGAGTTTAACGCCGATACAGGTGGCGTAAATATTCAGCAGCCGATAGGTGCTTCTCGCGTGTCAGGAACGGCGAATGCAGCCGACTATGCGACGATCGTCGGCAACTTTGTCTTGGAAATGCACGATGCCGCTTTCTATGGTGTCGTAACGTCAGGGAACGAGCGGTATAATGACTTTACTTTCCGCAGAGGCAAGAACAGCTTTGATCCGCCGGCGACATTGGGGCCCGAGAATTAACGAATTAACGAATTAACGCATTGGCGAATTGTGCATTCGTTATTATAAAAATTCGCGTTCAATTTTACAAACAACCAATCCGTAATTCGTTAATTCGCCAATCCGACAACTAGCAAGTCATGAATACCACAAAATACAGAATCCGAAATTTAACAATTTTAACAGCAATAAGTGTTTTTGTTATTGCCGGCGGTACCGCACTGGCTCAATGGCAAAATCCCTCTTCAGCCACCCCTGCCACTCCTGGCGACCCAAATGTTGATAACCCGCTGTATTCAGGAAGTGACGCTTTATATGGAGGGAAGGCGCAAGCGCGCATCGGAGCATTAACCATCGGCAGTGTAACTTCATTGGGCAGTGAAACTCTCTATATCAGTGGGAAAACGCTTATTGCAGACCAACTTCGTGTCGGAACCGGTGACTTCAGTACAGGTCACGCGGCGCAGTCAGCCATCGCGGCGTTTAGCGGGGCTGGTCATGGCGTATTTGGGGCGACTGCAGACGCTTCAAAATACGGAGTGGTAGGAACAACGACGATCGCTGGAGGAACGGGTGTGTCGGGCAGCGCAGCAGGAGCCAGTGACGGCGTCGGTGTATACGGAGTTGCTGGGGGAAATGGAAGTATCGCGATAGTTGGGGTCAACGTCGGAGAAGGCAACGCAGGAAATTTCTTAGGCAGGACAAAAGTCGCCGGTATTGCCGGTGGGTCGGCCGGGACGCTTGACGCGAGCCACGGTGGTTACTTTAACGGGGATATGTCTGTGCTTGGGGCGCAGGTAAGCACCCAATTTCTCACGCTTGCAGGCAACCCATTTGATCCGCGGACGGTGAACGCGCGGTCGGTTCAGGACGCGGCATCAGCGAGTCCCGTGGGGGATCCCGGCGTCAGAACCTTTGTTTTGAAATCTAGTGGATTGCCATGCAAGGTAGGAGGGGTGGCATGCACAGGTGCCGTGCCGGCAGGGAGCACGGCAGAGTGGAATATTGGCCCCAGCGGTACGGGATTTTTTACTGACAAGAAGGTTGTCGAGACGTATCTGGCCCAGTATTCAGTTGACGGCAGGGTATTTTATTCATTTATGCCTGTCGTCGTGACGGACATTAAGTATGAAGAATGCAATGGCAGCGGAAAAACGCCGCTTGGAAAGTTCTCAGTCCTCAACTCATTAGGTACGCCGGCGCAGTTTCGACTTATTATCATGTATAAAGAATTCGCGACAGCCCAGACATGCGATCCTTTCAGCAATTTCAAGCAATTGAGTGTCGATCCCGTCTACCAAGGTGATAGCGTGCAGGTGCGACTTACAAGTTCGACGACGCCAACGGCGGCAGCGCTCTTCGCGCTCCAGCCAAATCCTGATGAAGTGAGGATCCTTTGGAAAGGGGCAGAGATTAACCGCCATGTCGTGACGTATGATGCCAACACTATCGAAATATGGTTCCGCGCCCAGGAAGATTCTGCCGCAGCTGATGCGACGAACTATTTGCTCTGGTACCAGGGTGCTGCTGGACCTCCGCCCGCCAATCTCGACAATGTGTATCTGCTCCGGGACGACTTCGAAAGCGGATTTAATGCCGTGAAATGGGGTACCTCCACGTTTAAAAAAGGCGGCATATATTGCACGAATCCAGCCGACGGTGCTTCAGTACTTGTGCAAAGCGGTGAACTTGTACTCCAGCACAATCATCTCACCAGCTGTTATTCCGGCGCATCAGCGTTTTCCCAGACACCTCTCCAGAAAGTCGGCAAATATACGATGACATTCGACTTCAAGCCGGATACGCGGTATAACGCCAGCAACGACGGGGTTTACTTGCGCAATCCAACGGTGGTTCGCGAGACTACATGGTACAACGAGCCGAATGAACTGTCGGTGTATATCGGACTTGGACCTACTTGTGACAATTTTACAGGATCCATTTCTGCATATTCATACGGATCGCGACCGGTTGCTACATATTTTTGTCCATGGGCCAACGCTATAACGAACCGGATTGGCACGTTCCCACAAGCGTTTACGAATGGCACGAATTATCCGGTGAAGATCGAGCTCGACGCTGATTATATAAATGGAGGGAATCCTGCCATCAAGGGGTATGTCAGGGTTTACCAGCCACAAAGTACCGTGCGCGTCCAAGGGGAAGTAAAGTCGGGAAACTTCGATACGCTGGGTCCGACGTTTGTTTTCGATATGGCCAGCGGCTGGTTCAGTCTGAATTATACTGGTCCGAATCCTCCTGCAGGACCGGGGAAGGAAAAGTATGACAATATCCTGATTCGGAGGGGAAGAAACGCGTACACGCCAGTGGCGGCAGTTGGGCCGGATATTTAAGAATTAACGGATTAACGAGTTGGCGTATTGCGTATTACGAATGTACGAATTCAGACGAATATACGAATGAAATGTTTTCTAAAAACATACAAATAACAAAATTGCCCCACCCTCTTTTTTCTCCGTCATTCCGAACTTGTTTCGGAATCTCACAACCTTCGAAGATTGAAAATGGAGATCCTGAAACAAGTTCAGGATGACATGAGGGGGGAGTCAAACAAACTTACTAACACGCCAACTCGCTAAACTCGCCAACTGAACAATAATGAGATCGGTGAAACACAACAGACGCCAATTCATACTGCTAATAACCATTTTACTTACTGGAGTGCTTGTTATTGTCGGCGGAACTGCACTCGCCCAAGTCTGGGAAGAGCCGATCAGCTCGCCACCTATAGAAGCGGGAAGTCCTAACCCCGGCCCGGTGATTTTTTCCGGTGGAAAGACTAACGCGTCTGTCGGATGTACGTCTGGCGTATGCGGAGGGGGCGAAGCGCAGGCGCGTACAGCGGGATTGCGTGTAGGTGATACGCTCCTACCGACGGAGAAGCTCGAAGTCGCTAATACAATGTATGGGACGAGCCCGCTTGTTGCTGGCAGGGACACGTATCCGGACGGATCTGGAGGGGACCCGATCGTCGCCATGGTCAATGGGTATGCGGGTGCGCCATACAATTCGTATTCATTTGGAATATATGGGATGCACAAAGGAGGGGTTACGATGGATGGAGGGGACACGTGGGTGCTTGCCAGAGATTCTGACGGAAGTGTCTGGTCTTGGGGAAACAATGATTATGGTCAGCTTGGTTTTACGACCCCTCTCGGGGAAAGTCCAGTTCCTGGCCAAGTAGTCGGTCCTGGCGGAGCAGGATTTCTCACTGATGTTATCAGTGTTTCTGCCGGGATAGTTTCCCATTCATTAGCTTTAAAAAAAGACGGCACCGTGTGGGCGTGGGGCCAAGGAGATGTAGCAGGTTTAGGGGACGGAACCATAAACAACAGTCCAACCCCAGTTCAAGTCATAGGACCTGGCGGAGTTGGCGTCTTAAATCAAATTCTCATGGTCGGTGCTGGAGGAAATACTTCCTTTGCTCTAAAAACAGATGGTACGGCCTGGGCATGGGGGAGTAATGGCAGCGGCCAGCTTGGAGATGGTACGAATGTTGACAGACTTTTCCCCATTCAAGTAGTCGGTCCTGGAGGAGTAGGATTTTTTTCGAATATTACTCAGATGGCTACCGGATCATCTTTTACGGTTGTCCTAAAATCAGATGGGACTGTCTGGGCATGGGGGGACGATAATGACGGCCAGCTTGGCAACGGTACTCCTAATGCTGATAGTACGACGCCGGTCCAAGTCAAAGGTTCCGGTGGCGTTGGCTTTCTCACCAATGTAAAGATGATTGGTACGAGCACTCATTCAGGATATGCGGTCAAAACCGATGGTACCACGTGGGCATGGGGGAATAATTTGGGTGGGGTGTTAGGTGACGGAACAAGTATTCAAAGAAATACCCCCGTCCAAGTACTAGGTCCCGGCGGTATAGGATTTCTCGAAGATATCCAGACAATTATTGGAACCGGTACTCACACGCTGGCCGTCGACCAGCAAAACCGTTTATGGGCTTGGGGGTTGAACAGTTCACATCAACTCGGAGACGGTACAACGGCTAATCGGAATACCCCAGTCCAAGTGAAAGGTCCTGCAGGTGTGGATTACTTATTGGACGCGCGTAATGTTGGAGGGGGCTTTGATTTCTCATTTGCTGTACTCGGTGATGGTTCAGTCTGGGCGTGGGGTGATGATGGTTATGGAACTCTTGGTGATGACATCCCAAACGTAGATATGCCCTTGCCAGTTCGTGTAGCGAGTCCGATTAATACTATCGAAACCTTTAGTGGCACGCTTGGTGCCGCGATCACCGGAATCTACGGCGCTACGGCGGTCGACGGCGGGAGGGCGCTCTATGGAGATGGTGGGTTCAGTAACTCGGCAAGAGGCGTCTATGGAGATGCCGAAGGGGTAAATAGCTATGCGATTCATGGTCGCAATACCAGCGCGGACGCGAATTCGTACGCCGGGTACTTTGTGGGTGCTGTAGAGATCGTGAGTGCACTTGCTCCCGCGCTCGATGTCGAGGGTGACGCGGCGTTTGCCAATATGGATAACACCGAAGTCACCGTGACGGACAACCTATCCGTGCCCAGTGGATCCGTGTTCGTTGACGGTATTGATCTCGAAAAGATTAACGCACTGTCAATCCAAGATCAGATGCAGGCGGTGCCGTCCACTGCCCCGGGCGTGCAGTATTTTTCAATGTCAGCAGACGACGTAGCGGCAGACGGCATCGCAACACTCACCGCTCCCCTCGCAGAGACTGATTACCTGACACAACTTTCGGTGCTCTACCGGGACAGCGCCGATACGCAGGCACGATGGAAAGTATTCGGCAGTGCCGGTTCGCCAGGGCCAGCGTACCGTCAGTGTGCCGGGCTAGGCGTATGGATTAATCTCGAAACCTTTCCAGGAGCACCCCTCGTGTGGGACACCCTTGAAGCCGATAATGGCTGGATGTATGCGACGACAACTGATGACGCAAAAGTATACAGATCGCAAGATAGAGGTAGGACCTGGAGTCCTACGGGAGATTTAGTTGGCGCGTTATTAACTGAAGATATTATCCAAAGCAGCAACGGATGGCTCTTTGTTGGCACTGGAAATAATGGTAACGTCTACCGATCAAAAAATTACGGTGATACGTGGGAAGAATTGACTGTTGGAGGATTTAACGTCGTAGATTCTCTTATCCAGGCAAGCAACGACTGGCTTTATGCGGGACTTGGTTTTAACGGGAGAATATATCGCTCGCAAGATGGTGGGGATACGTGGGTTCAAGTGAACAACCTTGGGGGCTCCGAAAGTGTGTGGGACCTTTTTGAAGCAAGCAACAGCTGGCTCTATGCAGGGATGAATAGTGGCAGTATTTACCGATCACAGGATAATGGAAGTACGTGGAACCTTGTTACAACGCTTCCAGGTGTCAGTATAGTTTGGACTTTCACGCAGGGAAGCGACGGGACGCTCTATGCTGGTACGGGAGAGAACACCGAAATTTTCGAGTCGACAGATAATGGTAACACATGGGCCAGCAATACAGTTCTTACAAGCACTGGCTTTCCTCCTCAGCGTGTAAAAAGTTTAATAACCGTGAGCAATGGGTACATATATGCCGGTACCGGAGGAGTTGGTGAAATTTATAGGTCGACTGACAATGGAGGTACGTGGGAGTCCGTAAGTCAGCAAGCAACGAGTGATACTAATAATATTTTTGAAGGAAGTGATGGATATATATACAGTGGCACCGGCACATTTGTAGGAAAATATTCAGTGCCAATATATCTCCCTGATGCCGCAGGATCTATCGCATTAAGGAACACTACGGGCTCGCAAGCCGATTTCCGCATCGTCGGTTCGTATATTCCTGGGGTGAACTTATGCCCGTAGCCGGATAGCGGGTTTAGCAAGTTGGTTGTATCCAATGTAGCTCCGCGTAGCAAGGACCTTTAGGTCCGCCGCACCGGTTAAGCATTCGCTGCGGGTCTGAAGACCCTTGCTACAAAGATTCTTATTCGAATAATTTCTCCTTTTCACGAATTACTTTTTCGACCCATGAATCTTCGTCTCTATCCCTTCACACATTTCAATCTCGCAATACTTTTCGTCACTATCAGTATTGCAGTATTTAGTGTTGTCATATGGAGTCCGACCCTTGCCCATGCCCAAGTGCAATTTCCTTTAATTGGGACGACAAATACATCCTTTGCTACCGGCAGTCCGAAAGACCGGCATATGGTGTTTTTTGACAATATTATGGTTGACGGGTATCTAGAAAATTATAACGCCGCAGCCAATGCATTCGCCGGCCAGCTCAAGTTTCGCAAAAGTCTGGACGGGTACACTTGGACGGAAGCGCTCTCGAATCCGACTGTCTACCCTATTTTTGCCAGCAGAAATTTCCACGTGATTCGCAGTATGACTGGAGGGACGGCCTGTACGCCTGAATCAGATTGCAATATTTACATCGTTTACTTCGACAGTGCGGGCTATTGGACAACTTGCGGTGGCATGATTCCTAATTCCCCCCTCGGCAATGGAGGAGACGTATGGTTCGTCGAACTTTCCTATAAGCAAGCGACCAGCCTCTGGGAGATGCAAGCGCCGGTGAAGGTTACTGATAATACAAAATCTTTTGTATCACTTGGGAAACAAATCTTCTATGACACCTATAGTAGTGTCACCACGACTCACCCAGGTTCCGTAAGTGGCTGTGCGGGTGTGCTCAGTATCGCGAATCCGGTTGCTGAACCAAAGCCCCAAGTATGGGTAGAAGGGAACAACGCATGGGTCCTCTACGATCTTCGTATTTCGGATGAGCATTGGCTCACGACCACCAATGGATCTGACTACCAGTATCTTCGCGTGAAACGCTTCACAAAAAGCGGCTCGACATGGTCCTATGTGGCGAATTCAGAACGTGACGTCGGATATTTTCAGAACTGTATTACTGATGAGCAGTGGTCGTCGAGCGGAGCATTCGCAGAGGATGGTGCTGAAGGATTTTCGTTTGAGCCGTCAGGAAACTCAACCTACGCGGCAAACAACCCTCTGTATGCCGCATTTGTTCGAAATTCCGCTGATGGCAAGTTTTATATCGTCTTCAATGTCCAAAAACTCACCGGCAACTGCGGATTTCCCAGTCAGTCGAGCTATGAGCCCCTGTGGCCTGCGACAGGCCAGGTGTATCAGCGCACGCTTTCCTACCTCGCTATAAACGATGATAACTTTTCTTGCGGGCATATCCCGGGGAGTGGCACGGCACCCTCATGCACGCTTGGCGATCTCGATACGATAGCGAGTGTTTATCCGGGTAAGTACTTCTCTGTAGCTACGACCCAAGATGATCCCGCTACAAGTAGTGTCAATGAGGCATGGTTACGTACCGTATATCCCCAAAACGATGTCGTCGGTGGGGGTGTGATCAAAATTCGGCAAACACAGATGAAAAATACCACGACCAAAAGCTCTCTGTGGATGAGTGAATTCAGCAACCACGATGCGTTTTCTCCGGTGATCACCGGAGAAGGAAGCCGCTACTGGGTAATTTCCGAGCGGGACCCTCTGGGGGCTCCTACGGATATAGATGTAAGGTATAGAAAATATGATGCCTCGAATTTACCTGTATATCCTGTTGATTCAGGAGGCCTGCCCATCGAAGGGCAGATAAATGTTTCTGGCACAAATGATAAGAATCCCACCGCACCATTATCTGTTCCTCTCTGGGGCTCGACATATCTTACGAGTCTCGGACATCCAGCCACCGCATGGGTAAACAATAAAGCATCAGTCTTTTTCCCCGAAGGAGTCGAAGACGGCATCAGAATCAGCGGCTGGGGGTGGGCGTCGACCATAGGGTGGATCAGCCTCGATTATCTGAATATAGGCCATCTCGGGGATCGCCGGTACGGTATGTTTGTCTGTCAGAAAAATACAGCCAGCATCTGTCCAAATTCCGGGACGACAACCGGATTGGTGGTCCACGGACAGATGTGGTCGTCTAATGTCGGGTGGGTTACGCTCGACTATAATCCTGCGACACAGTGCGGCGGCGTGGGCAAGGCAAAGAGCAGCTGGACACCTAACGGCGTACGGGTGAACGCGACGGCAAGCACCGATCCGAATGTAAGCTTTATTAATAAGACAGCAGCTGTTGCCGAAGGTGCGCCGGGTAACGGGTTTGAGGTCGTATGGCAAAGAGATGATTCTGCGAATGGGACAAATATCTACATGCAGAGGTTGAGTAATACTACCGGTGCCAGTACGATGGGGGCGGACAAAGCCATAGTCAATGCTGCTGGAACGCAGAGTGATCCGCAAATCGTGTATACGAACGATGGTAATTTCATCATTGCCTGGAGCGATAATCGGAACGGCAACTACGACATATACGCGCACAAGGTAAATATCAATGGAAACGCGATAGCTGGCTGGGTGGCAAACGGAAACCAGGTAAGCGATGCCGGCCAGAGCGCCCACCAAATGAAGCCACAGCTCGTGGCAGACACCGCTGGCGGTGCATACATCATCTGGTCTGATGAGCGCGGGGGCGTCGGTGCTGCAGATATCTATATTCAACGGATGACAAGTGCCGGCGCGCGCGCATGGGCAAATGATGTCGTCGTGGCGTCACAGCCGAACAAGCAGGATCAATATAAACTCGCCCTCACGGGTACGAGCGCGTTTGTGGTATGGACTGATTGCCGTGCCACTGATCTCCCAGGGGCATGCCCGGGTGGCTCCGCACTGGCCGATATTTATTACCAGCTGGTGACAAGTGTCGGTACTACGCAGTATGCCGCGAACGGATTGCTGCTTACTGATGATGTCGGCGGCAACAAAACTCACGGGTATTCACCATTTGTCGTTAATTCAGCCACAAACGCAATAGTCCTACACGGTCGGCGCGGGTATACAGAAAAGAATCTCCATCGTATCGAAACCACCACGGGAAATGTGCTGTGGGACAAAGAGGTAAATACACTCTCTGAGTACACGCTCGAGAATTATACTGATGCCATGCAGGATGGTTCGGGTGGGATGGTATTTACCTGGTATCAACCAAATGTGACAGCAAATGCCAGCAACGAAGTGCTCGTCCGCCTTGTAGACCAAAATGGGAACCTCTCATGGGATAATGCAGGCGGGCGCGGTCTCCTGCTTACCGATAATGGCGGTGAATCCGTATCACCCCGATTGAGCTCTGACCTAGGAGGGGGATCCGTACGAGTCACATGGCTTGACTCCCGTTCCGGGTCATATCAGGTTTATGTGCAACAAGTGACTGGCGGAGCTATCAACTGGGATACCAGCGGGTTTCAGGTGACAAATCTTTCGGCACCAACACAGATGGGCAATCTTTTAACTATTAGAGGTCCGGCTAACGGGAATGGCATCGTAATATGGACTGATGAGCGCGAAGGATATACGGGAGACGGTCGCAACAATGATGTATATACGCAGCTCATCGAAACCGCGACTCCTATCTCATGTAGTTCCGGTCCTCCTGAGGCGATTAGCCCTGCTTTGCCAGCCGCAATACTCGCCCGCTACGAGCCGGATAACAATAAACTCGAGGGTTGGGCACGCATTATCAGCTTAAAAGATGAAGGAGAGCGGATCGATGGAAGTTTTACCGATGGGACGGTGGATGTGGATTGTAACCCGTCTGATCCAGTAGTCAGCGCCTGCAACTGGGGGTGGTTACGGTTCAGCGGAACGTGGTCAAATACTACGTCGACGAATCTCCGCGTGGCAGTCAGCATCGGTCAGACGCTCACTGAAGTCATCAGCACCGCAGGATTTCCGATTTCTAGTAGCTTGCTCCTCGAGCCGGGAGCGAATCAAGAAACCATAAGCTACGCGGGTAAGGACGCGACCAACACGCCGTCATTCGCCCTGACGACTGGAGCTACGAAAAATCATGACATAAGCTCGGCCGTTCGATTAGCAATGCAGTCCGGTTCTTACTCGGTCGGCGCGCAATACATGGGTGAAAAGGGCACCTACCAGCTTTTTGACTTCGGATATTCTCCCCATATCGGATGGGTTGAATTCCGTCCGTTCAGGTTCGTAGGGTTCCCCTTCGTCGAAGTACGAGCTGGTGATGTCTACAGCGGAAATGATGTTCAGCTTCCCGCGCCGCCTGCAGGTCTGCTGGATGTCGACACGGGTTGGCCTGTGTATACGGCGACGTATCTTATCCAAGCAAACGGGGATGTAGTTCCAACGATTACGTATGGTCAGCGCAGCGCACCCGGGGCGTCGAGTCAGGGCGGGTATGATCCAGGTACGGAAGGTACGGGAACACCAATCGGTGGTAGCACGGGGCTGACGAGGAGTGCCACGGGTCAATTTGGTTTTCCGGATGAGACATCGCAGTACGCGAACGCTCTCGGCAAGATGGACGTGAGTAAACTGACGACTGTAATAGACGATCCAAGCAGCGTACAGGATTGTACTCGACCGAACGGTGTGCTGGCCGATTGCGGAAATATAGATGGAGCGGGGCACGGCATCAATGATGATACGTGTTATGGTGAACTGTGGACGCAGACAGCTGACCCGATGACGTGGCATATTTGTACCAATGATGGCAGTGGCATCAATATTTTCGGTTCCGAAGTCGTCGTGAGACACACACCACATAGTAGGTTCGAGAGTTATAATGGTGCGGTGCACCCGCTCTTCGTGAATGAGAGTTTCAATTTGGGCGGGAAGGTGTATTATTATCCGAATTCAACCCCACAAATATTGGCGAGAAACCACTATGTAACTAATTCAGCGGTAGGTGTGAGAGGTTCAGGGGTGATTGTTACAAATGGCGCGGATATTCGAAAGAACATTACCTATCATCCCAGTGATCCCATTTCTCCCTCGACTATTAAACAGCTTGCATCACCGCTCTGGATCGTAAAAAATAATCTCAACATTGATGCGGCTGTCACAGAGCTGGCTGGGTCATTTCTTGTCGGAGTCGATGGGACTGGTATCGTGCAGACCTGTATTCAGAATGGCACGACCCCCTGTGAGCAAAATCAGCTGATTATCCGCGGGCTTGTGATAGCGAAGGAGTTTGTTTTCGGAAGGACGTTCGTAGGGGACGATCCACAGGTGATTTCGGAATCATCAGAGCAAGTCATCAATGACGGCCGGCTTCTCTTGAACCCGCCGCTTGGTTTGGAGGACTTGTCGAAAACGATTCCGGATTTCGATCAGGTGAGGCCGTAGGGGAATTTTCGAATTAACGAATCACGAGTTTACGAATTGCTTTTTAGTGTAGATTTGCATTGCGCAGAATCTCCAAACAACGAATCCGAAATACGCAATCCGAAAATTCGACAATGATACAGGGGACTGGATATTTTCTTAGAATTGTGTTATAATGTAAATAATACAAATATCACGATATGGGCTTATTTGGCCAAAAGACGAAAAGCGTGGTAGGGATTGATGTAAGCGGCTCTTCGGTAAAGGCCGTAGAACTCAGGGGCGTCAGCGGACGGCCCCAGCTGGTTACTTATGGGTTCGTCGATCAAACCACGGAAATCGTAAAAAGCGACGCTGCTTCAGCACAAGTCGAGGCAGTTCGGCTTATCAGAGAAGTAATAAAAAGGGCCAGAATCGTCACGACCAAAGCCGTAGCGGCCCTGCCGAGCTTTTCGGTATTTTCTTCCGTTATTTCGCTCCCCGAGATGTCAAAAAAGGATCTCGTGTCAGCCGTGCGTTGGGAAGCGAAAAAGTTTGTCCCTATGCCGCTCGAGGAAATGATATTGGACTGGGAAGTCGTCGAGGATCGCATAAAGAAAAAGTCCGTTTCCGAGCAAAAAACGGAAGAATCGAAGGAACCGGCGCCAGTCACGCACAGGAAAGATATACGCATCCTGCTCACCGCGGCGCCGAAAGCCCTCGTGGAACGGTACGTAACTATTTTCAAACAGGCGGAATTGCAGCTCATCGGCCTGGAGACCGAGGCGTTCGCACTCGAACGGTCGCTTGTCGGCAATGATCCCTCGCCAGTCATGGTGGTCGACATCGGTTCTCGCGTCACCAGCATTATGATTTTTCAGGAAAGCATCCCGATCCTGACTCGGAGCATCGACATGGGCGGGGAAAGCATCACGGAGACCATCATGAAAGCGTTGAACGTAGACGCGAGCCGCGCAGAACAGTTCAAGCGCGACTTCGGCTTGTCGATGGGACAGGGTTCAAATGAAAAAATTCCGAAAACTATCGAGTTTGTCACGAATTCCATCATCAATGAAATTCGTTATGTTTTGAATATTTTCCGGAGCCAATCGGAAAAGCCGCTCGATAAAATTATTTTGTCAGGCGGGTCGGCGTTCCTCGTAAGCTTGCCTGAATATGTAAGCAAGGTATTTCAGGTAAAGGTATTCATCGGCGATCCGTGGGCCCGCGTCAGTTATCCGGTTGATTTGAAGTCAGTCCTGCAGGAGATCGGTCCGCGCTTGAGTGTCTCCATCGGACTCGCCATGCGCGATATAGTTTAATATCTTTTTTCCACTACTGTATGCCGTCCGGGATTAACCTTCTTCCTTCGAAGGAGCGAAAAGATTCCAAAGACCACTCCGGTCCTGTCATCATTGAGATGACCAAGCCGGAAAAGGCCGAACGCCCGGTGAAGCGTCAGGGTGGCGTCTTGCAGTTTTTTAAGAACGTATTTCAACGGCCGACGCCTGCCGCTCACCCACCTGCGCACCCGCCACTTGCCTCGATGCACAAGGATCGTGAGGGATTCCACATGCCACAAGTGAAGAGCGACGACAGCCGTCCGCATGTAACCTTCATGCCTACTGCCGAGGATGCCCGCATGGCAGCACGAACTTCAGAAACATCCGATCGCCCTTCTCAAAACATGTCCGGAGTTCAGACTCGCACGTACCCTGTATCGATGCCGCCTCCGCCAGTGAGTACGCGGTCGTATCAGGAAGTGCCAGCGAAAAAAGAAGTTCGCATGACCGACATGAGGCAGAGGGGAGCCGGAACACCGGCAGCCCCCGGTGGCCCTGGATTTTTTAAGCGGTTCGCATTGTGGTTCGGACGTTTATTTCAACCACGCCTGAAATCAAATCGCATTTCATCCGCTATGCCGCCGCCGCCCCCTCCAGCTCCTCCACCTCCACGTACGGCATTTCCGCGTGTCGAAACACAAGAGGCGGGACGCATACCACCTCCGCCCCCACCAGTTTCCCGACCCGTCTCGGCTCCTCCACCGCCCCGACCGGTAATGGTTGCTCCTGTTCCGATAGACAAACGCCAAGTTCCTCCTGTTCCTCCACCACCAATACCCCCTGTACAAAAAACGGTACCACCCGCGCCGCGGGGTCCTGGTTTTTTTGCCAGGCTCTTGATGCGGTTGAAACGCCTGTTCCGAAAATCGAAAACTGAAGCGCCACCGGCCCCGATGCCAGCGATGCCCGCTGTACCACCCCCACCCATGTCTGCCAATCAAGGCCTTGAACGGGAGGCCCTCACGGTCGAAGAAAAAAAACCGGCGCCAAAGCAGAAGAAAAAAACAGGGAAACACCCCATAGTTTCCCAGGATCAACCATTTACAGATGCTCCTGAAGTTCAACCAGGACAACTCCGTGACGTGAATCTGGTTCCTGATGACCTATTAGGCGAGAGCCAGCCAGCACGAAAAGTCCGTCCAGTGGCCATAGCAGGAGTTTGTGCAATCCTCGTCGTAATTCTCGCCTATGTCGGTCTTTACTGGTATCGAAACATTGTGATCGGCGAAACGAAAGAGATCGATGAGCAAATCCAACAGGTGCGAACTTCTATCAAGGGGTTCGAAGATTTCCGTGTAGAGGCAGAAGACTTGCGTCGCCGTGTTGATGATGTCGCATTCCTCCTCGACCACCATATCCACTGGAATACATTCTTCGATCTTCTAGAGACACACACACTCGCTGACGTGTATTACACGGATATGACAGTTGGTTCAGGGGGGGTGGTCGCCCTCAATGCAGTAGCGAGAGACACTATAACCGTAGCCCGACAGTATGCGCTTTTTCAGAATTCTGAAGATTTTATTCAAGATGTAAGTATCAGCGCTGTTGCACCGTATCTTGACCCAAAAACCAGTTTGCCAGCTGGCCAAATATTTTCTGTTTCCTTAACCGTGCAACCGTCACTTTTTATCGAGTCGAGTGAATAACCTGCTCCTATGGAATCTTCACTAATGCCGATGATACGAAAATTTGTCCAAATCATGGCGCACCACAGCCGGTGGTTCGCCATCGGATTTATGGTTATCATTCTCGGCCTCGGTTATGTGATCGTTATTTCACCTGTCATCAAAGAAATCCAAACAATTGGACGCGAGAGCCGTGATTTTAGGGAGCAAGAACTGACCCAGCTGCGCACACACCTCACTGACCTAAGTCAGAAGAAGGCCTCCCTAGAATCTATCAACACAGAGCGTCTATCATTTCTCTCGCGGGCTCTCCCGCTGTCTAAGGATATTCCGCAGCTCATGATTGAAATTCCATTATTTTTTGAATCCAAAGGGTTTCCCGTTGCGTCGATGAGTTTTACAGAATCAGTTGTCGACTTCGGTGGTGACAAGCCGCGTGAAGCCTTGAAGCAGTTGGATGTAGCAGTCGAGATCGGTGGAATCAATTCATATCCTACCTTTAAGCTCATGCTGAGCACTATTGAGGACAGCTTACGATTCTTTGATCTCCGCTCGGTTATCTACACTCCTTCCACGACAGCGTACACATTAACGCTTATTACGTATTACCTCGATGAGGGGACGAATCCTTAGCATATGTTGATCCAGAAACGCCTTACCGTACAAAGAAAGATTCTAATAGCCGTTCTCGTTGTTATTATGATCGGCGCGGGTATTTTCGCGTGGCTTCAATATTCCGCTCCGACGAGCCTTCCCGCAACGAACACTTTTGACACGCTATCGGGTCTGTCCGTACGCCCCATACCTGACGTTAAAACAGACATAGTACATGACCAACGCTTGCTCGATACATTACCGTTCGGTACCGGGCGTTTCACCGAACAACCCACTATTACGCCACGCGATAGTGCTATCCCTATTTCACCTCAAAAAATCCGCGTTCATGATCCGTCAATAGGCGGAGTTCTCGTTATATTCTGGGAACTTCCAGATGATCATGGCGCTGATGGTATCCGCGTGTATCGATCGACCGTAGCTCAACAAGGTTCATTCAATCTTGTTTCCGAGATTGATTCCAACGAGAGTTATTATGAAGACGAAACTGCTGTCAACGGCACTCAGTACTATTATATTGTGAAGACATGTAAGCGAAGCGGTACCCAAACCAGTTCAGATGACACTCCATTCTGCGGATCAAAGCTACAAGCCCGTGAGTCTGAAAACACTACCTCGTATGCCGGAATCGCTACTGATAGTGTCGCCCCAGATGCTCCCGCGAACGTCACACTCGGGAATATCGGAGATGGATCGAGCGTGATGGTAAAATGGGAAAATCCCCAAAATGACGATTTTAGCCACGTGGCCATCTATCGGTCTGACATCCCTGGAGTGCGAGGGACGCAGGTAATCACAAACTTGAAAGATGTCACCGAGTACACGGATAAAAACTTGATTGCCGATATTGCATATTACTATGTGGTGGTGGCAGTCGATACGAGCGGTAATGAGTCAATAGGGTTTCTCTATCTTACATCGGGCAATAGGAATCCTTTTGCGCCAATAGCATTCTAGCTTATGGCCATTACCCCCCGCCAAGACTCTGATCGCCTCTTTCCTGTTGTGGTTAAGCAAAAGCAGATCGGTGCCGACATTGTTGGCCGTATCATAGAGGAGTCTGATAAGTCGAAAAAGGACCCCCTCGAGGTTCTTATCAGCCAGAATTTAATCACGGAAGACGATGTCACTCATGCACGAAGTGAGCTCTTGTCAATTCCGTACGTTGATTTATACGGAAAAATAATCCAGCGGAGCGTTTTAAATCTTCTTCCTCGCGATTTATCGGAAAATTACCAGATGATAGTCTTTGATAGGCAGGGAAATGAAGTAAGTGTCGCTATGGTGGATCCCTCAAACTTCAAAGCACTCGAGGCGCTTGAATTCTTGGCCAGGAAAAATAATTTCATTATCAAGACATATCTCGTCTCCGAAGCAGGGTATAAGAAAGCGAGCCGCCAATTCGCGACGCTTTCGGCTGAAGTAGAGGAAGCCCTCGAAAGCAGTGACAAAAAGGACGAAGATACTGACGAGCTGGAGAAAATCACAGAAGAGAAGGGGCTGGAGGAAGTAGTAAAAACAGCTCCCGTATCGAAGATGGTGTCTGTCATCCTGCGCCATGCTGTCGAAGGAAATGCCTCGGACATTCACATAGAACCGATAGAGAACGAGACGCGCATCCGCTATCGTATTGATGGTATTTTGCATACTTCTCTCGTGCTTCCGAAATATGTTCACTCCTCAATAGTCGCGCGCATAAAAGTACTGGCAAATATGAAGCTCGATGAGACGCGCATCCCCCAGGACGGCCGCTTCCGCACGAATTTTGATGGGAAAAACATTGATTACCGCGTTTCAACGCTTCCACTTGTTAATAATGAAAAGGTTGTCATGCGTATCTTGGACCGTTCGGTGATCGTTCTCGACCTCGAGAAGCTTGGCTTCGTCGGGAGGAGTCTCGATATGATGAAAGGCAGTGTAAAGAAGTCAACAGGAATGATTCTGATGACCGGTCCTACCGGTTCAGGCAAATCTACGACACTCTCAGCGCTGCTCACCATCGTAAATCAGGAAGGAGTCAATATCGTTACCCTGGAGGATCCCGTGGAATACTATGTCGACGGGGTAAACCAATCCCAAATCAAGCCCGAAGTCGGACTCACGTTTGCGTCGGGTTTACGGGCTATTCTCCGCCAAGACCCCGACATCGTCATGGTCGGCGAAATACGCGACAATGAGACCGCTGAACTCGCGGTGCATGCGGCATTGACCGGACACTTGGTATTTTCCACTCTGCACACGAATGACGCATTTGGGGCAATTCCCCGACTTATAGATATGAAAATAGAACCGTTCTTGATTTCGTCTTCGTTGACACTCATAGCCGCACAGCGTCTCGTCCGGAAGATATGTTCGCACTGCAAAGAAAAGGCAAAAATCCCAGCAGGGATCGAAGAACATGCATACAATATGGTAAAAAATATCCCCAAAGACAAAATCCCAGCGGGGGTATCGCTCACGCGCCCACTCGTGTTTTACCGTGGCAAGGGCTGCGCGCGATGTGAGAATGTCGGGTATAAAGGCCGTACGGTTATTACCGAGGTACTCGAAATAACGGACGAATTCCGAAAAATCATTACGAGTGGAGTCGATATCGATCGTATTCGCAAGCAAGCTGAGGAGCAGGGTATGTTTAGCATGGAACAGGACGGAATTTTCAAATCCCTCCTGGCCTTCACGACAATTGAAGAAGTGGTACGGGTTACCAGGGAATAAATACTATATATATTATTATTTGACACTTTATTTTATGCCACCAAAGTCAAAACAGCAGACAACGTCTCACGGTTCTCCAGTAAAGGTCCTCCTCGTCGAAGACGACGCATTCCTTGCCGGGATGTATGTGACGAAGTTAAATCTCGAAGGTTTCCAGGTGACCCTGGCCTCGGACGGCGAACAAGGTCTCGAAGAGGCCAAGCGCGTCGTTCCCGAATTGATTCTTCTAGACATTGTCCTGCCAAAGAAGGATGGTTTCGAAGTGCTGAAAGAGTTAAAGAAAGATTCTTCACTGAAGAATTCGAAAGTGATTCTTTTGACAAATCTTGGCCAGCGCGAGGATGTTACAAAAGGCTTGGACCTGGGTGCCGATGACTATCTGATCAAGGCGCATTTCATGCCATCCGAGGTTGTTGAGAAAATTAAAAAGCTGGTGAATTGAAAAAGAAGAGTGGGGAAAGTGAGCAAGGTAATGGCGGATTGCTTCGACGGTAAAATATGCAGATGGAATTTTCATGCCAACAAATGTATAATGAGTAATCCGACAATTCGCAAATACACCATATGAAAACAGGTGATGAATTGACGCTACGGCGGATTCTCGAGACAGCCGCAGAACATCGCGCCTCCGATCTCCATTTATCGGTGGGAAATCCACCTGTGCTTCGTATTGACACTAAACTAGTACCTTTGAGCGATTTTCCAGAGCTTCCAGTGGAATTCATGAATGGCATACTTGACGTATTTCTCTCTCCGGAACAAAAACAGGTACTAGAGCGCGACCGGGAAATAATGGTCGGGTATCCATTTGCCCATGAGGGTCGGTTCAAAATTCATCTCTTTTTCCAGCGCGGGTCAATAGCTGCGACACTTCGATATATCAACGACCGCGTCATGACACTGCAGCAGCTCGGGCTGCCGCCCGCCGTAGCACAACTCACGCGCAGCGAGTCCGGATTAGTAGTCGTGAGCGGGCCTTTCGGATCTGGGAGAAGCACCACACTGGCAGGGATGATCACCCTCATCAACCAAACAAACCAGAAGTATATTCTCACTATCGAGCGGCCTATCGAGCATACCTTCGCAAATGATCGGAGTATTATCCAACAACGCGAAGTGGGGCGCGATACACCATCACACATGACAGCGCTTTCCACACTCTCGGAGGAAGATGTGAATGTTGTCATGATTTCCGATCTCGACGAACCTGACGTCATTCGTGCAGCAGTCGACCTTGCCCTGTCGGGGCGACTAGTACTTGGTGCTATGGATACGGATTCTTCCGTCCAGACAGTAGAAAAGATCTTAAGCAGCTATCCGAGCGCAGACCGGTTTATGGCCCAATCGCGCCTCTCCGAAGGGCTCGCGGGCGTAGTGTGCCAGAGGCTCGTTCCAAGAATGGGCGGAGGCAATCTTCTCGTCGCGGAAATTCTTCTGTCAAATTCTGCCGTTCGCAGTGTTATTCGTTCAGGGACCATTGACCAGCTCGATAACGTCATCCAAACCTCTCGTGCTCAAGGCATGGAGTCAGCCGACCATACCCTGGCTCAATTAGTGAAGACCGGTGAAGTGAAGATTGACGACGCGCTTGCCGCCGCGCGTGACCGTGACGGGTTGGCGATGATTGCCCAAACACTGTAAACACCCTATGGCTATATACGATTATCGTGCAAAAGATCAGGAAGGGCTCCCCGCCGCTGGTGCTGTCGTTGCTCCGTCTGAAAATGTCGCTTATAACATCCTTCGCGACAAGAATTTATATGTTATCAGCCTTCGGCTTCGTGCTCGATCCCAGATCACAGAGTCTCTCTTAAATTATTTTAACCGCGTCAAGGAAAAAGAAGTCGTCTTCTTTTCACGCCAATTGTCAGTCATGATTTCCGCAGGGGTACCGCTCGTGAAGGCGCTGAAAACGATAGTCAAGCAGACGCAAAACATGAACTTTAAAGTCATCATCTCAGACATCGCGGATGAAGTGGAAGGCGGGGCAAAACTATCTGCGTCATTAGGCAAATACCCGAGCGTCTACACAAACTTTTTCACGCAAATGGTCCGTTCTGCGGAAACAACAGGTAAACTCGATGAAATTCTTCTCTATCTCGCTGATCAGACAGAGAAGGACTACGATTTGAAGGGAAAAGTCAAAGGTGCGCTTATTTATCCCACATTTATTCTCACTGCCTTAGTTTTAGTAGGTGCAGCCATGATGATCTTCGTCGTGCCACAATTGATTGCCGTGCTCACTGCGGGCGGCGGAGAACTGCCTGTCAGTACAAAGATGCTCATCTTCGTCAGTAACTTTCTCCAGAATTATTGGTGGAGTATTATTCTCTTTATAGCCATTATCGTTGTGATAATGAGGTTCGTCACTCGCTCTGAGCAAGGCCAGCTGTTCATAGACCGTTTCAAAATTCATATGCCGCTCTTCGGAAAGATTTTTCAGAGCACCTATATCGTCCGATTTTCCCGTTCGCTTTCAACGTTACTCGTCTCGGGAGTACCTTTGGGCCAGGGACTTGACATTGTGGCCGATGTCGTCGGCAACATCGTGTATCACGACCTGGTCAGGGAGACGATCACCGAAGTGCAATCGGGAAATTCCATCACGACAGTTTTCTTGCGTAGCAAGGATGTTCCGCTCATGCTGACTCAGATGATGAGCGTCGGTGAGCAGTCGGGACGGCTGGATCAAATCCTCGCAAAAGTGGGCGAATTCTACGCGCGCGACCTAGAAAACTCCCTCAATAATCTCGTAACGCTGATTGAACCCGTGATCATGATCATCATGGGGGCGGCTGTGGGTCTGCTGGTATCGGCTATCATGTTGCCGATTTATAATTTGTCGAGTGCGATTTAAGAAGATAGTTAACGAGTTATTCGAGTTATTCGAGTTGCACGAGTTACTGTATCGAAATAACAACCCGCGAACCCGCATAACACGCTAACTCGCGAAACTGGTCTGTGGATAATCCATTGACTTTTATCAAAAAGTGTGTTATCATAATAGTCACATGATGAGGGACCAGCCAATTTGGTTGGCCTTCGTACAATGTACACGAAAGGGGGTGAGACTCGAATGAAAAAAAGAGGTTTTACGCTTATTGAACTTTTGGTGGTTATCGCCATCATTGGTATCTTGTCGACTATCGGTCTCGTCGCCCTGAACGGCGCACGGGAAAAGGCAAGAGACGCACAGAGACAGTCTGACATGGCACAGGTCCGTACGGCACTTGCGCTGTATTATGACGACAATAACTTTGTGTATCCGCCGCAACTGGCAGTGACAGCTGCAACTATGGCTGATTGTTTCAACAATACTTCAACAGCCCAGCAGATGACGTATGCAGGACCCTTCGCGTATGCAGCCGGTGCTGGGGACAATGTCTTCACGAGTACTGGTGTCCTCATTCCCGAATATCTCGGCGCTGCTCTCGAACCACCTACTGGAGGCGACGCGATGGAAAACAACTACTGCTATGACACGAATGAAGCTGCGGCAAGCGCTCGGACTTCCTACACTCTCTTTACTCAGATAGAAGGTGCCAATGGTGACCAGTGGTATGTATTGGGTTCCGAGGGTGATAGCAGACAGACCAATGCTGCGGTCGTCGCATGTTCAGCACAAGCGACGTGCCCGTTGCTATAATCCTGACATTGTGAAGAAATACAAAAGACCGGCCTTGTTTTAGGTCGGTCTTTTGGTATACTTATGCTATGTACATACAATTTCTCTTCAGTTGGGGACTTGGGATACTCCTGGCGATATTCTGGCTAGTAGTATTTTTATTCATTATCCGTGGCAAACAGTTTTCACCACGTATCGTGTGGGCCAGCTTCGGCTGTTATATCTTTCTTGTCCTACTGAGAACAGGTCTTTTCGCTTTTCTCCTTCACAAGCAGTGGAGCAAAAGCGACGGCATTGAAAAGTACTATACCCTCGCTTATTCAAAGAAGATATACGTGGTTGTCGGTGATATCCTGCTGTTACAAGGAGTCGCGCTTGTTGTGGGTATCGTAGTGTGGAGCTTACTCACCTTCGTAAGGAAGAGGTGGGATTATTTGATTTCAAAACACGAAGTGCTCTTATTGAGTTTCGGCGCCTTCATAGTTGGTTGGCCAAAAGTATTTGTCTTTTTGGCGCTTGTTTTCTTACTGACAGTTGTTCGGAAGTTACTGTTTATTGCTTTAAAAAGAGAAGGAGTGTCAGATCGCATGGTGGTGCTGCCAGCGATTCCTCTCGCAGTTATCGTAACCGTTTTCTGGGGGACGCAATTGACACTACTCACTGGGTTGTGGGCGATTAGATAGTATAAAGAAGCAGAGAGCCAAGAGCTTTGAGCAAAGAGCCAGACAGTTGATTGGTTAGTCAGCTGATCAGTTAATCAGGAGAAGAGCACGCCCGGTAAGTCCCCTTTATTGTCATTGCGAGGAGCGGAGCGACGCGGCAATCTCGAGATTGCTTCGTCATCCTCACTACGTTCGGATTCCTCGCAATGACAAGGAGAAAAACGCCAAGGGTCAAGCGAATTGGTTGGCCTGTTTCAACTTCCGCTGCGGGTCTCAAAGACCCTTGCCACGAAAGATCGTTTGATATCTCATCTACGCGGTTTTGTAGTGGTGTATTAACGTTCTTTTTCTGGTATACTATTTGTATGAAAAGTTGGAGGAAAAGTGTACGCGGCTTCACGCTCATTGAATTGTTGGTTGTTATTGCTATTATCGGCTATCTCTCTGTCATTGGCATGACTCAGCTGTACGGTGCTCGCGAGATTGCTCGCGATGCCCGTCGGCAGTCTGATTTGGCAGAAATCCGTTTGGCACTTTCCATGTATGAAAGCGATCAGGGTAGATATCCGATTCCCGTCGCAAATGGTGGAACAGGGCCCGATATCAGCAGTGCAGCAAGTGTCGCAGGGACTATATTTGACAACGTTGACGGAGGCAATCCGCTTGTGAAAGAGTATATGGCAGGGCGCTTCGTTGATCCGATAAATACTCCAGCCCTGTATTACAGCTATGACACAAGCAATGGGTCGCATACAGCCTACCGGCTGTGCGCTGTCGTAGAAGGAAGGGCGTCAGCTGGGCAATTTCTAGTTCTCGAAAGCAGTGGTGAGTTTTCGATCCGTGCGAATTGCAATCCCATCTAACATTATAGTTTTATGAAAAAAAACTTTTCAGCACTCCATCCGAACGGATTCACTATTTTACAAATTATCATTTGGGCGCTTATAGGCAGCGCAGTTATCGGCGGCTTCTTCATATTATTAAACAATGAACGTGCGAAGACGCGGGATGCGAAGCGGGTATCCGACATGACGAGGGTGCAGGCGGCGTTTGAAGTACTTTTTGCGACATCCGCGAGCTATGCTTCTGCGGCAGAGGCCGGATGCGATACGGTGGGCGAGCCGGTATCAGCATGCAATGTGTCATTCTTTTTGCCGGATATCACGACCATGGCCGATCCGGGAGGTTCTTCGTACGTTATGGCCGAAGTCCCTGATGATGACGGATACGCGGTCAGCTTCACACTCGAACGGGCCTATGGGTTATTAGTAGAAGGGCAGCATGTGTTGACGCAGGACGGAATAAGGTAGTTGGCGAGTTGGCGAATTACGAATTGCGGATTACCAAGCCGGCAAGCCTGTAAGTTAAACACAACGAAGCGCCCCCCTCGCGTCATCCTGAATTTATTTCAGGATCTCATTTGTTTATTAGCAGTAAGATTATATTCCGAAACAAGTTCGGAATGACAGGAAAAAGTAATGGCGGGCGGATTTGTATTATCCTCACGCATTGTTCTACTGACCCTTTTATGGTATAATTTCCGTATGCAGATGTCGTTTCACCACTTTTTTTCAGGGAAACAATAAGCATTATGGAGTATATACTCGTCGCACTTCTCGGCCTGATCGTCGGAAGTTTTCTGAATGTGGTAATTTATCGTACGTACAAAGGCGTCGGGTTTGTGAAAGGCCGCTCATACTGTCCTTTTTGCAAACATTCTATCGAGGCTCACGATAACATTCCGATAGTCAGCTTTTTCTTGCTTCGGGGAAAGTGCCGATGGTGCAGAAAAAGTATTTCATGGCAGTATCCGCTCGTAGAAGCGGGGATGGCGGTAGCATTTATTCTGCTTCTGTGGCAGTTCGGACCGACGGCGGAGTTCTTTGTCTACGCGATCTATGCCATGTTTCTCATGGTGATATTTGTCCAAGACTTGCGGTACCAGGTGATTCTGGACCAGGTGAGTTTGCCGGGGATTCCGCTGGCTATCCTATTGAGCCTGCTCGTACTGCACATTCCGATTGTTGACTTATTGATCGGGATGCTCATCGGCGGAGGATTTTTCGCATTCCAATATTTCGTGTCACGCGGGAAGTGGATAGGCGGAGGCGATATGCGGCTCGGAGCGCTCATGGGAGCGATGCTGGGGTGGAAATTAGTTCTCCTCGCCCTTTTCCTGTCGTATATGTCCGGCTCTCTTTTCAGCATCGGATTAGTCCTCAGCCAGAAGAAGCGGTGGGGAAGCCGTATCCCCTTGGGAACCTTTCTTACCGTGGCAACGTTCGTGTGTTTCCTCGCAGGAGAGCAGCTCATCTGGTGGTATCAAGCTGAATTTTTATAGTATACGTACCAATATGCGACATATCACTCGTTTCAAATTGATCGCTGAAGCCGACGTACTGATCGAGGGCTTCCGACCCGGCGTCATGGAACGCCTCGGCTTCGGTCCGAGAGGCGAACTTCGCCTCCAAAGGCGTCACCTGCTCCAACTCGACTGATTGCAACGCCTATACTCCCAGTATTTGCGGAGAGGTTCCGGAGGGCGGGTATGGCATTCAGATCCAAGGCACGCTCGGGTACACTATGTATGCCGACACCTATATCGATGACGATGGCAATGATCCGTCGGATGGCGACGAGCGATGGTATGGCGTGCTCGGCCAGTCTCATGACCCGTCGATCCCAGTGGCTACCGCTACACTTGTCCCGCCGGTGCGTATCTATGCTTTCTCATTCAACAATTCATCGATCTGTACGCCCGGCCAGAATGTCAATAAGAACTTCTATCTCTATTTGACGTATGTACCGCCTTTTGCGGAAGGACATGCGATAATGAGCAGCAATGGCGGAGCGACCTTTTCTCAAGATTCAGAAGGGCAAAGTCTGGAAGTCTGGTTCGCCATAGCTGGTGATAATACCCGATGTCAGCTAGTCACTATGGATGGTTATACCGGATATGTATCATCTGACTCAGTTCCGTGCCCTGCAAAGGATCAAAACCTTTCTTATTGTAAAGGCGTATGAGATTGGCCATTGGCCACACGAGTATTGGAAAAAACCGACGAGGCCAGAGCATGATCGAGGTAATCATTGCTATCGGCATTATTACGGCGGGCGTCTTTGGTACTATCATGGTTATCGTGACCAGCGTACGTGCCGGCAGGGTCGCCGCTGATCGTCTTACCGCTGTGGGTCTCGCCCGTGAGGGCATAGAGATCGCGCGGAACACGCGGGATAGCAATTGGCTCACTCTCAGCCAGTGGGACGCCGGATTAAAAGGACCAAATAATTGGCCCATTGCCTTCCCTCGTATTGACGTATCATCGAATGCTACGTCTATGTCATTTTATTTCCCGAACGCTGCAGCAGACTGGAACTATTCGAATATTATATGTGGGGGTGTGGCGTGCAGTAATGTATATTTAAGTAGCAGTCAATATCTTCAAGGTGGTTCTTTTGGGGGGGGAGACACTCAATTCTCACGGCTCATGTATGTGAATGTTATATGTCAAAATGCGGGCGGTGCTGAAAAGATAGCTGGTAATAGTGAACAGGCTGCGTGCGGGCAGGTAGGGTCTACGGTGGCGGCATATCCGGCCAAAGTTGGTGCCAGAGTAATTTCAGAAGTCAGGTGGCCGAACAGTTCAGCGACGGCGCATAAAGTTATACTCGAAGAGCGGCTGTATGATTGGAGATGGTTTTAGGTGGTTCTAACCCTCAAGGGTTATCATGGGTAATGAGGGGAAATCAGGGGGAACTTATATGGAACAAAGGATTAACTACGAAAAAAATGGCAAAGAGGGGTATAAGAAGCTGATTGTTTGGAAGAATGCCAGGGTACTTCGCAAGAGTATTTATCAGCTCACGCAACAATTCCCAAAGTCTGAACATCGACGAGTTAGTCAAATGAACGATGCTGCCCGATCAGTCAAGCAAAACATCCAGGAAGGGTACAGACAAAGTATCGGAAAGTACATCAACTCGTTAAAAAACATTTGCGCCCCGTCCTTATCAGAGTTGCATGGAGATCTAGAAGATTGCAGGGAAGACGGACTCATCACTCAACAGGAATTCAAGAAGCTGGACGAGTTATGTGGAAAGACTGATTATCTTTTCATGAGACTAGTCCAATCATTAGAAAGCAAAAGACGTGAACGTGAATTTAACCAGCGATCGGAGAAAATTCATCAAAAATCCCCTGATTACCCTTACCCAAGATATTTTTCACCAATAAATGACACTCTTTTCCAGAAAACATTCTTTCAAAAATGACCGGCGTGGCTTTACCTTGCTCGAGGCCATCGTTGCGATGGGCATTTTTTCCGCTGCAGTGCTGATGGCGGTGAATTTATTTGTGCTCGTTTCCGGTGTTCAGCGGCGCATCGCGTCGAACCAGCGTATCCAGGATGACATGCGGCAGATGGTAGAAAGCATCGCGCAGAACATACGGCTGGGATCAGTGCACTATGCATACTATCGGGACCCGAATTTGGATGGGGCATTATGCGCAGGTCCCGGTTGTTTCATTGATTTGTATCCTGATGCCGCCCCTGTCACAACGCTCGCACTCATTGACCAAAACGGCACGTACATCTATATAGATTATGAGATTACAGGTGGTCGAGGCACTCTTCGATATTGTTATACAGACAGCCCTGTCGACCCGTTTACCTCTGGAAACTGTACAAACATCACCCCGTCACAAATTGATATTAAGGACGTACAATTCGTCATTACACCCTCGGCTGATCCTTTTTTTGATCCCGAGTATCCAGGGACATGCGGTCCCTCGTTAAGTTGCAATATTGTCAGCAACGGGACGTACCAGTGGGGGTCTCATCGCTGTGCCGGTTCTGGCGACCCTTGCCTCTATTATACCGACGGTGGACAGTACCAGCCGAAAGTCCGTATGGTCATCGATGTGCGCGGCACGTCAGGAAAGCCGAGGGAGCAGGGTCATCTGTCTCTCGAGACCATCGTTTCCACTCGTCAAGTGAATTTCGAAGTTCTAAATAAGCACGGAGATGTCACAATCCCTTAATAAAAACTCATCTGAACGCCAGCGCGACCAGGGCGGTATCGCCGTAATTTTTTCCCTATTGATCGTCTCTCTCGTTACACTGATCGGGCTCGGCGTCGCGGCGATTATCATTCGGGAGCTGCGGCTCTCCAGCAATATCGGCCACGCCGTATCGGCGTATTATGCGGCCGAGAGCGGTGTCGAACGCGGTTTATACCGTGTCCGCGTAGGAAAAGAAAATGACCAAGAGCCAGCAACGGTTGTAGCGGACATTGCGAGCTATTCTTCCACGACAGCATTCTCTAGTGACGCGGCGTACCAGAATGATGCGACGGAGTTCTCTGGATCAGCAGCGCATGATCTCACAGAAAATGAATCTGAACAAATTGACTACACAATCGCGAACCCTACGGACTGCGGAGCCGGATGGACAGGCGCATGTATTGATTCGTGGGTAGTCAGCTGGGATGCTGCAGAATCAACTGCGACTAGCCTTGAAGTAACCTTTGTCGGTTGGAGGCCCGGAAGTCCTATTGCCGTTTTGCCAAACGCTCAGAAGCATGTGATCGATGAGAGCGATCTTAGCGGTGGCCAAGAGATATTGAATTTTCCAGATAGGCAAAACATGTACCGTGTGCGTCTCCGGACTATTGGTGAAAATCCCGGAGGAACACCAGCGGGTTTGACAGATCAGTTATTGAAGTCGGTTCAAATTGTCGCCTATTCGGAGAATGATGGGAATCTTGGCAGCGGTGAAATAGTAAATGCATCGACGTCTATCACTGTGCAGTCTATAGGTGAGAAGCAGGGGTTTGCGCAGTCGGTGGTCGCGACCGTACCGTGGCAGACGACACTCTCCGGCATATTTGAGTATGTGCTGTTCTCTGAAGAAACGCTTGTGAAGATTAATCCGATCAGCGTCAATCCGCCGATTTACCGTTCGGGGCGTTTGGAAATAGAACAAGGGGTGCCGTCACAATGTTCGTGCATCACCGCTGAACAGGTCGGCGGAATAATCGCTTGTACTGGATCCGGCTGGCAGGGGGCCTGCGATCCCGGAGCGGCGTCGAATACTCTTCAGGTGGCGAGATGCAAACAACCTGGGTATGTAAACATGTGCAGCATCACTTCACAAAATTATTCCGGCTCGTCCAACTACGCAGGATTCTACGTGACACCCAATATCATGGCGGCGCCCTTAAGTCTCGCGCCAAGTGAATATTATGTTCGTATTAACGGAAGACACGAGGGTGTCCCCTCAGCAATATATCTCGATGAAGACGTGGACAATAATCCCGGGAACTCCACCTATAAGGAGACATTTAATATTCCTACAAATGGAGGCACTCCTTGCCAGTTTGAATGCCTTTTCACGAATCCGGTAAAACTGGGGACATTATGCACCGGAGGTGCTAATAGCGGGGAAGCATGCACGACTGCCGCGGATTGTCCCGGAGGCGCATGTAACAACTATCAGAAGATTTACTTTCTTGCCCAGTCGGACACAAGCGTACCGTATGATTCGTACAAAACCTATCTCGATTGGTATTCGTTGAGCAGTTCGCCGCTCCTCACCGGCCCGGATGATAAATTCTGTGTTGATTTCACCAACGCAGACTGTAATTAACGAATTGGTGAATAATACATTACGGATTGCTTGCCGAAACTTGACTTACACACATGCGCCCCACTCTCTTATTCACGTCATTCCGAACTCGTTTCGGAATATAAGCTTTTTACTAGCAAACTAACGAGATCCTGAAACAAGTTCAGGATGACAGGTGAGGGGCGCTTTGTGTCATAGCTGGTGTCCCATAGATTCATTTGTTTAGTTTCTGACCGACATGAACAAACACGATGCAAAGGCGCGGATTGAGAAACTTCGCCGTGAGATAAACCACCATCGGTATCTTTATCACGTTCTGGATAAGCAGGAAATCTCAGACGCCGCATTGGATTCCCTCAAGCATGAATTGCAGCAGCTGGAGGAACAATTTCCAAACCTTGTCACACCCGATTCTCCTACACAGCGGGTAGGAGGCACGCCTCTGGGTGAATTCAAAAAAGTTCGTCATGCGGTGAGAATGTTGTCATTGAATGATGTGTTTTCGGCTGAAGAAACGACGTCATGGGTTGAGCGTATTCAGAAAATAGTTCCAGGCAGGGTACTGGATTTCTACGGAGAGGTTAAAATGGACGGGCTCGCCGTGTCGCTTCTGTATCGGAAGGGGATGCTGGTTCGTGCATCTACGCGCGGCGATGGAGCTATTGGCGAGGACGTTACCCAAAATATTAAAACCATCGAAGCCATACCCCTGACACTTGAACGAGGGAAAGGACCAGGAGCAAATGCCGCGTTGGTTTCGCGATCCATATTGAGCGACATCGAAGTCCGTGGCGAAGTGTATATGTTAAAAAGCGTATTCGAAAAATTAAATGCGGATTTAAAGAAAGTTAACATGCCGGTGTTCGCGAACCCACGGAACGCCGCGGCTGGCTCTGTCCGTCAGCTCGATTCGAAGGTTACTGTCAAGCGCAAGCTGTCGTTCATGGCGTATGATTTGGTCACCGATCTTGGGCAAAAGACCCACCAAGAGTCTCACGGGTTGTTAGAAGCTCTGGGGTTCAAGGCCGGTACGAATAATGAATATCTTAATGATGTCGGAGCCATTGAACGGTATCATAGGCAGATTGGGAAGATTCGCTCGAAATTGCCATATTGGACAGATGGCATCGTGGTCACAGTGAATTCGATCGCTACGTTTCGCGAGCTCGGAGTAGTCGGCAAAGCGCCGCGCGGATCCATAGCGTACAAATATCCCGCCGAACAAGCCACGACGGTCGTCGAAGATATCCAAGTACAAGTCGGCCGTACGGGAGCTCTCACCCCTGTTGCCCATCTAAAACCTGTACGGGTTGCCGGTTCCACCGTTTCTCGGGCAACGCTGCATAATATGGATGAGATAGAAAGATTGGGCGTAAAAATCGGCGATACGGTCATTGTTCAGAAAGCCGGAGATATTATTCCCGACGTCGTGCAGGTGTTGTCAAAGCTCCGCACGGGCAAGGAACGGGCATACCGTATGCCTGGACGCTGTCCGGTGTGCAAATCGCCCGTCGTCAGAAAAAAGGGTGAAGTGGCATATTACTGTTCAAATAAGTCTTGCTATGCCCAGCAGCACGAGTCGCTCAGACATTTCGTTTCGCGGCAGGCGTTCGATATTGATGGTTTGGGACCGAAAATACTCGAACAGCTCGCGCGGGCGGATTTGGTAAAAAGCTCTTCAGATCTTTTTCTCCTCACCGAGGCGGACCTCGAACCACTAGAACGGTTCGCTGAAAAATCCGCCGAGAACCTGGTGAAAGCTATCCGGGCGTCTAAGGACGTTTCTTTCGCAAGGTTTATTTATTCCCTTGGCATCAGGCATGTGGGAGAAGAGACGGCGATAGCGCTCGCCAACCATTTCAAAACATTCGACAAACTCGTTGACGCGCCGTTTGATGAGTTCGACAGCATCTCTGATGTTGGCGGCGTGGTAGCAAAGAGCATTTATGAATTTTTTAAGGAAAAAGACAATCGACGATTGATCGACAAGCTTATTGGATCCGGTATCCATATTCAGCGCGTACAGCCAACTGCGCACAACACGGGAGCGCTCGCGGGGAAAAAGATTGTCGTCACTGGTACGCTCGCATCCCTGTCTCGGGAAGAGGCGAAAGAACGGATAAGGAAAGCTGGCGGCGACTGGGTGACATCGGTTTCGAAGAATACCGACTATGTGGTAGTTGGTGAGAACCCGGGATCAAAATATGAGAAGGCGAAACAGTTGGGGGTGAAAGTAATTGATGAGAAGGAGTTTACGGAGTTGTTGACGAGTTAACGTATTAACGAATTGCGCATTATTTTTTTGCGAACATTCAAACTATATCGAGCCAATCCGTTAACTCGTAATTCGTTAATAAGTTAATATGCTATACTATTCTTAGATATGGCATTAACGATATCTGAAATTGACCACCTCGCGAAACTCACGCGTATTTCCCTCACCAATGAGGAGAAAGAACTTTTTCGCACACAGCTCGATTCAATACTCGAGTATGCGGGTCATATCCGGGAGGTTCACGACACTACGGCAGTATCGTCCCATCCCCCGAAGTCATTAGAGGATATCTCTGAGTCGGATTCGATAGTACAGTTTTCAGATGCCGACGGGCTCGTAGCCGCCGTACCAAAAAGGAACGGCAGATCAATCGAAGTGCCACCAGTGAAAGATGCCACCTAACGAGTTATCCATCGACGAAATCAGCGCCGGGGTGCGACAGAAGAAATTCTCCGCTACCGAAGTGGTGATGTCTTCACTGGAGCGGATCGATGCTCTCGATGAACGTATCGGAGCCTTTTTAACCGTCATGAGAGATGAATCACTGGCAGACGCGAAACGCGTTGATGACCGTATTGCACGGGGTGAACACATCGGGTCGTTAGCGGGAGTGCCTGTTGCGGTGAAGGATAATACGATGACGCGCGGTGTTCGCACCACCGCAGCATCGAAAATTCTGGAACACTACGTAGCTTCGTACGATGCTACCGCAGTCAAGCGGCTTCGTGACGAGGGAGCGATCATTGTGGGTAAGACAAATTTGGACGAGTTCGGTATGGGCGCATCCACAGAAAATTCTGCGTACCAAAAAACAAAAAACCCCTGGAACCTCGAGCGTGTTCCCGGCGGGTCGTCGGGCGGTTCAGCCGCCGCGGTTGCTGCTCGCATGGTTCCAGCGGCGCTTGGGTCCGATACGGGAGGGTCCATACGTCAGCCCGCGGCATTGTGCGGAGTGGTAGGCCTGAAACCGACCTATGGCCGCGTGTCCCGGTACGGCCTCATAGCGATGACATCTTCATTGGATCAGATCGGCCCCCTGGCCACTTCTGTGCGCGATGCGGCGGCGCTATTTCTCGCAGTTGCCGGGAAGGACAGGCAGGACACCACTTCAGCCGACGAGCCGCTTTTCCCTTTGTCAAGCATAGAAGGATCGATTGCCGGGAAGACGATCGGTATACCGAAAGAATTTTTTGTCGATGGTATGGATGAACGGATCAGAAAGTCTGTGTATGACGCACTTGATGTATTCAAAAAACTATCATGCAAGGTACGGGAGGTGTCAGTTCCACATACGAAGTACGCCCTCCCCGCCTATTATATTACTGTCACTTCAGAAGTATCAGCAAATATGGCGAGGTACGATGGCGTTCGCTACGGATTATCCATTGAGGGCCAGTCGCTTGATGAAATGTATCGACAGACTCGGGAAGCAGGATTCGGTCCCGAAGTAAAACGCCGCATCATCCTGGGAGCCTTTTCGCTTTCAAAAGGGCACGCAGACCAGTATTACCAGCAAGCCCAGCGAGTGAGGGACATCATCGGTCATGAATATCATGAGGTCCTTAAAGAGGTGGACTGTTTAATCACACCCACAAGTCCTTCGGTGGCTTTCACCCTCGGTGAAAAATTCAGTGATCCATTGACGATGTATCTTTGTGACATTTTTACCGTACCAGCGAACATTGCTAATCTTCCCGCTATCTCCGTGCCATGTGGACAGATCGACGAGTTGCCTGTAGGGCTGCAAGTAATTGGCAGGCCTTTTGAAGAACAAACTATACTTCAGATGGCACAAGCGTACGAACAGGCAACATCATGGCATTTATTAAAGCCGGAGATGTAACCCCGTTAGAAAAAAATGTACTAAAGACTTCTATGATTATTTCAAGACTCTAGTTCTATAAAAACCTTTAGTATCCTGAAGTGCGTTATGTACATTTTTTAACGGGGTTGACGGGGGAAGTCTCCGCTGGTATCATTCTAATCCATAAAGGAGTAATTCTATGCCAAACCAATCACTCAAATCACTCAAGATCTTGCTCGTCGAAGATGAGAAAATGCTTTCTGAAATGTACGTCGCGAAGTTTTCGAAGGAAGGCGTGAAGGTCATGACTGCAGCTGATGGCGCTGCTGGGCTCGAGATAGCGAAAAAAGAGTTGCCTGATATCATCTTATTGGACATAATTATTCCCAAGATAGATGGCTTCGCAGTCTTAAAAGAATTAAAGTCTGATCCATCGACACGGAAAATTCCTATCATTCTTCTTACTAACCTTGGGCAGGATGAGGATGTGAACAAGGGGAAAGATTTAGGTGCTGATGATTACTTCATTAAATCGGATCACACACCAGCGGAAGTAGTGCTAAAAGTCCGCAGTTTTTTTGAAAAGAAATAATATGGACGGTATAGAAAAAAATGAAATGATCGACATGGAGCGGACAGTTATTTTACTCAAGCCGGATAGTGTGAAGCGCGCGCTCGTAGGGGAGATCATCGGACGTTTCGAGAAAGCTGGCTTGAAGATCGTTGCATTGAAAATGGTGCACGTGGACGCTGACGTGATAGCCAAGCATTATTCGGATGACCGGGACTACCTCGCTTCCATCGGAGAGAAAACCTTACAATCATACAGAGAATATGGTAAAGATCCGGGGGAGCATCTCGGGACTACTGATCCGTATGAAATAGGCAAAATCGTGCGTGAGTGGAATATCGATTTTCTCACATCTGGGCCGGTTGTTGCAGTCCTTTTACAGGGTGTCCACGCCGTCGATGCCGTACGAATGATGGTCGGGCACACGTTGCCGCGAAACGCCCAACCGGGAACTATACGAGGCGACTTTTCCATCGATTCGCCTATTCTCGCCAACATGCGGAAGCGAACGGTGAAAAACATGATCCATGCGTCAGGAAACGTCGAGGAGGCAAAATTTGAGGAAGAACTATGGTTCCACAAGAACGAAATACAGGACTATAAACGGGTGGACGAAGATTTGATGTATAATTAGCTTGCATGTTGGCGAATTGCGGATTAACGAATTACGCATTAGTTTTTTTTTGGTATTTTTTAGAATAGCGAGGAATCTTCAAAGCAACGAATGCGAAATTCGTAATTCGTTAACTCGTTAATTGAAAGGTCGCTTGACGATTCACTTTTTTTCTGCTATCCTTTTAGGTACTCAAACATTATCTATGGCACAGGCAAAGTCCCAGACAAATCAAAATGTCTACAACCTCGTCGTCACGGGACTTGTTCTTGCTATTATTATTCTTGGCGCTAGCAGCTTGATGACTGGACTGTAGGTTTCCATTTACAAATAGGATTCACCACAGACTAGCCACCAAGCGGCTAGTTTTTTTGTTAAACCCTGAGCTTGTCGAAGGGTATAGCTGTCTTATAAAACATCAAACATAGGCCTTTAAAAAGCCCATAGAGAGGGGGATATATGCGGCATACGGCGTTACCAACCGCGGCTGCAGCCGAGCTTCAGTGTCCGGAGTGCAAAACTCCGTGCATCACATTTCGGGACCACTGGTATTGTTCCAAATGCCTGAGGAGAGTTGTCGTTTGCCGAGAAACGTGGGTCTGCGTCTCGACGCCTGAGTACCGAGCGGTTAAGAAATATGGCGTCGAGCATTCCTGTCTGCAAGGCGGGGGTCATCTCTGGAGCGCTGAAACACTCCGCTTTGCCTTCCTGAATGGTGTCTCTCTCCAAATGCCCGTCGGGCACCTCACTTGCCGGCAATGCGGCGCTACTATCGATGCTGATCTACTGTTTCGCGTCATGAGACG
>LCPQ01000003.1 GCA_001003705.1 Parcubacteria group bacterium GW2011_GWA2_48_9 | reverse complement strand
TCGTTGTATAAAGGCAGTATGAGTGTTAAATCAATTGCTCCAATCTTGTTCATAGCGGAATACGTGAAAAAACCTGAACACGGCCCTGTAATAATTCCTGATGGTTCGAAAAACTTTCACGAATCACTTGCATGATGGCGCCTTGCGTATCAAACGACTGCCAGCTTGTCAGAAGAAACACTACCGCATCAATATTTTCTAATTCTTCTTCAAACTTTTCGAAGTATGCCGGCGGGATTGTATCTGTCACCATAAAGTCGAACGACGTCATGTTACGTAAGCCGAAAAAATAATAAAAACCAGGAGCATAGGGTAAGAAGAAGACATGCTTGCCTGCAAGCGTAGTTGCAGCTAGCTGGCTCACCGCGGCATATTCATCAACAAGGGCAGGTGTTTTGTAATTATTCAGTGCTATAGTTCCGCGCAATGTAGAAAAACGGGAAAAGTTGTCTGACATACCCATGCCAGCACCATAGCTGGATTGAAATGCTAAAGCAAATAGCACAGAGACTGAAACGACCATAGTAGAGAAAGCGAGTGCAGCCGTACCTACCAATGAATACGTCTTCAAGATTGCTTTACGGTTCCGGAAAAAAACCAACAGCGCAGCAAACATTAGGATAGTAAATGGAGCAATAATTTGGAGAAGGTGGTAGAGCTCTATATGATACCAAACGGAAAAACTCAGGAATATGTGGAGAAGGTAGATCATTGTAAACGGCTTCCATGGGAAAACTGAAAGACGGCGATTAATAATAAGCACAAGCCCTAATCCAATGAAACCGAGAAACGTTAAGAAGGCAATGTTGTTAAATGTGAAAAAAGCGAAAGGCTGGACCTGCTTGGGATAGTAGGTAACCATGTCGACGAACGCCTGTTGTAAAAAAGAATGCCACACACCATTACTAACAAGCCACCAAACACCTCCCACTACAGGAAGGGGAAAACCAACTAAGTACTTTACAATGGGCGCGATGAGACTTCGTACATTTCGAAATTCGGTGAGCGTCAATATAGTAATGTGGGCAGCGAATACAAAAATGCCTTTCTCGGGAAAAACAGCGAAAGAGATTCCTGCCAAAATTCCGCTTGCTATTCGCCACCAGGCCGTACGATAGAAAAGACAGCAAGTCGATAATAGGGCAAATACAAGAAACTGCCAATGATGAGACACAAAGGGCCACGCGGGAAAAATGAGAAAGCTAAAGACAACAACCGGCAAAAAACTCCACCAGCGCAACAGGGGCCAGGCAAGCCAATACATGGCCGCAATGATACCAATAATATTCAGAAGGAGAAAAGTTCTAGCTACAACGTAGTTTTCACCAAAAAGGTGAAAAAAACCGGCAAGAGGGTAATATGCACCGGGTGATAAATAGGTGATGAAGTCCCTATATGGCATCTCGCCCTGAAGAATGCGGTCCGCGCCGGTAAGAAATATCCCTTCATCACCAAAAATGCTGTAGGCGGCGGATGTTGAGGAAAAACTATACACAATCCAAAACAGCCAACCCAATGTTACCAAGCTGACAAGAACACCCACGAGTGCAACTGGTGATATACATGGGCGTTTCATGCGAGTGCTGAATAAATTAACGGAGTAGGTGTCGACGGTTGTATCAGGAAACAGTGGAGCGTAAAAAAATACAACAGTTCGTAACCTACGATAAAGTTAAAATTCTTTGCAGTATCTTCCTCAACCATATCAAAAATCAATAGCAGCTACAGGTAGTACATAAAATTGAGAATGGCATAGAATGTTAAGATACTTTGAATCATTGTGAATAGAGGTAGTGCTACGACGACCAAAGCATGAGCTGCGGCGAATAGCATCAAAAAAAGAAGAAATAGCGCTCATGATGGATTCAATTGTCACCATCGATCCGTTGTTGAACTACAACCTACAACGGTTTAGCAAGGTACATAATTGTCGGAAAAATGCTTCCCGCATCAGTCCTGACCTCGCTCTGTACGCTCCACCCGCTCTCTGCGAGCATGCTTCGTATACTTTGAGATGAGTAAAACTGGCACCGTATACTGAACGGATACAGCACCACATCGATTAAATAGGCGCACCAGTATTTCCAGCGCGGCTGGATAGCAATATCAGCAATGAGCAATACTCCATTGTGCCCTAGCGCCGCCGCCAGCCGCCTAAAAAGGGGCCGATGTTGCACATAGGGGATATGGTGCAAAACGTCGATTAACAGTATTGCATCACTTTGCTCGAATGAAAACGTATTAGCATCAGCGAGTTCGAACGAGAGTTGGGAAAGTCCGTGTGCACTTGTCTTCGCAGTCCGTATCCGCCGGGCATTTGTATCTATGCCGATTATACTAGCATTTGGATACTGCAAAGAAAGCAAGTGAGCAGTGAGCCCATAACCACACCCGACATCTACGATCCTGCCGCGGGAAGGTAGGTGCGCAAAAAGAAGTGAGAATCGCTTACGAAAAAGTAGAAAACGCAACGTAAAATAGACCCTCGCATAGCCAGTTTTCGATGATATAGACAGCAGATGTGTGAGAGATGGATCCATATCACGGTGTTGTCCGCCGACGGAGAAACGAGAGTAGCACTGCTTTTGTCACACGAGCAATGGCACGAATTACTGAAAAAGAAAGATGGGGTGTCAAGGGAATTGTAAAAATTTCATCACCAATTTTTTCTGCGATTGGGAAATCACCTCGACGGTACTTTTGGTGCCGGAACGCCGGGTGCAAATGCAAAGGGATGTAATGGACACCCGCCCCAATGTTTTTGCGAAGAAGGGTTTGCACGACCTGGTCGCGCGCGTGCCCAAAAAACTTTCTCTCTAGCCGCAAAGTATATAAATACAGTGCATGGCGGTTTTCATCTTTATCGAGCGGGCGGTATTGGAAAAATACTCCAGGAATTGCTGTGAAAATGCTATCGTAATATGCCGCGTAGCGCTCTCGCGTTTTTTGCCAAGCTTCCGCATGTTTCAACTGTTCAATGCCGATAATAGCCTGCAAGTCATTCATGGTGTATTTGTACCCATGCATTAGCGCCAGACTCGTTTGCAGTGACTTTCGATGGAACCGTTTCCATGCATCAACATCCAATCCCTGATGCCGGAGAGTTTTCAATGTCCGTTCAAAACGCCGATCAGCGAATGTGAGCATGCCACCATCGCATGAGGTAATATTTTTGTTTGGGTAAAAGCTAAAACTTGTTAGATTGCCCGTTGCTCCAATCATGGCGCCATGGGAACGAGCGCCGAGTGCGTGAGCTGCGTCTTCGATGAGATGAAGACGATAGCGCCGGGCTAATGCTTCAAATGATTTCATATCAGCCGGCAATCCTGCAAAATGAACGGGAATAATAGCACGAGTTTTCTTAGTAATTGCCCGCTGAGCCGCGCGCGGAGAGAGAGTGTATGTAGCCAGATCAACATCGGCAAACTTTACGGTGGCGCCTGAAGTGAGAATCGCGTTCGCAGTCGCGGCAAATGTCAGGGGTGAGGTAATCACTTCGTCACCGCGGCCAACGCCCGAAACTACCAAACTCAAGTGCAGTCCCGCTGTACATGACGAAAGTGCTACCGCAAAAGGGGCATGGACATAATGGGCAAATAAGCGCTCAAATTCAAGCACTTTCGGCCCAGTACCTATCCACCCGCTTCGCAGGGTGCGAATAACCTCAGTTTCTGTATGACGGCTAAATTTCGGTGCTCCAAAAGGGATAAAGTGGGGCAACAAAGGTACCTGTTTCATAGTGCAAGTTCCTTTACCAGCGATTTACGCCGCACGCGAAATCGCATGAGCGATTTAAAATACGTTAGTGTGTCGGAAACCAAATGCACGCTGGATCGCTTCGCAACGTTGCGTATGAAAAGCACGGGGCGTTCTTCGACGCGCAATTTCGCAAGATTGGCTATTGCCATAACTTCGGTATCCCAAAACCATCCCTTCTCTTTAAGATACGGCGCGATACGAAGAAATGAGGTCCTGCGAAACAATTTGTACCCGGTTTCGGTATCTTTGAATTTGATATCCAGTAATGCACGTACGATCATTCGGTATCCAATACTCGCAATAGTTCGTGGCATTCGCGAAACTGAAAATTTATAAATACGATGGCCGGTGATAATATCAGTCGTACCTTCCAAAAGATCGGAAACGAACTCCAGTAGGTATACGGGGGACACTTCGCAGTCAACGTCCATGAACCCCACCACATCGCTGGTCGCGCGCATGAACCCATCCATCACCGTCGCCCCTCTTCCTTGGTTCCTCTCATGTCGAACAACAAAAACCGAATCTTTTCCCTGGGCGAACGCATGGGCAATATGTGTGGTTTCATCTGTACTGCAATCATCTATCAGTATCATCTGAAACCGAAACGCTCCATTGCACAGCGTGCGGTAGATATAGCCCAGCTGTATCGCAAGCCCTCCGCCTTCATTGTACAATGGCAACACCAGGGTAAACTGATACGGTGAGGTAGGCTGGGCGTTCATATATCTTTATGCCGCGGTCGAAATATTTCTGATCTGACGCGCTGGAACACCTCCGACCAGTGCATCTGGCGAAACGTCTTTTGTGACAACACTGCCGGCAGCGACAAAAGAACGGGGTCCAATAGTCACCCCGGGTAATATTGTTACGTTTGCACCAATAAATGAACCCTGTTTGATCACCACTGGTTTCGCGAAGGCCGGAAAATACTTCTGAAGTGGGTGGTCTCTATACCCCACGTTCATGTGCGTTAAAACAACCACTCGTTCAGCGAGCGTTACCTGGTCTTCAAGGGTAATCGATTCGGCTAGATCAAGTAGACATTCGTCGCCAATAAAGACCTCTTCCCCTGCATATACCCCCCCGAATCCCTTTCGGTATGCATTCATAAACTTTACACGATGGATAATGCATGAACGACGAATTCGCGCACCAAAAATGCGTAGAATAACCATACGTACCTGTGGATACCCTGCAAGAGAAAATAAACCAAGGAGAGGGACCCAGAAACCGAAGCGCAGGGCTTTCGAAAAACCAATTTCATGCAATGCTTTCATGTACGTAATATTATTTCAATTAAACCAGCTAAGAACTACGGGGACGCAATACTCGTACCTGGTTTACTACATACCGCAAAAAGTGAAACTCCGAATGGGATACGCATACCAGTGATATACTTTTCAAATGAAAAAATACACTTTAATGCGTAATTCAATATTTTTGGGGGCTGGCGTAGTTCGAATAATTCACTCTTGGGATCCTGTTTTTTGTGTATTACTTTCTGCAATAACCGTATTACTGCAATGGGAGGAAAAAGTAACGTGTTGTAGTAACATACTTCGGAATCATTAAAACGATTTAACATGCCGGCAAGTGACTTTCTGGTGTACCGTCTATAGTGGTGTGCGCGTTCATCAAAGACGCTCCATAAGAAGTTGAACGCGGCTGTAGATAGAAAAAATTTTCCGCCTGGCTTGAGCACACGAATGATTTCGTTAACAAATTGCCGGTCATCCTCAATGTGTTCAATAATATCAAATGCTGTAACAATATCGAAGGATTGATCCGCAAACGGTAGTGTTTTGGCATCATGCACAATGACGCTATCATAGCCGCGTCCCCGGGCAAATTCAGCCGCCTCGGGATTAACTTCGATGCCTATGGTATGTCCGAAGTCTTTGAGAATGCCGATCATTCCGCCTGTACCGCACCCAATATCAAGTATTGAATTATTAGCAGTTTTAACGGTATTGTGCAGCACCTTAGAAAATATTTTTCTTCTCCCTGCAAACCACCAGTGATCTTCTTGTTGTCTATTGAGTAAGGCGTGAAGTGCGGAGTCCATGAACAATAGTGTTTATAGCTGAGTAAAACTACCAGGAATGCTCCAATGCTGATTCCACCATTATACTGGCATGCTACCCAACTATCAACTGTCAATACTGCCTCATAACGAGTTTCGCGAAAGCACGGTGACGCGCCCTTCTAACAATTCCTGACGAAAGGAAAAATTCTCTGGAATAAGCTTCATGAACGCACCCTGTGGATCAAACCCCCAGCTTGTCGGTAGGAGGATAATGACATCGACATGGGCCAGTTCTTGGGCAATCTGTTCACGATATGCGTGTGCGATCATTTCGGCACCTATGAAATCAAACGAGGTTGTATTGCGAAGATTAAGAAAGTAGTAATACCCTGGTGCATACGGGAAAAAGAAGATGGATTTCCCTAAAAGTTGGGTATCGACGAGACTGCTGACCGTTTCGTATTCCTCAATAAAATATGGAGTTTGACGGTGGTTCAAGACTATCTTTCCGCGTGGTGTCGAAAAAGCAGTTACATTTTTTGTAAATCCGGTGCCAAAACCATAGCTTGACTCATACGCCAATGTAAACGGCACAGAAACTGAGATAATGACAGCGGAAATAATAAATGCCGCAAGTGCCATAGAAGAATATGTGTGGAGTATACCTCGTATACGTTGAGCAAAAAAAACTATGATGAAAAAAATTAAGATAATCGCTGCCGGAATGACCTGAAGAACGTGGTACAGTTCTAAATGGTACAAAATGGAAACCAATAGCGACATATGCACAAGGAAAATCGCTACATATGTTTTCAGGACAAGCGGCGTATAATGGCGACGGAAGAAAAACATCAAACCAAACCCGACAATGCCGAGCGTAAGGAGCGCAGCGACATTATTAAATTTAAAAAATATTTCCTGCATGACAAAGTTGGGATAGTACTTGAATGAATCAATAAAAACCTGCTGTATATACAGAGCCCAAACCCCCGTATGAAAAAGCCACCAGCTGTGAATAAGCATGACGGGCAACAAACCGGCGAGATACCAGCAAATAGTGAACACCGCTGAACGAAGACCGTGTGGCCGAAACAATAAAAATATCAGAATATGTGCAAAGAAAGTGAAAAGGGCTTTTTGGGGAAACAAAAGGAATGACAGTCCAGAAAACACACCCGCTGTGACATGCCAGCCGGTGTTTTTCTGCAGACAACAGCAAGTTGATAACAATGCAAAAAGTAAGAACGTCCAATGGTGGGAAACATACGGCCAAGCAGGGAAAACGAACAATAGGAAGATTATTGCGGGAACAGACGACCACCATCGAAGAAGTCGCCATCCAAGCCAAAACATGGTTCCCCCAATGCCGACGGCGTTAAGAAACACAAAAACCTGCGCAACCACATAGTTGTCGCCAAAAAGTCGAAAAAATAATGCAAGAGGGTAATACGACGCAGTTGGCAATAAGGTGTAAAAGTCCTTGTGCGGCAATTCACCTCTCAGTATACGTTGCGCACCGGTTAAGAAAATACCCTCGTCGCCAAAAATGCCATACTTCGCAGATGTTGATGAAAAGCCGAATATGAGATACGCGAGCCAGCCAAGTACAATAAGAATAAGTACCAAGCAGATACTGTTTTTAAGAGTAATACGGTGGTTTGAAATCATGCGCTGTGTAATGTAGGTGAAAACCAACGAATAGACAATGGCTTCACGAGTCTATAAATAAGTACTGCCAGGAGCAATCCTCGAACAAGTGCGGCGACTGCATACATATTTGAGGCTTCTCCGAAGCCGTCAAATACCAATGGAAATGAAACATAATGCACTACATCGAGGATTCCGAGCAGGAGCACATCCTTCCATGTTTTGCTGAATAAGAGTGCCAATGGCAAAAACCAAAGAACAAACTGTGGCGAATAAAACTTAGCAAACAGAAGAAATACTGCAATCACGATGAGTGACCACCGTAGTACGTCTTCTCGAGTTTTGACAAAACGTGCAAACCGCCCAGCAAATATCAGCATGAGTACAGGGAGTCCAAGCTGTAACGTCGACAAAACTGCTGCAGTGGTGTCGCGGGTATATCGGTAAGCGGCGGGAGAGAGATGAACCAATAACCAGGCAAATGCCGGAGAAAAGGTGCTTCCATACTCTATACCACGCTGGGTATGTAACAGATAAGGATAGAGACTTTCTTCACCGGCGAGTACGAATAGCACGGTGGTAATAACTGCTAAAGAACCGAATACAAGTACGCAACCGAGCTTGATGTCCCGCTTCCATTGATCTTGCGATACCTGGTTTCTCTGATAAAGAAAATACACTGGCACCAAAAAAATGCTAAACCATTTAATAAAAAATCCAACCAACAAGAATACAATTGCCCACCAGAACTTCCCTCGAAAAAGAAACATGAGGCTGGCGAGAATGACACCCACCATAAGAATATCAAACCGATTGAATGTAAAATAGAGAGTTGCGGGAAACAAAAAAAGCCACAGTCGGTGATATGAAACTCCCAAAATAGAAAGCAGGTGTGATGAAACCACAACAGCACATACGAGTATGGCAGCATTGATAGCTGATAAAATAGCGGTAAATGTTTCAGGGTAGTCTGTAAAAAGGCGTGGCATACTAATATATAATACGCTCAGAATGGGATATTCCTGAGGAGCAGTGGTATACGGCATCTCACCAGCAGCAAGAGGCGACGAGCGAGTATAGTACACATTCTCTGTTTCATGCGTATCTCGCACGAGTCTCACAGGTGATAAAGAATCCACCGAATACGAGGGATTCGCATGGAGAAATCCAATCCAAACAAGAATAATGACCAGGCACACTGCAGTAACAATGAGTCGCTGGTGGTTCATTGTGTGCGAATGTCATAAATGAACGCTTCATTATCAGAATATACTAATTCAACTCCTGAGATACTCTCAATAATGCGTTTCATGCCATCATGATTTTTCTCAACAAATGCATATGAAGCACCGAATTCATCGCGCAGCACACTCCCAGGATTTTCAACTTCCTTACCAGTGGTAATGTCGACCATCAGAGCATACAATCGACGGTCATACTCATACATAAAGGTGGGATCAAGCCCAATAATGTAATAATTATGGGTATTATGGTAAAAAAGGATCGGAAATTCATCCCAGCTCGAATGGAAAACGACCGAACCTTCGGGAGTATTGGTTGCAAGCCAGTGGCTCGCCTGTGAAAAACGCAATACATTTGACCCTCCACCTAAATCGCGTTTAGTAGTACGCACATCCCGCACGGCAAGCCCGGGCAGCGTCACGATGAAATAAAGTGCGACCACAATCCCGAGTACTTTTTTACGAGTCACCCATCGATACATATCCCTTGCCAACTGACGCATCTCCAGCTGGGAAGCTGCCTGTCCTATAGCAGTCGCGCCAAATAACATGCCAAAGGGAACGTAGTATTCTACGTAGCGTTTTGATTTTAGTGTTAAAAGGAAAAAAAACAGCGCTAATATTAAAAACAGCCACGAAACTTTACTTTGACGTTTTAGTAATACAACGAAAACAACTACACCAATGAGCACTATAATAGAAAGAAAAATCGTATTAGACACCAAATCTATAAATTTGTACGGATACCACTCATTACCGACACCTATAACCCCTTGATAATTCACAATGCCGATTTTGACGAGCTGATTCCAGAAAAATGCTATATTCTGCGGGAAAAAGGGATTCACGATGACTCCGAGCGTAGTGCCAATAAATACGGTACCAAAGGTGAATAGATACTCCCTCCGTGCAATACGTCGAAGAGCGAGTATATCCTGTAAAAAACCAATACTCACCCACACACCTGCGGAAAAAAGCAAAAGCAAGAAACCTCCGTAGGACCAAACATATAGAAACGAAAGAACGCCAAGCCAAAGATATTTTTTCCGTATTAACAGCCAGATACCACCAATCAGAAACAGGAGTGAAACACTCGGCGCTTTAGCCAAACTTAAACGGAAAGTTAGTGGAGTCACAAGCAGCAAGAGCATGGCAAAAGCCCACGCCCATGGCACTTTGAGAGAGTTGAGAAATAAGTATACGAGCAGCACCACTGAAGATGCAAGCAGAATCGTCACAAGTTTCGTACCGACTATAGGAGGGAGTATCGTTACGAATGGAATGAGAAAAATATGATAGAGAAAATGCTGGTCAGTATACGCATCACGTAAAAAAGTGAATTGAAGCCAAGGGAATGTTTGGATAATGCCTTCATCGCGCAGCACCATCGCCATTTTTGCATGGTAAAAAGAGTCCGGATCAGCAAATGTCGGATCCGCCTGTAGCCACAGTAGAAAAATAAATGACACGGCGAAAATGCCAAGCGCAATGATGGCCACTGAATGATGACGCAACCAGCTAGGCGCTTGAAGTGGAAAATTCATAGGGTAAGACTGGCAATAGCACGCAAAACAGAGGGTATCTACCTTTTTGCCATGATCTTCTTAAACGCATCCACCCATATGATGGGTGCCGGATTGATACGGTAGAGCATGGCAAGATAGAACCCCGCGTATGCCCCAAAATGTGCAATACGCAATGCCTCGGCAAACCTCGTCGGACCACTGGCCCGAATAATGATCGAGTTGATACGCTGTCGGGCCAGTATTCTTTTGGTTGCTGTTATGCGTCGTTGATTGCGCTGATGGTACTGTTGCGAATTAAAAAATACACCTATGAGCTCGCGACGATTAGTCCGTGGAAAACGTAACGCCTCAAGTAAATGATGGTTCAATTCTGGAATCGGAAAGTAAGCAGAAAACGTCTTAGCATTTTCATTAACCTGGTTGGCAGCTATATGGGCATTCCCCACAAGATGTTCGGCCGCTGCAAAAAAAATCATTCGACCCAAGAGTTTTTTCGCAAGCTGCTTTGCTTGATTTCGCTTCATCGGAACGTCTACACCCCATGTACGGTGACTATGTGCCAACAATTCAACTACCTTCCGCATATCGTATTCAGATATGTGGACCAAGCTGCACCGCGAAAGCAATCCCAAGAGTCCAGCTACCATATATCCTGTCGCCATTCGTGGTTGATTTGAAGGATTATACGATGGAATAATTTTATAATACGGTACTCTGTGTGAGTGTAGCGTTCGTCCAAGTGAAGTACCAACAGTTAACCCAGTGACGAGACATCCGCGCTTAAATGCTTCCTTGGCGACAGCAAGCACCTCCTCGGTAGCCCCCGAGTAGCTTGAAAGAACAACTAATGTGTCGCGACCAGCCCATATCGGAAGTCGGTAATCTCCAACACGAACCAGCGGCACCTTAAGATCACTCGCAAATACTGATTCGATAAGATGAGCGCCAATCATTGACCCGCCCATTCCGACAACAATTATTTTTTTTGCACGGCTGTATTTAGAAGGGAATCGTACCCGTCGACTTTCTCGCCACGCATGCGTTACCTGGTCAGGAAGTGCGTTAATTGATCCGAGCACATTTTGCCGGTCCAAATATCGCATTTTTTTCATGTCATCAAGGATGTTCATTGCATCTAGTGTACCAAGAAAACATTGTATTTACAACGACGACGAACACCAAATAAAGTCCACCCATGAAGTATAATAATCAAAACCAAGCTTACGTAGTAAAGTGCACCATAAGCAATTATTACAGCGGTATTTTCCATTTACAAAACCTGTATTTTTTGGTATAATAAAGTGGTGATTTTGATGCATTGATCACAAAAAACTAGTCAAACATGTCCGGACATTCGAAGTGGTCGCAAATTAAACGACAAAAGGGGGCAAAAGACGCTCGTAGAAGCAATATATTTGCGAAATTGGGCAAAGCCATTTCTATCGCAGCCCGCGGTGGCAAGGATCCGATTGATAACTTCAAGCTTCGCATGATGATGGATAAGGCGCGACAGGTAAACATGCCCAATGACACAATTGAACGCGCCATCAAGCGTGGGTCGGGAGAACTGGAGGGAGCAACGATTGAAGAGATCACCTATGAAGGATACGGCCCCGAGGGAGTAGCTTTGTTGATCCATACGCTGACAGATAATAAAAATCGGACCGTTGCCGACCTGCGGCACTTACTGACCGAACATAGGGGTTCCCTCGGAAACACTGGTAGCGTATCTTGGCAATTTTCACCAAAAAGCGTCATTCGAGTTATGCGCCAGGATCTCACAACACCAGATACATCGGACCTCCAACTAAAATTCATTGACGCGGGTGCTGAAGATGTACGAGATGAAGAAGATGGTTTAACGGTGATAGCTGATCCAAAGTCATTGGAAGCTCTACAGCGCGTCAGTGCGACAATAAAAGTTGAACCGGCCTCATCTGGCATTGAAATGATACCGACAGTTCCTATAAAACTTACTGAGAGCCAGAAAGAGCAACTGCACAAGCTCATTGAGATACTGGAGGAACACGATGATGTAGCTGGGGTTTACACAAATGCAGATGTCTAAAAGTGCTGTCACGATCCTTGGAATTGACCCAGGCATCGCTTCTACTGGGTATGGTGTAGTAAAAAAAGTTGGAAAAACTGTCATGTGTGTAGAATATGGAGTGATTACCACTAAACCTGTAGAAAGCGTCCCCCGGCGGCTTAAAAAAATATTTTCCGGGGTGAACCGACTCATTCGTGCTTATCATCCTCAGGTTGCAGCTGTTGAACAAATTTTTTTCGCAAAAAATGTAAAAACTGCCTTTGCGGTAGGGCAGGCGCGCGGGGTCATACTCCTCGCACTGGGATCGACAATAAAAACTATCGCGGAATACTCTCCGCTGCAAGTGAAGCAAACAATGGTCGGTTATGGAAAAGCGGATAAGCGTCAAGTACAAAAAATGGTGCGCCTGCATCTTTCCATGAAAGAACTACCAACGCCAGACGATGCAGCCGATGCCCTTGCTGTTGCACTCTGTTGGGCATTCGACACACAACAACACCTATGACACTAACTAAAAGTATTCAACGGGTCATTGAAGCCTCACGCGAAGTCATTATGGACAGCGCGGTTGAAAACGGTGCTATCGTAGGTGCAAACACTGATAAACCCTACGTACCGAAGCATGCTTCAGACTACCGGTATGTGTGGATCCGCGATGCAGCATATATATGTGTAGCTGCTGATATTCTCGGATTAAAAATTCAAGAACCTTTTTTTCGCTGGATGGAGAACCGTCCAGAAGATTTCGAGGAGGAGGGTCTCCTCTACTCAAACTATTCGACAAACGGACGTATAGCGACAATGGGAAAGGTCTTCATGCCCGACCAGACTGGTACACTCCTCTGGGCAATAGACCACCACTGCCGACATAGTCCGGCCACCCCACAAAGCTACCATCCACTTATCGAACGGCTTGCCAATGGACTGGTAAAAGTGTGGAATGGTTCATTTTTTTCCATTCCGACATCGGATATTTGGGAAGAATCGCATCGATCAACCTCTGCGAGATTTGAAAATGTCTTTACATATTCACTGGCCGCGTGTGCACGAGGTCTTCTGTGCGCAAATGAGTCATTCCATAATCCATTGTGGAAAGAATCCGCTATGCAGATGATGCAAGTAATTAACGCTGCCTATGATGAGTCGAAAGGTTACTTCGTAAGAAATAAGGGTAAAATATCTGATCCGAACGTTGACGCCTCTCTTATCGGACTTGCGTGGCCCTTTGCTATCTGTGAACCTACCGACAAACGTATAATAAACACAGTCGCCATGATCGAAAAGAAACTTGTTATACGAGGTGGCGTACATCGATTTGAGTTCGACTACTTTGACAGTGAGGGTTCGGCGCAAGAAGGTGGAGGGGCATGGCCACTTCTCAACTGTATGATGGCAATATATTGGCATCGGTGCGGAAATACTAAAAAAGCTCACGAGTATTTCGAGTGGGTCCTGTCGCACGCAGAAAAATTCAATGGTTTTCTTCCAGAGCAGTTTTTCGAGGATTTCCGTATAGGCATCTACCCACTCGTGTGGAGTCATGCTCTCTTCGTGATTGCTGCAAAAGAACTAGGATATCTTGATTAATATATGCCACGGACGTTACGAGTTGTGAGTGTATCGTCAGAAGTAGCGCCATATTCAAAAACGGGGGGACTGGGAGACGTTGGGAAGGGCCTTCCGCGGGCTATTGCAGCACTTCATCACGACGTCAGCATCATGACGCCGTTATATGGATTTATTAAAAAACAGGGGTTAAAACTTAAACGCGCGACTCCCCGGTTTACTGTTACCTACGGAAAAAGAAAATATACTGCAAGTGCTTTAAAACTTCAGCTTTCCAAAAATTTCAAAGTCTTCTTTTTGGACATTCCGCAATTTTTCGGCAATCGTTCACGCATTTATGAGTATACTGACGATAGCCTTCGTTTTTTGTTTTTTGCGCTGGCATCGTTAAAAGTGACGGATGCCCTCAATCTTAAGCCGCACCTCATACATTGCCATGATTGGCAGGCGGGAGCGGTTCCAAACATATTAGCGTTTCGTAGAAAACAGTACCCGACACTGAAAAATACCCGTACACTTTTTACTATACATAATCTTGCTTTCCAATCCGCTGGCGAATGGTGGAAAGTACCACCTTCGCGAATTGATGACGGAGAGGGGCTCCCTCCTACATCAGTTACAAACATCGCTCACATGAACTTTACGAAACGAGCGATTAGATATGCAGATGTTATAAATACTGTTAGTGTCCGTTACGCTGAAGAAATCTTGACTCCTGAATTTGGTCTCGGGCTCGAAAATGAACTATCCAGGCGAGAAAAAGATCTGTACGGTATTATCAATGGCGTTGATTACACTGTTTATAACCCAGCATTCGACCAAAATATTAAATACAAATACGACTGGAGTTCTATTGAGAAAAAGGTGAAAAATAAGCTTTCGCTCCAGAAAGAAATAGGCTTTGAGCAAAAAGAAGATATCCCGCTTATTGGGGTAGTAAACCGTTTAAGCGAGCAAAAAGGTTTTGCACTCATCATGCAGACAATCGACGTGTTGCTCAGACAACATTTGCAGATTGTCGTAGTCGGTTCAGGTAGACGGGATTATATCGCATTTTTCAAGCAAATAGCCCGAACGCACCCCCGTAAGGTCGGCATTATGACTCCATTTACGGAAGAGATGGCTTCAAAAGTGTATGCAGGATCGGATCTTTTCCTGATGCCATCCAGGTGGGAACCATGCGGGATCTCTCAGTTGATCAGTATGCGGTATGGTTCGATACCTATTGTGCATGAAACGGGAGGACTTTCAGATACAATTACAAATTTCAATCCGCGAACTGGCAGAGGAACTGGCTTCGTATTCCGTGCGTGGACGGAGGGTGACTTCTTGATAGCGCTCTCGCGGGCGCTAGAAACTTTCAAATATAAGTCTGCTTGGCATACATTGATACAACAAGCCATGCAGGAATCATACTCGTGGGAATTGCCGGCAAAAAAATACGTGAGCCTGTATAGCATTGCGCTTCGAAAAACACCCATTACCTACCCACTATCTTCTCATGTATGAAATGGGTAAACTTTTTACACATTTACCAACCGCCGTATCAACGCCGCGACATTATCGAGCGCGTTGTTACAGAAAGTTACCAGCCAGTGGTGGAATTCTTGCGGTCACACCCGGAAGTGAAGGTAACGATCAATATACCCGGTATCCTGGTCGAACAACTGATCGATTCTGGTCATGATATCCTCCTGCACGATATAGGTGCGCTAGCGCATTCTGGACAGGTTGAACTTGTCGGAACCTCGTATGCCCATGCAATCCTGCCGTTGATTGCAGCGCCATATGTAGTGCGCCAGCTTAGAAAACATGAGGCTACATGTATCAAGATATTTGGATCAGCTTATCATCCTCGTGGGTTCTTCCCCCCTGAAATGTGCTACAGCCCTGAAACCGAGAGTGTCATTCATAACTCAGGCTTTCATTGGATGATTATCGATGAAATAGCGTACAACGGGAATTTGGGAAAAGTTGCTTTCAATAGACAGTACCGCACAGAGAATGGCATGACCGTTGTCTTTAGAAATAGGCATCTTTCAAACTATCTCTCATTTGTAGCACAGGAGGCCTCGCCCGATGCATTTTGGAACGAGGTGAAGCGCGACGATCGATCATCGTCATATCTCATTACAGCCATGGATGGTGAAAACCTAGGACATCATCGGAAAGAATTACTCCCCTTGTGGAAACAGCTGGTGACGGACCAGCGTGTCCAAACGTGTACCGTAAGTGAATATCTCGAGGCACTTAATGAGACTGAAGTTTGCCAACCACTACCATCCAGCTGGTCATCAGAGGAAAACGAGATAGAACGAGGAATATCTTACGGCTTATGGAAACACCCTGATAATGCACTCCACACATTGCAATGGCAGCTGGTAGAGAGAGTGGCGGAGTTGATTGAACGTAGCCAAGCTCAGGGTACTACGCGCGTTCGAGAAGCTGAATCTTTGTTTGATACCGCAATTGCCAGTGACCAATTCTGGTGGGCATCAGCCCATCCATGGTGGGATATCGATATGGTCATAAGCCGCGCCGAATTACTTAAAAAGGTTGGAGCGTTACTTGTGCTCCCAGACGACTTACAAAACAGTGTCAATCTATTAGTCGATGCTATCCGCACTACAGCACATGCATGGCATCGGGAAGGTGTTGCTCGACGCATGCGTGATACGTTCATGCAGGCAATGCCGTTAGCGCCTTGGATGGCGAATAAAAAAATTTAAATTTAACACCTATGTACTGGGCCAATTTTTTGCACATTTATCAACCACCGACACAGAAAGCTTATTGGATTAAGAAAATCGCTAATGAGAGTTACCGGAAACTGACGAAAGGCCTCTTGGCTCACCCGCGAGCAAAACTTACGTTAAATGTTAACGCTGTGTTGACAGAACTTCTTGAACAGCACGGGTGTGAAGATGTCATTCGTGATCTCCGAACGCTCGCAGAACGGAAACAGATAGAATTTACGGGAAGTGCCAAATACCATCCGTTTCTTCCGTTGATGCCCGAGAAGGAAATCCAACGGCAAATTGAACTTAATACTGAAACAAATAAAAAATATTTCGGTGATGCGTTTGCCCCACGGGGGTTTTTCCCTCCTGAGATGGCGTATGCCGATAAAGTGGCTAAAGTCGCGCGACGCATGGGGTTCGAGTGGCTCATCCTTGATGAACTCGCCTACAACGGCACCCTGCATGCGATTGACTGGGCAAATACATACACCATAAAAGGAGTCGAGGGCATGCGTGTCTACTTCAGAGAGAGGGACACAAGTTTCCGCATTCTCTCGGCTGAAGTCGGGATGAGCGTGTTCAGTGGACCCATGTTAGTTCGCTTACTTGGCGATAGAGTAAAAAAACACGAGTATCTCATTACCGCCATGGACGGCGAAACATTTGGCCACCATCGGCCGGGTCTCGAACATCTCCTCTTTGACCTCTATGAAGTACCCGACCTGACGCCTGTGTGCATCTCCGATTTGCCAAAGCTGTTTCCGGGAACAAAGCAAGTGGCTCCCCGACCCTCAAGCTGGGCACTCATGATGCGGGATATTGAAAATAATACGCCATACGCAAGGTGGGATGATCCTGACAATGAAATTCAGCGCATGCAATGGCGTCTCACTAACTTAGCCTTGCAGCAAGTGGAAAAAATTAAACCGTCACACCCAAAGTATAAAAAAATTCGCATTGCACTCGATAGGTCGCTGCACTCCGACCAGTACTGGTGGGCATCAGCCCAACCCTGGTGGAGCATAGAAATGATAGAAGCGGGCGCGAAAGAACTTCGTGATGTCGTACTAGCTTCTCCTAGTGCCACCCAAAAAGACCGTGATGCAGCAGAGAAGCTGTACCGCGACATCCTGTACACAAGCTTCGACTGGCAACGGACAGGTAAAGTAGACGACAGAAGCAAATCATCTGATGAGGACGTAACGCAACGCATCACCAAAGAGGCAATGTATATTCCTAAAAAGGAGTTCGATGGCATGATACAGAATTTGACTACCCAAATGGAGACAGCAGCACAAACGAAAGAATACGAACGCGCTGCCCAACTACGGGACCGCATTGGTGAGTTAAAAGAAAAAGAGCATGAAATCACAAAAAGATGAGTGTATTCCACGCGACTCGACAACTTAAAAAATACCGATTAAAAACTGCCGAGCGCTTCGCAACGGATCTTATCCACCGTTACCGCATACACATAGAGCATGTTATTGAAACTGGACCTCGATACTACGTTGCGGAAGGATACTTTCGCCGTAAACGGTGTTTAGTAAAAATATGCCTGTTCACGTCGACGGTGGACTTCTTGACTAATGAAAAATTCCAGCGCGAAATCCTTTTTCTTCGATTTTTGGCTCATTCGCGTCACACTATTGTGCGAAAAGCTGCTCCACACATATTTGCTTCAGGACTCACTCCTCGCGCATGGTACATTCGCGAGTACATCTGGGGAACACCCCAAAACGTCAAAGACGGTAACATATGTATCCGGGATTCGTTTTTCACCCAAAAACGCCTCCGGTGGATCGTGCATCTTTTCTCTGCACTGCAGGCAATTCCCACCGCTGATCTCCCCGCCACATTCAAGCGCCTCCTTTATCATCCACAATTTTCAAACCAACTACTTGCGTTTATGAAGCCTCATTGGAAACTTATAGACAGGCTTGTCCGTCCGCAAACATCGTTACAGCTGCAGAAATATTTTACACTCCACGGAAACATATATAACAAGGTGTCTAATATATTGGTGCATCAGGAGCCCTACGGTGTACATTTTATAAAACAGCATAACGACCAGATGCGACTTATTGATTGGGAAAATATCGGCCTTGGGCATGCAGTGCATGATTACGTGGTACTCTGGATGCGCGCATCACAACATTCAAACTGGCAGGAAGCATTGTATACAGCGGTAAAAAAACATGTCGTAATTAATGAGTTTGAAAAACAATGGGAATTAGAAGTCCTGATCCAATCCGTTTTTAATGTTATCAGTTCACATTTTTACCCTCTGAAACACGATATGAGAGCACTATATAGATTCTCCCGCTCATTTATTTTACGGACTTTATGGAGGTAGTATTTATCGCTTCAGAAGTAGCCCCAATAGCTAAAGTGGGGGGGCTCGCCGATGTTGTTGGTGCACTCCCTATTGCATTATCAAAAATCGGAGTCGCGACGCGCGTTATACTGCCGAAATACGGGGTTATTGACCTCTCTTCCATCCCGCATACGACCCCATTTCCAAACCTTACAGTCCCTTGGAACGGAGGCAGAGAGCTGGTTCACGTTCATGAAGCGCAATTGCCTCATTCTTCGGTACCACTCTTCCTCATAGAACATGATGCACTACTGAGCCAAGATGGTATCTACCCACCATCTGATATCGTCTCTGAGACTACGCGGTTTGCTTTCTTTAATCGTGCAGTGATGGCTTTACTTGAAACTGCGAGGTGGCCGATTGATATCATACACTGCCATGACTGGCAATCATCGTGGATCCCAATATTGCTCACAACTTCTAAAATCAAGAGCGGCGGAAAAACGCCAAAAACACTTCTCACCATTCACAACCTTGCGATGCAGGGAATAGCATCCGATGATGAAATATGGCGTTTTCTTATGATTGATCCACAGGTGGCACTTCAGCAAAACGACGGTAAAGCAAATTTCCTCCGTCAGGGAATACTGACAGCTGATGCCATCAACACAGTCAGCCCAACCTACGCACAAGAGATTCTCACCTCTGAATACGGAGCCGGACTAGAAACAGTACTCGCAAAACGCGAAAAACATTTAGCTGGTATCGTGAATGGTATTGATTATGAGCGATTTAACCCAGAGACCGACCCACAGATAAGAGAAAACTACTCCATAAACACCATTGAAAGAAAAGAGAAAAACAAAAGCGTACTGCAAAAACTCTGTAAACTGCCCCTTGATCCCTCACTACCGCTCATTGGACTAGTCAGCCGGCTTACCGATCAAAAAGGTATCGACCTTACCACCAAACTGGGTAAGAGACTTTTCAAGCATGGGTTACAGTTAATCGTGCTCGGTACGGGCTACCCGGAGATCGAACAATCCTTGCGCGAACTGGCAAAGCAATTCCCGCATGCCATGCATGTTTCGATAACTTTCGATGCGGAGCTTGCACAAAAGATATACGCAGGGGCTGATATGTTTCTCATGCCCTCACGGTTTGAACCTTGCGGCTTGGGACAACTGATAGCAATGCGATACGGCACCGTGCCAATCGTACGTGCAACGGGTGGTTTGAAAGATACGGTCGAACCCATCGGTCAAAATGGTTCGACTGGTGACGGCTTTGTATTCGATGCCCCCACTCCTGAAGCACTTCTAAACGCCGTGAGGGACGCGGTAGCGCTTTTTCAAAACAAGAAGGTATGGCATACTATATGTCAGCGCATTATGAAAAAAAACTTCTCGTGGGAAGAGTCGTCACGCAAATACGCCGCACTGTATAGCTCAATGCTCTCTCGTACGTAACATCATACTATGCCACAACAGGAAAAAAGCGAGGTACGGAAAGACTATATTCACGACCGGTTTGTGATTATTGCGCCCAAACGCAGTCAGCGCCCGCACGACATCACCCATGACCATGAAACACCGGTAAAATCAAAGGATTGCCCATTTTGTCGCGAGGTTGAAAAGCCTTCTCAACCAGCACTCTTTCAGGTCGGGCCGGGTGACAGATGGGAAATCAAGGTTATTAAAAACATTTTCCCCGTAGTGAGCTGGAAAAACCCGAGGGCATACGGCCATCAGGAGGTTATTATTGAGACACCTCATCATAACAAGGAACTTGCCGATTTCTCTGTCGGACACATAGCACGGCTCTTCGATACGTATGTGCACAGAACCCGCGAACTCATGAAGGATAAAAAGATTATTTATATCCTTATCTTCAAAAATCACGGTGGAAAAGCAGGGGCATCACTTGTCCACGCCCACTCGCAAATATTCGCTACATCGTTCCTATCTCCCCATATTGTCGACAAGCTCACGAAAGCACAAGAATACCGTATTACCCATGGATCGTGCTATTACTGCGATTTAATTCTGAAAGAAGTCAGGGGACCACGAAAAGTCTACCAGGATGATCACATTGTGGCTTTTACACCATACGCTTCATCCTACAACTACGAGACGTGGATCATCCCCCGGCGCCATATTGATAACATCACACAAATGCGTGAGCCTGAAGTGCTATCACTGGCAACCACATTGAAAAGTATCATTAGTGAAGTCAATAGGATGAACCTCCCCTACAATTACTACTTGCATCAGGCGGTAACGGACCAGGATGAGCATCTCTACTTGCGCATCTGTCCACGTCGTGATATCTGGGCTGGGGTAGAACTCGGCTCACGGCTGATCATCAATACGGTATCACCTGAAGAAGCCGCGGCGTATTTTCGAAAAAAATTCCAATCAAAAAAATAATCAGTTAAACATCTATGCCACCACAGAAGTTGCAGGTCGAAACAGAGGTTGCCACAGAAGTGTCGACGTCGACAAAAATCTCCCTCGGCGTCATGCTGCTGGCGGCAGTAACGACAGCACTTGCCTTCATTATCGCCCTGCTGTTTGGAAAATAAAAAACTACGTCATGGGCACGTAGGCTCCTGCCGCATAGCCTGCCGGAGCTAGACTTTTTGTACCTTTACAAACTTTCTTTTTCCAACCTTCACTATCATGCCACTTCTCACTGTAACTGTTGCCTGCCAGTTATTCATGACTTTGCTGTCTACAGAGACAGCTCCCTGTTGAATTAACCTGCGCGCCTCACTCTTTGATGGTGTAAGTTTTAATGCTACCAGAAAGTCAATGAGTTGATACGACGAATCGTGCACGGCTTTTTCGGGGATGACATCTGGTATTTTCTTATCTTTAAAGACTTTAGTAAAAGCAGCAGCAGCCCGAATCGCATGCGACTTTCCGTGGTATATCGTTACCAGTTCAGTTGCAAGACGTTCTTTGTATTTTTTCGGATTCGCGCCTTTTTTCATCTCCTGTTCAAACTGGCTGATTTCTCGTTCCGGCACATCGGTTGCCAGAAGAAAGTAACGTACTATCAACGTATCCGGAATAGCCATCGTTTTTCCGTACATTTCATCAGGTGAATCTACGAGGTTAATTGTATTTCCTATACTCATGCTCATTTTCCGTTTCCCATCAGTTCCCTCGAGAAGTTCAAAAGTTATAATATCCTGTGGATCCTGGGAGTAATGCGGCTGAATAGTGCGTGCCGCGAGTACATTGAACGTTTGATCAGTACCGCCGAACTCGAGGTCTGCTTTTAATGCTACGGAATCATACCCCTGCATGACCGGGTAGAGAAATTCATGGAGCCAGATCGGGTGTCCCTGTTTCATGCGTTTTTCAAACATATCGCGTTCGAGCATCCGCTGGACAGAGAATAGTGACGTAAGATCAAAAATCTCCGCGAAGTCCATCCGCTGCAGCCATTCGCTATTGTAGCGTATTTCAGTTTTTTTTATGTCAAGAATCTTTCCTGCCTCTGATACATATGAAGCCATATTGCGGGCAACATCTTGTTCAGTCAATTGTTTACGGGCGTTCTGTTGATCTGTGGGATCACCAATACGCGCGGTAAAATCACCCACGAGAAAAATGACCTTGTGGCCGCGTTCTTGAAAGGCGCGCATTTTTCGTAAAATAACTGCATGACCAAGATGTAAATGAGGTGCTGTCGGATCAACCCCAAGTTTGATGCGCAATTTTTTGCCTGTGGAGAGTTTTTCTGCTACACTCTCTCGCACGATTATTTGAGCGACTCCCCGTCCAAGGAGTTCGTCAACATTGCTAGAGAGAGAGTGTGTGTGTTTCGTCATAAGTTACCACCAACAAGTATAGCGAATTGTCTGCTATAATACCATTATACGACCTATGGCATCTGCCCTACTTGGTATCGATATCGGAGCTACAAAAATCACCGCCGGCCTCCTCCTACCGAATGGGCAGGTAGTTCTGCGGCATACCCTACTCACAGAAATGCACAAAGGGAAAAACGCTGTCATAGAGAACCTACTTGCCGCAATCTCCACCTATCCACGCGCCTCCTACCAACGAATCGGGATCGGTATCATCGGATCGGTGGACTGGCGGCGTGGCATTTCGCATACCGCTGATAAACTCCCGCCACAATGGCACAATGTTCCCCTTGCCCGGATTGTCTCTAGGAAATTTCATAAGCGTGTCGCACTGGGCAACGACGCGAATGCCTTTGCCTTGGGTGTCGCGCTTCGCGACGGAAAACGGTACCACACGGTTGTCGGTTTGACGCTCGGGAGTGGCGTCGGGGCTGGACTCGTTATAGGTCGCAAGCTCTACCATGGAGACCAGGGGTGGGTTGCGGAAATCGGGCACACAACTATCGATGCATCATCTACAGTGCGTTGCAGTTGCGGACACCGTGGCCACCTTGATGTCCTCGCTGGCGGATGGGGTATGGTGCGAATGTACGCACAAAAAAGCGGTAAGCAAAGATCGACATATGAAATTCAAGAGCGTCTTCCATACGACCGTTCCGCAAAGTATATTTATCGGGTTATGGTACGATCACTCGGTATCGGTCTCGCAAATATCATTGCCGTTTATGGTCCTTCATACATTGGTGTCGGCGGAGGACTTACGAGAATTCCCGGATTAATTCGAGACGGTATTAAGGAAATGCACTCCCGCCGCCGAGGCCTACCTGTTACCCGAACCAGTGTAAAACGTATTAATGACCCCGAAGAAACGAATATTCGAGGTGCGGCGCTCTTGACCGACCCTATACACCATCTCACTTTCTAAGCATACTATGCCAATCCCTCGCTTGCGTCCCAAGCGGCCATCATTAGGGAAAACCTGGAAGGATATGCGAACTCCACGTAAAGGATTTTCCTGGTTCCGACGCTCATCAGACTCGAAGCAGCGTACACTACTCCGGCGTCTTGCCGCTAATTGGTTTCCCATTCTCATCATCCTCCTACTACTAGGAGGAATTGGGTTTGTCGGACTTTTTGCATGGTTTTCCCGTGATCTACCTAATCCCGATAAAGTCATCGAGCGGTCCCTCGCGGAAAGCACGAAGATTTACGCTCGCGACGGATCAACGCTCCTTTACGAAGTGCATGGGGATATTAGAAGAACGGTAATCAACCTTGAAGACATTCCAGAATACGCGAAGCAAGCAGCTATTATCGTTGAAGACAAGAATTTTTACACACACAAGGGATACTCCCTCACCGGTATCATTAAAGGCATATGCCATGAGGTAGTGGGTAACTTCGGAGGGTTATGCCCCCAGCGTGGCGGATCAACTATTACCCAGCAGTTCGTAAAGAACGCCATCCTAACCAATGAGCGCAGCTACACCAGAAAGATTCGTGAACTCATCCTCGCATACCAAATTGAGCGGAAGTATACGAAAGAAGAAATTTTAAGATTGTATTTTAATGAAATCCCGTACGGATCGAGTGCGTATGGTATCGAGGCCGCCTCTCAAACCTACCTCGCGAAATCGGCAAAAGATCTTACTATTGGGGAAGGTGCATTACTTGCCGCACTTCCACAGTCACCCACGTATTATTATAATAACCAAGAAGACTGGAAAGCCCGGCAGCAATACATTTTAAAGCTTCTCCTGGAGGACAACTCTATTTCCCAGGAGGAGTACGATGCGGCCGTTTCTGAAGAAATCGATATCCATGCGATTCAAACGAACATCCGCGCCCCCCATTTCGTGTTTTATGTCCGTGAGTACCTAGCAAATAGGTACGGAGAAAAAGTAGTGGAACAAGGTGGACTAAAAGTAACCACTACTCTAGATATCCACCATCAGGAAGTGGCTGAGGCCGCTATCAATAACGGGGCGGAACGAAATACACGGTATAAGGCATCAAACGCTGCGTTTGTGTCTCTGGATACTAAAACAGGGCAAGTGCTTGCCATGGTCGGTTCGAAAGACTACTTCGATGAGAGCATCGACGGTAATGTTAATGTCACGCTTCGACCACGTCAGCCCGGATCGTCCTTCAAACCTGTCGTATATTTAACAGCTTTCAAGGAAGGCTATACACCTGACACGATCCTTTTTGATCTTGTAACAAAGTTCAAGACTGACACGAAAGATTACGAACCAAAAAACTATACTCTTGCGGAAAATGGTCCGATAACTATGCGAAAAGCGCTTGCTGGGTCACTTAACATCCCTGCGGTGCAAACACTTTACTTAGTAGGAGTTGAGGATGCTATTACAATGGCTCAAGAGCTTGGCTACTCTACACTCACCGATCCTTCCAACTACGGACTTGCGTTAGTGTTAGGTGGCGGGGAGGTAAAATTGCTGGACCACGTAGCTGCGTTTGCTACATTTGCACGCGAAGGGGCTAAACACCCGGTGACACCTATTCTAAAAATTGAGGATAAAGACGGAAAGGTGCTTGACGAATTTAGAGATCAAGAAATCCGAGTTGTTGATGAAAAAATAGTTCGTATCCTAAACAACATACTCTCTGACGACAGCTCACGGGCATATATTTTTGGCGCCGGTGGAAAATTAACACTGCCTGGCAGACCTGTCGCCGCAAAAACTGGTACAACAAACGACTTCCGCGATGCATGGACAGTTGGGTATACGCCATCATTAGCAGCGGGAGTTTGGGTAGGAAACAACGACAATTCAGAAATGAGTAGAGGCGCAGATGGATCGATCGTTGCTGCACCTATTTGGAATGAATATATGCGTGGTGTCCTCGATGGTACACCAGTTGAAATATTTAAACAGCCTGACTTCATTCAAGTGGATAAGCCCATTTTAAAAGGGGAGATTGAGGGCGAAGAAACCATTAAGGTAGATGCGATCACAGGTAAACGGATTCCCGTCACGTGCCTTATTGACTATCCAAAGGAGTTTGTTGCAGAAAAGAAAGTCAAAAATGTGCACTCCATTCTGTACTACGTGGACAAAGATAACCCGCGCGGCCCCGTCCCTGAAAACCCGGAGCGTGACCTTCAGTTTGAACGCTTTGAAGAACCGGTACGGCGTTGGGCGGAAGCAAATGGGTTCTTGACTACCTACCCTCCAGATGAAAGCTGTACTTTGCGAACCAAAGATAGCATCCCTACTCTCACCATTGCGAAACCTACACTTGGCCAGAGAGTTACTGCTGCATCGCTACCCGTCACCATCGTTTTTGATGGTCCCCGGGCACTTGCGCGTGTCGAATATCGCATTGACACTACTAAAATAACTGAAAGCACGACTAGCGCTACCAGTTTGGATTTGAGAACTATTACGGCCGGTTTTCATACGCTTACCGTCACTGCCTATGATACGGTCGAAAACTACGCAACGGCGTCCCTAGACTTCAATTATCTGCCTCCGGCTGGGCCAACCAACGGCGCTGAATAAGGCTGGGCGTGACTTCGCTTACTGCTTAATGGGCATCACGACGTATATGTAGGACACCCCGTCCGCTGGCCGTATAACCCCAGGACTATCGCGATCTTCAATAGTCAACTCTACTTCCTCAGTATTCATCGCCGAAAGCCCATCGAGAAGATATCTATAGTTAAACACTGCGTCATTATTCTGACCGGTGATTTTCGCATGCACAACGGTTGTGTTTTCACCTAGCTGGTTATTAAGCGCAGAGATTGCTAATTCTTTCTTATCTGGAATAAATTGTAGCGTCACGTCGTTTACACCCGACTTGCAAAATAAGCTAGCAGTCCTGATAGCTTGGGCACATTCAGCGGCAGAGGCGCGCACATGTGTTTTATGGCTTTTTGGTATTATTTGGGTATAATCGGGAAAACGTCCTTCAATGGTGCGTGAAATCAGTGTCGTAGATCCGAACGTGAATACCATCTGGTTTTCCCCGACCGTGATAACTACGTCACCCTGCTCATCACCCATAATCCGTAAAACTTCATACAGTGTTTTCGATGGAACTATGACGTCATGATCGCCGCCGGCGGCTTGGAGTGGTACCTTTCTTTCGGCAAGTCGGTAGCTATCCGTTCCTACGAGTGTGAGTTCTTTATTATGCACTGAAAAAAGTGCACCGTTAATGTCGGGGCGGGATTCATCCGCGGACACCGCAAATGCCACTTGGCTAATTCCGGCTCGTATATCAGCGGCAAGACAAATGTACTCATATTTTTTTTCAACTGTGGGAATTAATGGAAACTCACTCGCCTCGGTACCTTTGATGATTGTTTGTGAATTTTTTGCGTGCACTCGTATACTTTGTTCCTGGAGTTCAAAGTCGACGCGTTCATCGGGAAGGAGAGAAACAAAATCAGTGAGAAGCTTCGCCTGAACAGTAAACGCTCCTTCTTCTTCAACCTTTCCCCGTATTTTAGTAATAACGGCAAGTTCAAGATTGGTTGCCGATACTTCGAGAGCACCATCATGCGCTTTTAGGAGAACATTATTCAATACAGGTAAGGTAATATTTTTACTTGCAATATGGCTCACCACTTGTAATCCGTGGATAAGATTTTCTTTTGTACATGATACTTTCATATGTGTATATATAACTAGTAAGAGTAAAGAGTGGTGTGGATAGGTGTATAACTATGATGTAGTGGTAGAGAAAGTGCGTTTCTAGGGGTAACCCCTATAATTATTTTTTATTTTGTACCTGTATGAAATGTGAGGAGTGGGTGAGGTATTTGGGGGTAGAGTTTGTAACGTCACGAGAACTCCACAAAGCGTCCCCATACTATCAATGAGGCCGTCCACATATTATCCCCGGTTCGCATACAGCCGTTGGCGGATAAGGTTGATGTCATCACGAATTTTTTCGTCGTGCTCAACAGCGTCTTTCATCTTTTCAAAAGCATGAATAGCGGTAGTATGGTCGCGACCGCCAAGTTCCTGGCCAATCGTTGGGTAAGAGCTCTTCGCGTCTTCTCGCAGTAAATACATAGATATTTGCCTCGGAACTACAAGTTCTTTCTTTCGGCTCGCTCCTTTTAGATCCTCCATACTAAGCTCGAAGAAACTTGCGACAGTGTTGAGTATTTGTTTAACGGTTATTGCGCCATTACGCTTTTGCTGGTGAGTAACGCTCGCGAGAAGTTCTTTGACTGAAACAAGAGTAGGCGGGATATTATTTAGCTGTTGGTACGCAGCTATCCGGTTAAGTGCTCCTTCTAGTTCACGCACGTTACTCTGGATAGCGGTAGCGATGAACTGGACGATGTCCGGAGTAAGTGTAAATGACCGTTCTATGCATTTTGAGTCTAGGATAGCAATACGAGTTTCAAGGTTAGGCTGCTGTAGGTCTGCCATCATGCCCCATTCAAAGCGTGATACTAGTCGGTTTTCTAAGGCTGGGATGGCTTTTGGTGGGCGGTCTGATGTGAGGACAATCTGCCTGTGTGATTGGTGGAGTGCATTAAATGTATGGAAAAACTCTTCCTGCGTTCCCTCTTTACCCGCAAGAAACTGGATATCATCAATCAGGAGACAGTCGACAGATCGATAGGTTTTTTTGAAATTGTCTATGGAGCCTCTTGTGATTGCCTGAATAAAATCATTTGTAAACTTCTCACACGTGACATATAGGACATTCATTCCGGGGTTCTTTTTTTTAAATTCCGCGCCTATCGCCTGGATGAGATGAGTTTTCCCAAGTCCCGAACCACCGTAGAGAAAAAGTGGATTATAAATTTTTCCTGGATTTATAGTCACTGCCTTACATGCTGCATGAGCGAGTTCATTGCCGGTACCCACAACGAAATTTTCGAAGGTGTATTTTGGCTCAAGTGACCCATCTACCTCGACTACTCGTCGCGGTGTGATTTCCGTACTTTCTTTGTGTATCTGCACTTTGTCGCCGGGGGCAACCGAAGACGCGACTTTTGCAGCTTGCCGCGCTGAAACAGTGTACTCGATGGCTTTAATAGGCGGGTCAGTAATATGCTGCATCGCTTTCAGGATTGCACCGTGGTATTTATTTTCAAACCACGTTTTAGTGAACGTATTGGGTACCCCAATAACAACTTTGTCACCCTCACGGCTGACAATAAAGGTGTTTTTAAACCAGGTGGTGAAGTTAGCTCTGCTTAACGATAACTCTAACTCACCAAGTGTTGCATTCCACAACTCATCATTCGTCATAAAAGAAGACGGTCCGAAACATTTAAACGGTAGTACTGACTATACCATACCCAGCGCACACCCCGAATACCGTATTTTGGATTATAAGTGCATAAGCTGTGCACTAAGTGTGGAAAGATGCGTGTTGGGGTATTATGCCCAGATTTATTGACCAAAATGGTATCGCCTGCTACAATAAGAACACTTTTTTCACCGTAGTATATATGCCTAAACGAACCTACCAACCAAGGAAGCGCAAACGCCAAAAAAATCATGGATTTCGTCGTCGAATGAGGACGAGAACTGGTCGAAGGGTTTTACGTGATCGCCGTCGTAAAGGACGCGCGCGTATTAGTTGGTAGCACATATGCTTCCAACCGCCCATCGGCTCCACCGGGAAAGCGATTTCGAGCGAGTGTGGCGCCACGGACGGGAGTTCAGACTTCATGGACTTCGTATTCGTACGGCGCGTAGCATCTTTCGATTTGCCCGGATCGGCATTGTGGTGAGTAAAAAAGTCGCTCGCAAAGCCGTAACACGCAACCGGATGAGGAGAATAATCCGCGAAGCCGTGAGACCGCTGGTGCCCCGACTTATCGGAAACAGAGACTATCTTTTAGTCCCCACATCTCAGTTTGCTCCTAGTAGTTCTATTGAAGTGCGGCGTGATCTCGAAATATTTTTCCAAAAAGGCCGTCTTATCAGCCAATAGTGCATGAAACGTATCGACATACAATTACGCAGGGCAGTGATAGTGCTTATTCAGTTGTACCAACGCACCCTGTCACCTGACCATGGATGGTATAGTCACAAACATCCATATGGTTACTGCCGGTATTACCCGAGCTGCTCAATGTACGCCATTCGTGCAATTCAACAGTACGGTTTAATGCGGGGACTGGGGAAAGCGGTATGGCGGGTTCTTCGATGCACTCCTCTTTCTGCGGGGGGGTATGACCCGGTTGTGAAATCTTTTCACGTATAATTAAATCCTATGGGTGAACTTTTTAACACAATCATTTTTGAACCGCTGTTTAACGCGCTCATTGGTATTTATCATATAATTCCCGACCTTGGCGTTGCCATAATTATTTTAACGCTTGTTATTAAGTTAATCCTTCTCGTACCCTCACGGTCATCCATAGTTTCCCAGAAAAAACTCCAGGACATGCAACCGCAACTTCAGGCGCTCCAAAAAAAGTATAAAGACAACCGTGAAGAACTTGGTCGGCAAATGATGAAGTTTTATAAGGATAATAAAGTGAACCCGCTTTCTTCTTGTTTGCCTATTTTAATCCAATTTCCCGTCTTAATCGGCCTATATCGAGTCTTTTTAGCAGTTTCACATATCGACCCAGCGACTGGTATTTTGGCCCAGGATCAGGTAGCACACCTCTACCCAGTTTTACACAATGTGTATACGGTTACTGCCATCGATCCCTACTTTTTAGGATTTGTAGATCTTAACGCAACGGGAAACTGGGTTCTGGCCATTCTAGCGGGCGCAGCCCAGTTTTTCCAGTCACGTATGTTGATTTCTAACAAGCCGCCAAAAGTAGAGGGTGCAAAGGATGAAAGCATGGCTTCCTCGATGAGCAAGCAGATGACCTATTTGTTCCCCATCATGATTGCGTATTTTTCTTACCGGTTTCCCGCCGGCCTGGCTCTCTACTGGCTTTTTGCGACACTCTTTCAACTCGGGCAACAGTATCTATTGTTCAAAAAGCCGAAAAACGTACAACCTTCATCTCCTCCTAACGTATAATGCTGTCCGAAAGAGAACTTTTTTCACTTCCAGTTGAAACCCGTTCCGGCGTTTCGCTCGGGAGTATTGTTGGCATTGAACTTGATGCAACGACCCACCGCATTGCACATTATCGGGTTGAGCGGGGTGCACTAGTTTTTAAAAAGACACTGCTCATAGCCCCGACGCAGGTGCTTTCACTTACAAATGAAAAAATGGTAGTCGAAGACGCAGTGATAAAGGAGTTGTCCTCTATCGAACACGAAGAGGAACCCGACGCTTCAGCTGCTTGAATTGTGAGTTAGTTTTTATATGTATAACGCGCATGCGCCCGTTTTTTTGCGTAAACGTAACGATGTGTGTGAGTCGCTTCTGAAGCGAAATAGGTAACTTATCCGCCCACTCAAAGATAGTGAGAGCGCTGGGGTGATTTATCAGCTCCTCAAACGTTCGAAAATCGTCGCTAACGATAGACTGTAAACGCCAGAGATCAGCATGATACACTTCGCGGGAAGGACCCTGAAGATGTTGGACAAGGACAAAACTGGGGCTAATAGCCTTACGTGGGGGAATGCCGAACGCAGCCACCATGCCTTTTACGAAAGTCGTTTTTCCACTTCCCAGGGGCCCGATAAGGCCTATTTTACCGCCATGTTTGAGTGAACGGGCGAATCTCATGCCTACAACGCGTGTGGCAGTCGGACTTGTAGTGATGGCGTATTTCACTGTTTTCATAGAGGTAAGTGGCGTGGCCGGACTTGCCTTGACACGCTAACTATGGCATTCTATACTAATTTGATTTCTGCGAAAAGCAATATGCAAGAAGCCCCACTCAAACAAATTCACGACCTCATACAGCGGTCAAAAAGTATTCTTATTGTGCTGCCATATAACCCGTCGACAGATGCAGTGTCTGCGGGTTTGGCAATGTATCTCGCACTAGAAAAGCTAGAGAAAAATATACGGGTCGTCTCGAATGAGTTTGAATTGCCGGTACATCACCAGTTTCTTCCTAAGAGCAAGGATATTCATCAGGATTTGTCGGCGCTTCGAAAGTTTGTGATTACACTCGATGTTTCTCGCACGAAGGTAGAGGAACTTTCGTATGATATTCTTGGTGATAAGCTTAATGTTTTCATTACTCCCAAAAACGGCTTTTTTGAAACTAGGGATGTTACCACCTCTGCTTCAGCCTACGAGTATGACTTAATCATTGTTGTGGATGCCCCTGATCTCGAATCCTTGGGTAAACTTTATGAAGATAATGCGGAGTTTTTTTACCACACTCCTCTTGTCAATATTGACCATTCACCGACAAATGAACAATACGGACAGATCAATTATATTGATTTAGTGGCGACTTCCACGTCAGAAATGGTGTTTGAGCTAATTAAACAGCTTGGCGCAAACCTTATGGATGAATATATTGCAACAAGCTTGCTTACCGGCATTATTTCAAAAACCAAGGGATTTCAAAGCGGCAGTGTAACTCCCCGCTCACTTTCAATTGCGAGTCATCTCATTGAGCAGGGCGCTCGTCGCGACGAGATTATAAAGAATCTTTACCGAACCAAATCACTCTCCACTTTGAAACTATGGGGTAGAGCGCTTGCACGATTGCGCACCGAGGTTGACGGCCGTATTGTGTGGTCAGTTCTTCGCAGGCAGGACTTTGAGCGCTCAGGGACCGATGAAAAGGAGCTCGACGGCATCATTGACGAGCTTATCATCAATACACCGCATGCAGAAGCGATGATTTTAATGTACGAACGCGCCGAAGGAGGAGTGGGAGTCATCGCCAATACAGTCCGCGCACTCGACGGACGCATAATGTTCAAGTCATTCTCGCCGACAGGTACTCGCAACTACACCACATTTGCACTACTCGGTACTGACAGTGCCACAGTTGAAACGCAAGTGGTTGAGGCGGCAAAGCACTATCTGGCATCGTTTTAAGAATACGTTTTCTACAGGCAAATGCTTAAAAGCCGTTTTTGTTATACAGCGAAAAATGATATACTACTTGATATTCATATGGATGATGCGCAACAAAAAGATAAATCACTCGACGACCTCCTGAGTCCTCAAGCCAGGCGGCATCTCAAGATAGCCTCCGACGACACGAAGGATAAATTCGAGGAGAAAATGCATGAGATTGATATAAAGGAGAAAGAGCGTCTTACACAGGAACGAGCCATTGAATTGGGAATAGATTACATCATGCTGAAGGGGTTTCCGATAGCAACAGAGGTACTCTCACTTATTCCGGAAGAAGACGCGCGTCGATTGAAAACAGTTGCGTTTGTGCGCAGCGGGGATGAGCTCCGACTCGGGTCGATTGATCCGACAAACTTTGAGGTGATTGGACTATTAGCCAATTTGCAGGAAAAAGAAAAAGTG
>LCPQ01000002.1 GCA_001003705.1 Parcubacteria group bacterium GW2011_GWA2_48_9 | reverse complement strand
GTAATCGGAATAGTAGCATCAAGGATAGTTGAAAAATTTCACCTGCCAACTATATTAATCGCTGTTGATAAAGAACAAAACATAGCCCGTGGTTCAGGCAGAAGTATAAGCCAGTTAAACATAGTTGAAGCACTTGTAAACAGTTCGATACATCTTGAAAGATATGGCGGTCATAAAGCTGCATGCGGGCTTAGCATTAGACCTGAAAAAATAAATAATTTTATCTTTGATTTTAAGAACTTTGTAAATAAAAAACTTAACTGTGAAAATCTTGAAGCCATAATAGAAATTGATTCTGAATTACCACTTAATGAATTAAACCTAGATTTAATAGAAAAAATATATAAGCTGTCACCGTTTGGTTTAGGAAATAAGCTGCCTGTTTTTGTAAGCAATGAAACAGAAATTATTGGAATAAGGGTCATTGGGAAAAACGGACAGCATTTAAAGCTTGTGCTTAAGTCAGAAATAAAAATGTTCGAAGCACTAATCTGGAATCACGATCCTAATGCAGAATTTCACATCGGCGACAAAATAAAAATTGTTTATACCCCAAAATTAAATTATTTTAATGGTAAAATTTCCATTCAGTTAGAAATTAAAGACTGGACACATGAAGAATGTGTGAGTACACTGGAATATGAGAGTAAGAAATATAGTAATATAATGGCAAGGAGTTAATATTGTGGCCGTGAAAGATGCTGAAGAAAGTGCCCCGGAACTCATTAAATCAAAAATCAGGGACATAGCTGACTTTCCCAGAGAAGGTATTGTATTTAAGGATATTACAACTGTTCTAAGAGATCCTGTTGCTTTTAAACATGCAGTTGATTTATTGGCCAGACATTTTGAGAAACAAAAAATTAATTATATAGCTGGTATTGAAGCACGCGGATTTATTTTTGGGAGCGCGCTTGCATATAAACTTGGCATTGGTTTTATCCCCATTAGAAAGCCGGGTAAACTACCATCAAAAACTGCAAGAATTTCATATGATTTAGAATATGGAACTGACAGTTTAGAGATTCATGTCGATGCTGTTGAGCCGGGGAAAAGGGTTTTAATAGTTGATGATCTGCTTGCAACCGGTGGTACTGCAGAAGCTGCAATTAAACTGGTTAAGAAAATTATCATCTACCTCCATATGGGCATGGAGCCGTAATACATCATCTTCGTCGATCGACGCTTCATTCCTGAAGTCAAGTACTTCGTCTTGTGAAAGGTCTGTAACAGCAGTCAAAAACTGCAAGCGCCCTTGGCCGAACGAAATAGACGAGAGTGATCCCGCCTGACACCGGCCGCATTTAATATAGAGCAGCGTTGTGCCATCTTGCTCCTCCAGGATTTGCAGATTTGTGAAGTCGAATCGCTCGCCGCAAATACTGCAGAAAGCTTCAGCTTTTATGATGTCCGGCCGGTGGCCGAACGGGATTTGTGGATGCATGGTTGCCATATGATAGTAAGCATGAGTCCGGAGACGATCGGATCGTCTCCATACCCATGCCCCAATACGGGGCTTGGGCGCTATTTCTTCGAAACGGATACAGGGATCTTTTTCGGCTTAACTTCTTCCGCCTTCGGTATGGTTACCTTCAGCATACCATTGTCGAAGGTAGCTAGCGCCTTTTCGGCTTGGACGTGCGTGGGAAGGGCGACTGTCCGGTAGAAGCTTCCCGAGCGGACTTCCTTCCGGTAGTAGTTTTTCTCGTCCACTTCAGATTTCTTCTCCATGTTACCTTCGATCTTCAAAATGTTGTCTTCTACGGTGACGTTGACCTTATCAGGCTCGGCTCCCGGTAATGGGGATTCCACATAGACATTTTCTTCGTCCTGATAGACGTCCATTGCCGGGACGAATTGCATTTGACCCCGGAAAAATCCGTCAAATTCGTCGAGGTCAAGGTATGGATTCCATCTGACTATTGCCATAGTTGTTTCGTTACACCCCCTTTTATTGAAGGGATATTCCTGTTAAGAATTAGCAGCCGCAGTTACCGCCACATGGACAGTTTTCTTCTCCGCCAGTGTAGTGCATATGTTTCATACAAATAAGTTATTGAGCTACTTTCACTTTTGCCGGATGGATGGTCTTACCGAGCATCATATACCCTGGTTCAACCTCCTCAATAATTACATCGTGTTCGATACCCTCACGTTTCTCATGTGCGACTGCCTCGTGCTGATCAGTATTGAATTTCTGACCCTTCGTCGGGATCTCCTCGATGCCCATCTGGGAAAAGAATGTCTTCAGCTCTTGCGCAATATGTTCGATGCCTTTCACCCAGTGTGCTGTATCTTGGTGCGCGGGTTTATGCTTCAAAGCAAGCTTCAGGTGGTTATAAATCGGAATAAGCTCAATGATGAGGCCTGCGTTTGCAAACTGCACAACTTCTTTTTCTCGCTTTTCAAATTCCTTTTTCTGGTTCAGGTAGTCTGCCTTCGCGCGCTTCCACCCGTCCAAATATTCTTCAGCTTGCTTCTGGAGCTTTTCAATCTCCGTCGGCTGGTGTTCGTCTTTTTGCTGGTGCTCGGGTGTCATGGCGTGTGTTCGGTGTTCTCCAATAATGTGCGCACACACTGCAGCCGGCTCATGTGTGATTCGTAATCCATACGCATAGGACCAAGAATGCCGACCATCTGTTGTTCACCATTCTTCGCGTGGTACTTTACGACCATGACTCCGCATTGCTTGCCAAAAGGATTTTCTTCTCCTACTAAAACGCGAACGTCATCCTCAACCGCGGGAAACAGATCATGCATCACTTCATCGAGGTGGTCGATCACTTCTGACATGCGTGAAATGAGATTAAATTCATGGAACTCCGGATGAGAAAAGAGATATGAAATGCCGGTATAGTAGATATCATCAGGTGAAAATCCCACGATAACAGCTTCTTGTGAGAGTTCTGCAAGCGCCTTCGCCAGTCTTTTCGTCGTCATTTCTTCCGAAATGTCCGTCCTGTCGGCTAGTGCCAGTTTCAAAAAATCATATTCCCGCTTAGAGACCTCTTTGTTAACGACAAAGTTATCCAAGTAGTACTTCCAGCCTTTTTCTGTGGGTATTCTGCCACCTGATGTATGCAGATGGGTGATAAAACCCTCCTTTTCCAGAGCCATCATGTCATTACGCACCGTTGCCGGGGACACACCCAAGCCATACTTATCCACAAGCAGACGTGAGCCAACAGGCTCAGCATTATTTATATGTTCTTTGATAATTGAGCTAAGTAAAGCCCTTTTTCTATCCTCCATAGTATTACAAGGGTATTATAACGTGGTTAGCACTCTATGGTCAAGAGTGCTAAGTCTCCTATTTTCTGGTTTTAATATTAGAAAACCAGAATAAGAACTAGTATGAGTCCAACAACAGCTAGCAAGGCAATACCAAGCTGCAACGTACGCTTCGCCCGAACAATTCTCGGGTCAACTGGTGTTGCTTGTGACATATATATTAGTTCAAAAAATACATAGTAAAATAGCTGGTCACCTCCGAGATGGTGAGATCGCCGATAACCTTCGCTGAATTCGAATTCTCCAGTATGACTGGCTTCTGTGCGTTTCTTGCTGTCAAATATCTCATGAGGACATATATGCTTGCTGGTGAATCAACGGCCATCGATGCCAGTCCTTCAACGTCGAAGGACACTAGTGTTTCCCTGCTCTTTGCATCCAACGTATCCGCCTCCTCTGACGAAACGTAATGGGCGAAGTCGACGCTCGCGAGGACGAGTGCATCCTTGGGCAACACTTCGTGGAGCGCTGAAGCGAGTGCGACCAAATCAGCCTCGGTTGCGCGGCTCATCAACACGATGGGGAGTACCTGCGCCTCAGGAAAACTTTTTTTAATAAATGAAACTTCCGCTGAAATAGAGTGTTCAGCTACAAACACACGTTCGTCCGCCTGGACAACGCCTCGCTGTATCAATGATGAAATGCCTTCCGTGTACGGTTGTAGGCGTCCATAGGGAGTTTCCCACGCAGCTTCGGAGATGAGTATTCCATCTGTGCCGATCTCACGGTGGTTAGGCCCGATGACAACGACAACCGATGGATCCTGTGACAGTTCTAAACGAGAAAAAAACTCCGCAATAAGATGTGATGCGAGTAAATGATGAGGAACAATGCCTCCGCGTACGGCACTTTTTTCACGAGATCCGGATACGTCCGCGTATGCCCGATCAAAAAAACTCTGTTCCATGAGGAACGCCCGATGAACACTGGATGGTGCATCAACTTCAATAGTATCTCCCTCGACGCGAGGGGTAATCATACATCCCGAAACAACAAGGATAACGAGGCTGATGCCGATTGCTAACCGCATGGCCTAGTGGAGCGCCCCGCCCCACTCGACAACCGTGAATCCCGTGCGCTGTGGCGTAACGATCTCCATCGGTTTGACATCCACTGGATGGTCAAGGGGCTGATAGTCCATGAACACGCGGATCACCTTGTCCGGACGCGGAGAGACGGTCAACGGCGCTAAGCTGTCGAACACTTCCTGGTTTACAAACGTGACGAAATAATACGGCGCTTCCTGCATGCGGGGATGCCAGAACTCAATGAAGTCAGCGCGCTCCTTTTTGTTCAACCCAAGTCGTTCAAGCGTGCCTCCGAGGAAATCCAGCACACCAGCCTTTGAGACGACGAATCCCTCTTTAGGGATTTCGTAATTGACGCCGTTGCCTTCCCAGAAAAGGTATGGGTATACTGCACCGGCAGTCGTGAGCGTACTATCCGGTTGCGCAGTAACGTTCCAACCGCCCTCGGGATATTCAGGATCGGTGACGGTAAACCCGCCATTTGGAGCTACCTGTACATTCACGTCCATCGCCACCTCCGGATAGAGGTAAATGACCGGCTTTCCACATTCAACCATCTGGAGAAATGCGACTTTCTTGAAGCGCACGAAATTCCCAAACGGGTCCTTCCAGTAAAAGAATGCGTGCGAGGCCGTGAACGTGTCGTAACTCATCTTCGTCTCGCCTTCGGGAACGTAATATGTCTCGTAGGTGCTTTTCAACACTTCGTGATTCTTGTCTTTGTATTCATACACCTCGTCTCCCGTAGTCGTCTGGCCGGTCACCTCGAGCGCATCTATGCCTCCGAGTTCTTCTTCCGTGAAGATTGCGTGACAATTTCTCGATCCGCACCCACCGGTAGGCTCATTATAGGTATACGATTCAGTCACGCCTGTCGTGTCCAGCCAGAGAATGTCGGGCGTGAAGCTGTTCGAATCAAAGACATACTCCTTGTCGGTAAACTCTTTCACGAACGGCAAGTCGAGATGGTACTGCTTCACCAGATGGTCGGGCGCTTGGACGAAATAACAATCGAGTTCGTGATCGAAGTAGACTTTCCCGGCTTCCGCGTCGGTGAACAACTCGTCCGGCGCGATGATCGAGGTAAACAGCTTATTCGGTTCGAAGAGCTCCTCAGCCAGGATAATGTCCGAATCAGGCACCGATAACTGTTCCGGCAAGGTCAGGTCGGGTACGCTCGAACCGACGTCATACGTAATCGGTGTCGCGAAATACGACAGGTTGTTAGAGTGTTTTTCGAGGTACGTAAATGTTTTCTGGGCTGAATCGTAGACGACTCTGTAGATATTTGGAAAGAATGATGGGCCATCGGGGTTCTCGAGAATCACGACCAGTTCCTTCCCCTGGTACCGCCCGTTCGTGATGGTGCCCGCCTTGTAGTATTCGCGCCGCCCAATAAAATTTTCCGGATTATCAAACATCGGGTCGTCGAAATTTACTTTCTCAAGCGTGGATCGCCATGATACGGTCAACTCATATCCTTGGCTCTCAGCGATGGCGACGTTTGAAGAGGGCGCGACTATCTCATAGGCCGGAAGTACGTCGGTAAACGCAAAGCTGGCAATAATGTCGTCGATAATGCCTGCATACGCTTGGTAGCCGTTAGCGCTTCCACTTACCTGGATTTCATAAACGGTGTCATCCCGCTGTACATACGCATAGACATTAACGTATTCATACCCGCCACCTTCATGGGCAATGAACGAGATGCCGTCGCCTGCGGCTGTACGAATGCTTTCCTTAACGAGTGTCGTTTCGGGACGTTCGAGTTCGGAACGATGATCACTTACCCACTGGTCGAGCAACACGCTATTTTTATAAAATGTCACTGACAGACTCGCGTAGACATCGTTTTCGCCTGAGGGGCTATTGCCGTATATCATTCCCATGCGTTCTTCGATACCCATAGAACTGGAGCTCGACGACCAGTCATCAGGGATATCAATGGTAAAACCGTGGTTTCCCTCCTGGTACGTGACGGTCTGCCACCCGCCCGCCTGCACTGGCGCAACATTCACTACCGTATCAGAACGGCTCGTGTTGAGATTGGCGTTGAACGGATCGATGCTGTTTACATTTCCATTATTTCCGACTAAGGCCACATCGCGGATACAGAGTCGGTCTTCTTCCCCGTCAACCGTATAGGCACTTACGCATTTGAAGTCGTTTGGACAGTCTTCATCAGTTTCACACGGCAGCCGGCCTGCGAGGTTGGCATTGGTTTCAACGGCTTGCTGCGAATCATTATCAGTTGTTTCGAAATACCCCCAAAAGAGGTACGCCCATGCGCCGAGCGCGATCACGGCCAGAACGGGTATCAAAACCCAAAGAATCCGCTTCGAAAGTTTGAGCGTGCGGGGGACTGGCGCCCCTTGAGGAACATCCATAAGATGTTGTTAGTAAGTGAGTACGTACCGTCAGTATACCAAAAAAGCGCCATCAAGAGTAAGCTGGCGTACTGTCGAATTACGTATTAACAGATTGTCTGGTTTGGAAATCTAATCTCAATAAAAGAATCGACCAAATAATGAATCCGCCAATCTGCAATTCGTTAATACGTTAATCCTGCTCTTTCGAATTCGCCTGTCCGCCGTTCGTGAGATCGTTCAAGTTTCTCAAAAAATTCAATCCAACGCTGGAAAGAAAAATGAGACCTAAGCCAACTTTGACAAGTTCAATAATACGGAAGATGAACGCAAACACCACGCCGGCTGATGCCGTATAGCCCATGGCATTAAAAATGAGAGCTTGTCCGGCCTCCATCGTCCCGAGCGCTCCAGGGATGGGCATGATAAAAGCGAGAATCATAAAGACCATGATGATAAAAATATGCCAGGGGTTTGCAATGATCCCCATTGCATGAAGGAGCAAAAAAAGCTGTATGAAAACCAGCGCCCCGCTCAAAAGCGAAAGGAGTAATCCTTTGATAAAAACACCGCTGCGGTGCTGGAAAAATTGTATGATCAACTTCTCAAAATATAAGAGCTTCTCAAAATATTTTTTTATGTACGTAATCCTATTTATTCGAAATACGATCAATAGAACTGAAATAAAACCTTTCCCCTGGTATGTCATAATATAAAAAAGTGCAAGTACGACGATGAGAGCTAGCAGCACAACCGCGAAAAGGCTGAATACTTCAGATGAAACGTCAAATTTCATCATGACGTAGACTAGCGCACCAATCAGAAACGGAAGGGGGTAGGTGAAATCGAGCAATTTGTCAACGATGATAGCGGCAAGCCCATGCGTAAATCGCACACCCGTTTCCTTTTTTAATACGTATGCCTGTACGGGTTCTCCGCCTACGTACGGACCCGGGGTGATGAAACTGACTGCATAACCGATTAACTTGGGCACAAAAAGCTTCTTCAGAGGAACAGTATCGCCCTGCGCGCGTAAAACCATCTGCCAGCGGTACAGGACCACCGTAAGCTGAAGGAAGCCAACTAGCATAATAAGCGCCAGTGTCGCCCAGGAAAAGGAGCGAAGCGTCTCAAGAATTTCGTGTATGCCTATACGGTGTAGGACGCCGATGAAAAGGGCGACCCCCATGAGTGTGGAAAGAATAAAAAGCAGGGTTTTCTTCATGTATCGTAAGAGTGGAGGAAATAGTGGTTCCTCAGGGGAGTATATCGCTTTTTCTGCCTACTTTCAATTATTCGGATACACGACGATGATAACTTTTTGGCCGTTGTCGACGTCGCCGCCATTCCAGTCGTGCATCGCCTTCATGACAATATCGTAGGTATAGCGATAGTTCTCACCGTTTCGAGTACCAACATCATTGGTGATAAACTGGCTGTCAGCCCAGCCACGCACGACGAACATGTGATAGAGCGGACCACCATTACGAAAATTCGGATTACCTAGCTGTTTGCCTGCGGCAGGGATAATGACTGGTCGGCCTGCGAATACATGGCGTTGGATTTGTTCAACCGTCGGGTCGTACTCGACGTCAACACGATCGTACCCCCAGTATGCTTTAATGAACTCAGCAGTCTCCTCCGCAGTCGTATCTTTATAGTCTCCGAAATAATCCTTTTCCCACTCAACAAGGTCGAGAATTTCTTTGTCAGCGATTTCTTTAGTGAATGTTTTGTCTTGGTAGTAATAGTGCACCGTGATAGTGGACGCTTCCTCACACGCTTCCTGATAAGGAAAATCCCAGTTCGCAAACGGCGCCTGGGTAGTAAACGGAACTTCGAGATTAAACGAAGACGGCAAAGCCGATGCGGGCTCTGGGGTATTTACATTTGTCGCGTCTACGTCTATGTTCGCATTGGCGGGCGGGTTCACTGCTGGGGCCGTATTACGAACGTCATTATAGGAGACTGTCGGGATATCTTCCTCGACTAAGTCTTCCCACGTGTCAATAATGGGCGTACGAAAACTGTACGCAACAAAGCTCGCGATTAAAAGGGTGGTAATAACAACTAATGTTTTCTTTCCTTTCATAGCTTAATAAAAACAGCTCATGCTAGCACTCTTTCGTAATCATGTCAATGTCGTATGTTGGTCATGTTTCACTATCAAGTTGAGCGAGTTGCTTACAAAAAACTAACCCGCCAACTCGGAAACTCGCGTAACTAATAAACTCTATACAATTACATCCAATCCTTCTTCTTAAAATACCATCCAAGCAAAAAGACAGAAACTGCCATCAGTGTGATGGCGATCGCAAATCCCTCGTGGCTCGTAAGCAAAGGAATCTCTCGAAAATTCATGCCAAATATGCCCGCGACCAGGCTCGGCACGAGAATGATGGCTCCCCACGAGGTGACCCGCTTCATTGTGACATTGAGATTATTTGAAATGGCTGACAGGTGGACTTCGACCGATGTAGTCAAAATATCATGATAGGTGGTCGCCATTTCGATGAGTTGGGTGATGTCGCCAGTGAGTTGGCGGAAATCCTCAAGTTTTTTCACATCGAGAAACTGCGCATAGTGCTTTTCAATCGCCTGGACTACCTCACGGTTGCCGATCAACGCCCTATGGACGTAGAGTAGGCTTTTTTTCGTGGCGAAGGTCCTCTTCATCACCTTCTTACTGTCTTTGTAGTCGAACATCTTTTCCTCAATTTGTTCGATGGCATCTCTGATGGCATCAACATCCGAAAAGAAATCTTCAACGATTTCTTCTAACAGTGTAAAAAGCACCAGTGTAATGCCGCCACGGAACATCTCGGTGCTACGTGATGCAGTATATGAATATAGTTTTGACACAGCTTGGCAGTGTTCTCGATGTACGGTAACCAAATCATTTTGGTCCTTTGAAACGAACATGAGCATTGGCAAGGCCATCAAGTTTTCCTTTTCAGCGAAGGGTGCGGAAAAGACTACTACGGAGTACTTTTCAATATTAAAAAGCATCGGCCGTTGCCTTGGCGTCAGCAGATGCTCGATCTCACGGACCGACATCCCCACCTGGTTCGACACTTCTTCGAGCTCGCTCGCCGATGGACGAGTGACATCCACCCAAACGGGCATACCCTCTTTTAAATGGCTAAAACGGCCCTCGCTGACGATGTTCTTATCCAGAATAAGTGTTTTTTGGGGCATAGGATCGTTCTAAAATATCGTAGCGCAAATTAAAAACAGTTACTCATAATACCACTTTTTTACGCAGACGGAATCTCGACACACAGGTTGTTTTAAATCATCGCGTATCTTCGGACATGAAGGGGGTGAATACTGGGGGCAATCAACGCGCGCGCAGAGATCATTGTACTGCCGCGCAACATTCTCATGAAGCTCATCATATGACTGTCCGTTTACCGATACGTATTTTTCATCTGTATAGCCAAGCGCGCACGTCGGGACAGGACAACATGTCCCAAGGTCGTATCCCCGATCGACGATTCTACAGTCGTCATCGACATCGCATGACCGGGACACCTCACCGTTAAATACGTCAACTATTGGCGGTAACGTGCTCCGCTGAAGACACGCCTGCACACATTCAAGCTCTATATCGAAAGGTGGCTGGCTGCACCCGGCACTTGTACCGGGAAAATATGTGCATGCACCGTCATCGAAGTAAAATCCGGGTGGTACGAGGGCCATACATGTGACATCACCTGGGGGACTGGGAGACCACGATCCACAGCGAGAATCTAGAGAATTTGTACCATTGACGTTGTTTGCATTTGCGACAACGCGTTCATCCTTTTTTTGTAAAAGCACGTATCCGACAAGTACGCCAAAAAGGACGGCCACGATCAGTGCAACCGCTAATACTAATACCAGCTTGCTGTCTTGAGAGGTCTTAAGGGACATATGATAGTGCCAGTATACCGCTCTACGCGTCCGAATACTACATCCGACTACTCAGCAGCCTGATCGCTTATCTCACGTGCTACGTAGCAATTCTGTGTCAGATCGTAGCTGTTAAACCTGAACGTTTCGGCAAGACCGATAGTTTCATTGCCTGCCTTATAAGACGATTCCATGTGTCGATTCGTCATGGCATAGTTGCTGGTCGCCCCCGTCAACCCTGGGATGAGCACTTTCTTCAGCCCCCGCTGCTTGGCAACAATACCTAATTGGTCGATAAACTTTTCGATGAATTTGCCAATGTCGTATTTCTGTTCATTTGGAACATCGAATCCTCTCACCAGGAGAGCAGGGCTGCCATCGGTAGTTGTAACTTCAAACACCAATACGGAACCGACAAAGGCCGGACTGCCCGATTCTGCGTCGCGGGCGACGAATTTGTACGGCACGACGTTTGGATACTTTTCGAGAAGCGGATACTCGGCCGTATAGCAAACATCAGCAAGGTAGCCAGAAAGTTCGCCGACGAGGCCACGGTCAGGGATTGCCTCCACACGTTGGGTGCCACCTTTTTCGATAATCTCGAAATTTGACGAGGCTTCACGAAGTGCGCTGATATGTGGATCAAACACTTTTGTGAGGTTGACGAGCTTATTGCTCTTTCTGCCTTTTGCAATCTTGTCCCACGTTTCCTCTGACCAATACTTTTCTTCGTTCTTCCGTGACACATTTAAAAGGTGGTCCTTAATAAAATCATCGTGAATATTCAGCATACGGAGAATACCGTCAGCCGTAGGTCCTTGGCTGATAGATGCCGAAAGTTGGTCGGCCTGAAGCGCAGAGTAATGTCGCTCAAAAAGTTTGTGGAGCATCAGCTTTCGGATCAGCGGAACCATGCCGATTCTCTTTGACGTGCCAAGGTCAAGCGAAAGAAGGGTGCCCAGCAGCACATCTGAATCTTTGGCTTTTTCCACGTTTCCCTGAAGTGCGCGTAGTTCTTCGAGCCGCTTTGCAATAAACGGGTTATCTCCTTTTTGCTTCAGACTCTCCTCGACAGATGTAAGCTCGGCTGCAAGCGCCTGTACTGCCTGCTGGCGTATCTCTGATATGTCACCAGGGTGGGCGATAACTTCCAGCATCTCATCGCGCAAGACACTAAAGTCTTTTTCAATCTGTTCGGTTTGGACCTGCACTTCGACGTTGCTCAAATTCATCGTAAAATGCTCATACCCCTCAGGTAAAGGAGCGACGGTCTTTTTCTCCTGAGCTTCGGCGAAATCGGTGACAATTTTACCCATGCTTGGCCTGCCAGAAGCGAACCGATGGGTGCTCTTGCCGCTCACTGACTCGAGAATCTCCATGTCAAACGGCGACATGTCTCGTACTTCGGTCATGGGGTGCTCGCTGAAGACCAGATCGCGTATTCTCCTGTTTCGCGCGTCAAGTTCTTTCGTAGTCGTGATGCCGCTGTCGACCTGGTACTGCGGTAGAGGATCACCATATTGTTCGTGGCGGAAGAGATTCTTAAAATACTTGTAGAGAACTGGCGTCTGCGAAAGCCCGAAACGTTTGACGTATTCGGTCAGTATGGGCCACTCATCAGCATCGAGTTTCATCTCCGATTGGTGCTCATGCGCCAGAAACTTGATGAACGTAGTGGTCCGATCATACTCATTGTGGGTAAAAGCATTTCGTCTTTCGTCAGAAGCTTTTGGTAAAGCGGCGAGAAATTTCTCAATCTGTTCCTCTCCAAAAAGCTTCTTCAAGAGACGGCGGTTGGCATGGTCGAGGACCCCCTGGGCGTCCCTGGCCAGCGCTTCCCGGATATGTACCAGAAACCCGGACTCTAATCCCTGCAAGCTCGTCTCAGTATTCTCGTCTTGCGTTGCTACTCCCTCAGGGGTACGTTTTGCACGAATGCCAAGCCCATCACAAATGATAAACTGTTCTATCACATCGGATACCTGCGCTCCATCGACTGACGAACCAGCCCATGCCTTTGTTAGCTTTGGCAAAAAATCCACTGCACTCGGCCGCTGGACCTTCGTGATCGACCTCAGGAGGCGAGTCCGCTCTTCCCCAGACGCCTGTAGCGAGCCGCGGCGGAACAACTCAGCGAGTGAGTCAGTGTCTCCTTGAGAAAGCGCTAAAAACTCCTTTCCAAATTGTGACGCCAGGCGGCCAATATCACGATCCGGCGAGGAGCCCAGTGTTTGGTAGATGGTATCCTCGGTTGAGGTATTATGTGATCGCCATTGACCCCCACGTGGAATCTCCGAAAGGCACGCTGCAGTAACTACGTCACGATCCACCCCAAATGCCGCCGCTATTTGATCGATGTACGCAACGCTTTGGATCCCATTGGCTCCACGTTCTCTGAGAGGGCCCATGAGAAATGGAAGAGACTTTTTCATCATCTCAGCTCGAGACGCGCCGATGACATCCGCCACTTCTGCCAGCGTCTTCATGAAACTTTCGGGCTCGCGGGTATACTTGTCAGTCTCAAACATTCGCTTACTAATTAGCTCCCATGCCTCGCGTGGAGCAGTTTCGGAAACGCGAGCATACTCTTTGACAAAGTCTGGTATTTTTTCCGAAATGTACACATTGGAGCTGTCTGCATGCACGAGTGAAGACAAAAAATGTTGGAGATATGCCTCAAGAGTGGCCTTTGGATCCTCCCCGACTTCCCGCGCCGTTTTCTCAACTGTTTGAACACCAATATCTGCATCGCGCCCAAATCGCCCCAGGTAGTAATGACGAACCCGTTCGGTGTCCGGGTCCTTCGCACGTAGCTGGGTAGCAATACGGGAATGTACCGGGTACAAATCACGCATCTGATAGTTCCAACGCATAACATCCCCTCTTTTGGGATCGGTAGTATCGGTAAAACTGTTGAGAAGAGAGTTTTCATTTTGCGCATCAGTGATCATTACACGTGCCTCCGGTGTAAGCCGCGGAAGTATTCGTTCGAGTTGCTCGCTGCTTGCGTTCTTTGCGACCGCTTCAATAGCGCCACCGGTCTCCTCGAGCCGCCAATCGTTCACCCGGGCGTGGTCTGCAAGATACGTCAGTGCCTCTGGATTACCGAGACGTTGTAGTGCAACTATAGTTTCACTCGCCGCACTGCGGGCGGGCTGTTCAAGGTTCTCATAGCCAACTTCGGCAATCATTGCCTCTTCGAGGTGTTTCCATTCCTCCTCGGTTACCAGACCCGACTCTATGGCGGTCTTGCCCATTATTTGCCATCGCGCAGGCCCAATCTCGAGAAACTTTAAGACGTCTGGCGCGAGCGACTTGTCGCGCCGGCTGTTGCGTATCCTGAGAGTGGTAATCTGTTCCCTGTATGGACTATCCGGCTTAAGCGTACTCTCCGCTTCTACAGTCTCACTAACATGAGCTAATCGTCCCTCGACGTATGCTGTTGAGATGAATTTCGCCAGCATGGTGCTGTAATAATTGCTCGCCGTTTTTTCATCTTTGTTCGGAGTTAGCGGCACTTCCCTGATTCTTTGTAAGGCGGATTCTAGATCTCGGGGCGAGTATTTAGATGATACGTTATCGGGCAGTTGCTTTGCTTTGCATGAGTCTATAATCTCGCTTACTTCGCGTTGAATAGCCCAGGTTTCAGATTGTACCTCCTCTTCCGGATGCATGCTGTACTCCATCAGTTGCGCCACCTTCGCGCGAAAGGCCTCGGCTCGCTCTGGATCTAGCGCACCTGATCTTACCAGCTCTTCTAAAATTGGCCCGGCTTCTCTTTCAACTATCTGACGAAGATACCCACCTGTGGGCAGCTCTTTTTTGATGTAGCTTTCAACGTCTTCACCCTTCAGCTTCTCTTCCAGACGAGCCGTGATCTCCTGCCTTCCATAGTAGTAGAAGTTGCTCCATGCACTATGATCAATGTCGCTCTTCGCATCTCTATTGTAAAAGCTCGAGCTGCGTTGCTCGTCAATCTCACCGCGTACATCGTGACGCTGACCTCGGATTCTTTTTTCTTCTACCTGTGCCGCAGAAACATCACCATGCAAGCGGCGCCCTGTCCCTTGCGTAAAATAACGCTTCAGCCCCATACCCTGGTTCCATTCATCATATGCCCGTTGTGCCTCGGCAACTGCCCGCTCTGCTGCATCTAACTGTTGGCCGAGCGAGGCAATCTCCTGCTCGAGGTGGCTGTTCTTTTCAGTAAGTGCTTTATCTCCTTCTGCGAAGTGCCTGTGTAATTTATACCAGACATCCGCGCCCTTATACCCCTCAGTATACCGTAATCCATTTTTAAACTTTTCATACAACTCACGCGCTTCCTCTGGATCATACCCACCAAAAATTTCATCCGCCTTTGTTTGTTCATCGGGGCTTAAATCTTTACCGGAAAACAGAGTTTGTAGTAATAATTCGCTCTTTGTTAGTTCGGCTTCGAGCTCAATTTTTGCCGACTTTAGGCGCTCAATAATGGCTTCCTCGAGATTTTGCTCTGCGACTTCACTCGGTGAGGTTTGAGCCTCCTGGAGAGCTTCTTGCGCTTCAACTTTTACAGCATTCGGACACCCCGGAGCATGCTCGGCAATTTCCACCGGGTATCCGCAGTGAGGGCAAGTCGCTTGTGCTTGTTGTTCAGCCATACATGTTCAGTATACGCTACTTCAAATCGTTCATGAGCTCCTTTAACTGGTTAACGCTCAGCTTTTCCACACCCGCATTTATTGCTGGGATAACTCCATGAACTGATGGGTCGGTACTGTACTGATTTACCTCACGGCGGATCTTATTTTTCAGTTCCTGCTTCTCTGGTTCTGCCCCATCAATTGAGACGTTTTCTGTGCCGAAAACTCTTCCGAGATAACCAACTACGGCCTGTTCAAAATCAAGATCGTCTTTAATAACAGTTTTCCTTTCGAGAGAAATGTTCTTTCCAGCACTTCCATGCGAGCTCGCAAACGTTTCAATTCCTTTGTTGAAAAAAGTATCGAAAAGCGTCCTTAAGGACTTATACAATAGATAGCTTTTGGTATATATCTCCACGCCAGTATCCTGCAGCGCGACCTCGGCATGCATTTGCTTACCGGTGATTGTGATTTTCATAAGCGGTAGAATACCCAGTTATATAGTGTTTCAAGAGTACATTTGACGTCGTATTTTTCGCGAAAGGCTGCCAGGTCTTTTTGCATTTGCTTGTCTATGGCATCCCAGTCAAATGAGTCATTCTCAGTACCTGATGTTTTTGCAAATTCTTTTTGTATTTGCCCGAGATAGGCGCTCAATTCGTTGCGTGCTTCAGGTGACATTGATTCCATCAGTTCATTTTCGAATTGTCCTTTCCACATGTCGCCATTCTTGTTCCCAGCTTCGCTGATACGGTTGCTTATTTCGCTCACCAACCTCCAGTCTGGCTCTTTTTGAATATGATGGCGCGCAAAGACCTCTTGAACAATTGCGTGCGGGTTATAAGAGCCATCACCGCTGAAAAAACCGTCGCGTTGGGCATCGCATGCGATTTGCTCCGGTAAGCTCTCCAATTCGCTTCTCACTGCTTCAGGAAGTGCCGCATACGTCGCTTGCCACTGCTGTTTCTTAAACTCACTGGAGTACTGGTTATACATCTCATTTCTCTCCGTTGCCTTCTCAGCCGCATTAAATCCAGGATCTTCTAGCTTCACCCACTTGTCAACAAGGGCAAAATCTTCAGGGTGTTCGGCTCTTAGCTGATCTGGGTTAATAAAATACGCCGCGCAGATTTCCGCCCAGAATTCTTTCACTTTTTTATTTAAGTCGTTTTTAGTCTCAACATAGTCCGAATAAAAAACATTTTCACCTTCGGTGTATCGTCTCGTCACTTCAGCAAATAGCTGCATGCGCTGATCGGCTGTAAGGTTGTTATTACTTCTCCAATCATTGGCATGACCAAGCTCATGAGCAAGATTCTCAAATAATGGATCGAATTCAGTGTGAGGCGATACATCGATGGAAGTTACGCCGTGATCCTTCAAGCGGGCTACCGCCATGGTCGTCCAGTCAGTACTTTTAGGAGTATGTTGGAGATATTCAGCACTATCTGGTTGGTTTTCCGACCCAGTGTAGATGATCGAATCGACTTCATTCAGCACCCAATTTTTCGGGAAAGTAGAACGGCAGATTTGCTTCAAGTGTTCTGAGGTAATGCCGAACTCTTCGAATCCCGTCGTCACAAGATCAACCTTGCTCTCGATCGAATCTTGATCGGTTATGTCTCCTTTGGCCACTGCGTCACGGGCCATCGAAATATAGACATTAATAAGATCATCGCCATAGATACTCTTTAAGTAGTCGAGGTCATGTTTTGCATTTTCAACTTGTTTGGTAAATGTTTCGATGCGGGCGTTATACGTAGCCCGTAGCTCTTCGTACTTTTCTGGTGTTATGGTAAAGGGGGACTGCTCACTGTCACGTTGCTTGTCTTTCGCAACATGGTACTCGCTCAGAGACTGCTTTTCTCGGAGCTGCTCTTGCGGCTGTTTTGACGGGGAATCCAATGTGGTAAGCGCCGAACCATAAATCATGCCCCAAAGCACTAGGCGCCTTGCCGCTCTCTTTATCTTTTGAATTGCCGAGTCACGAGCTTCTTTCGTTTCTGTGGAAATACCAGGAGTGCCTGATGATTCAAGGATTTTCCCATCTCCCTGGGGACCTTCGGTTGGAGACACACTCTCTGGAATGTCTACGACGACAGTATCTGCTTGTTCAATTGCTGCTATCTGCTCTACAGCATTCGGACACCCCGGAGCATGCTCGGCAATTTCCACCGGGTATCCGCAGTGAGGGCAAGTTTGTTGTGGATGCTGTTCACTCATTGTCTTACGAATTTACGAATCCCTACGAATATACAAATCTGAAATCTTTAACTGATTTGCTGGCGTGCTGACATGCGGGCTTGCTATCTGGCTCTTTGCTCTAAGCTCTTGGCTCTAGGCTTAATTGGCGTGCTACTCGACGACGACGCCGGCTTTCCCCAGCGTCGACCAGTTCGCCTCGAAAGACGACGCTGTATAGTACCGCTCGCCATACAGAGGGTCAACCACGATAATTTCCGTCGGATTACTTGCGGAACCGACGAAGCCGGAAACGACACGGGTATGTTCACCGTTGATAGCTATGACCGTGCCGCCGTCCGGTGTTCGCCAATCAACCCGCTTGCCCGATCCGGCGTTGCCCCATACAACCACGGGATTGCCTTTCTGTATTTCCGCTGTTAAATCCTGAATCGTTCCGTTCGCAAACCAACGGCTCGTGCGATACAGGTTCGCGACGCGGGAGATGGGCTCCCAATACACGCCGTAGCCGGTGGTCGACTGCCTGCCGTAGTAGTCTCCGACAAACCCGACGTGCGGATTGCCCCAAACGTTGCCCACATGCGGAGTCCGATCGTACCCAATTTGTTCGATCAACGTTGACTCTGTGACATTCACACCCTTTGAGACAAGCGCCATGAGCAGGGCCGCTGCTTCGCATGATAAAGGCCGCTCTTGGCGATGAAACGGTACGGCTAACTTGGTCTGTGAAAGCTCGGTAGTAAACGACGCGGAAAAATCCTGTGCAGAATTCAGCGCTTCGAGGCTCCGCACTCCGGAGCTAACAGTCACGGTATACGGCGTATTAAATGCCAGCTGGGCTGATGGATGAAAAGTCATCGCGTTGCCGTCCCAGGAAAAAGCACCATCTACGCTCGGGAAAATAGAAAACTTTCCTTCGGCAGATGCGTGGTCCACCTGTTGGTCAAACGTTACTTGCACCGTACTGCCAACACTTGCGCCTTTCGCATCGTTCGTAGGGGAAAAACGCGTGACAACCGCTTTTCCTATCGTTGTGAAGGTATACACAGCGTCTTCTTCTAAATACCCACCAATCAGCGTTTTCGTGCCTGCCGGAATCGTCACCGTGTAGGTAGTTTCAAGTGCCGGCGAACCTGTATAGGTAAATCCGGTATTCGTTTCATTGAACTTCCATTCGCCTGTCAGTGCCGGATCAATCTTCATGCCGTCAAACACCGACTGCCGGTCCATCGCTTCTGAAAATTGTACGGTTATGCGCGAATTGCGCCGGATACCGGTGCCGGTGGGAGAAAATGCTGTGATGCCCGGGGCATCGGTGGTTTTCCATTTACCATTAAACACCTCCACAGGGTCGTCCTGTCGAGCTACTTCGCCCGACGCGATAAAATACTGAACCTTACGCCTATATACCTTCAATGAATACGTAGTTCCTTGTTTCAGAAGTTCCGTCGGCTTCAATGTGGTAGTTTTTTTTGACCCATCAGTGGCTTGTTCGAATGCCACCTCTGGTTCAAATACATACTCAAACGCGGCCAGCCCTTCATTGGACTGGTCGAGAGTGACCGTCCAACCTTCGTGAGGCGACATGATGTACTCGGCCTCGGGCATGACGGAAACGACTTTGGGGACAGGGGGTGTCAAATACGTATATGAAAAAAATTCGCCACCCGCGCTTGGAGTGAGGGCGTTCCTTACGTCTTTTAATACGAGCCGATAGTCCGTCTCTGGGGCCAGTGAAACTTCAGGGGTAAAAATCATCGTCCGCGCAAGATGGTTTCCATACATGAAATCCTCATACGTCCAGTTGCCAGCCACTGCAGGTTCGATGTGCGCAATGAGTTTTCGGCTGAACGGCCGGGAAAATGTGATACGGATGTCAGACATGGGTGACAGATACTCCCCTATCATATCTACAGATACGGAAGCGGCCGGTGCTGATGTGCCAAACCAGAAGCCAGCCGTACCAAAAAGCAGCACTGCATCAACAGCGCTCCAAATGATAATGTTTCTAACTTTTACGTCCCGGAGCCACTTCATGTAGGTTGCTTCGGATATTGGTTTTTATTTTTATTTTGTATTCATATTATAGCACAAAAATGTCTAAAAAGCAACCTCTATTGCTTTTTTCGCATTCTGAAGTCGCAGTACGCGCATTTGTCATTCCGGACTTGATCCGGAATCTAGTGTGTTCAACAAACTAGATCCTGAAACAATACTGATATTCATCAGCACATGGTTCAGGATGACGGAGTAACAGAGCGTTATCGCTGTATTACCCTACGACAAATGTGCTATCCATTAAACGGACTAAACTTCGTTCCCTCATCAAACGCATCCACTCCCTCTCGCCTCTTCAAGAACCCGACGATACCGTACGTCGCGGGAGTAAATACAACCTCTACGCCGACTTTGAAAAGATAATTTGAAACAATGAGTGTCCAAATAAGTTCGTTCGGTAACACGCCCCAAAACGCGACCAGAATAAATAATCCTGTATCCACAACTTGTCCGATGAGCGTAGAACCAATTGTCCTTGACCATAACCACTTTCCTTTTGTGGCAATTTTCATCTTCGCTAACGTTACGGAGTTTGAAAACTCCCCTGCGAAGTACGCGATTAACGATGCGACAACTATTCGCGGCGTAAGGCCGAGTATGGCATTGTAGGCATCCTGGTTATTCCAGTCGGCTGCAGCGGGCAGTTTCCCGACAACAATGAAAACAACCGACATCAGCAGCGCACCGAAGAAACCTGTCCATATGACCCGCCGGGCCGCTCTGAATCCATATACTTCCGTGAGTATATCCCCAAAAATATACACCAAGGGAAATAAAATCGTTCCACCATCGAACGTAAACGGCCCGAATTGGACTATCTTGGTCGACGCAACGTTGGAAATCAGTAAAACGGCGACGAACAGCCCGAGGATGATGTCAAAGTATTTGAATTTCATATTATTAATATAGCGTCATTTGGCGTTGTCGCGCAGGCAGAGCCGCCTGCGCTCGGTTCTTTTTTCCAATGAGCGCGCCCCGCCGTGGACGCGCGATGAGCAGCAAGTTATATAATCCCCTGCCGTATTCCCTCCCGTATTCTAGCAACAAACGTGTTAAAGAAAAACAGGTTATGAGACGTCAAAAGCCGTAGCGGCGTGATTTCCTTCGCACGCAGTAAATGGGTGATATAACCACGCGAATACGTCTGGCAAACCTCGCACGCACAACGGGGATCAAGCGGTTTTGTATCGTTGAGAAATATCTTTTTCCGCATATCTAACTGCCCAACAGAAGTAAACGCGGCCCCGTGCCGGGCAAAATGAGTGGGGACGATGCAGTCAAACGTGTCCACGCCCGATTTGATAACTTTCGGAATATCCTCGAGGTACCCGATGCCGAGTAGGTGGCGCGGTTTGTCTTCCGGCAACTCATCAATGACCCACCTGATCATGTGCATCATTCTTTTTTTATCACCACCGAACTCCCCCCCGATCCCGAATCCGTCGAACGGCAAGCCCGCAACCATTTTCGCGCTTTCGACACGCAAATCCTTGAACCTCCCACCTTGGACAATGCCAAACAACGCTTGCTTGGTTTTTTTATATTCCAAACACTGCTCTGCCCACCGATGCGTCCTCTCCAATGATTTTTCCGTATACGCGTGGCTGGCAGTCGGCGGAGTGCATTCGTCAAACGCGAAAATAATATCAGCACCAAGGGATTCCTGGATGCGAATCGACTCCTTCGGACCAATGAAGAGCGGCGAACCGTCAACTGGCGAACGGAAATGGACGCCCGTTTCGGTAATCTTCACGTTTTGCGGCTGGGCACTCGGATGGGAAACTTTGTTTTCTGACCGTTTTTTGAGAATCTTACCGACTTTATGGTCCATGCCGAACCCCAAGCTGAATACTTGGTAGCCGGCCGAGTCGGTCATGAGCGGCCGCTGCCAGCGCATGAATCGATGCAGCCCTCCGTGCCGTTTCACGATCTTTTCTCCCGGCTTAAGGTGCAGGTGAAATGTATTAGCGATCAGCGCTTGTGTGCCAGTCTGCACAACTTCCTCGGTGGTGAGCGCTTTCACCACGGCTTGTGTCGCCACAGGAATCAATGCAGGGGTCTCAATAGCTCCATGTGGTGTTTTCAGTAACCCTAAGCGTGCATTGCTTTTCTTCGATTTTTTTGTGATATGAAAACGAATCATACGGGTATACAGAAGCCCAGTATACCATGAAGAAACACAGAGGTTGACAGGAGGGGCTCAAGTCCCTACCATTACCCAAACTCAAACAACCGCCCTTTTACTCGAACGGGGGAAAACATGAAAGCACGGATATTGCTCGTTCTGCTAATCTGCGCCATTGCTCAACCGCTCCAAGCGACTCCACACATTCCTGACTACACCACTGAGCCCACCGAAAAAGAAATATCTGATGACAGCCTACGGGGTGAACTTACGTTTACCCGCATCGACACCGTATCCTTCTGTCCTCCCGGAACGACGACCCGCGTTGACTATGAACGTACTACCATTCTGCGAGTGAAGCTCGCAATTGGAGATCTGGGGAAACTTCACGGCCCCTTCGCCTATGAGTACGGCCCGGGCGCGCCAGATATCGTCACCGCTATGGAAGCGCTGGTACTCGGCAACAACCCGTACCAGCTCGACCTGGAGAAGATCGAGCTTGCATGGGGAAATGTCATCGGACAGATCTGCCTCGGACTATGTGCTACCGGGTTTAGCGACCACATGAGTGAGTGCTTCGACGGTTCAGAACCGTTCATTGAGTTCAACGACGGCCCCGCCGAATTCATCATCGACTCAGGCCACTTCATTGTTAGCCAGACCGTTACCTTCAAGGTGATTATTTCACCGCCCATCCTTGCTCCATGATGGTCACCGTAAGCAAACCTCGTTCTCAGAGCGAGGTTTTTCTTTATTAAAAGGAAAAAGGCGGAGCGTCTGATGACGTCCGCCTGGTACATTGGAATCTTGACTTACGACTGGACGGGTGCGTCCGTCGTCTCGGCACCAACAGCGGCCTCCGCGTTCTCAACCGGTGTGGGAGCATCCTTTGCCGGCATGACAGCCGAACCGCTGGCATCGGTCGCGACGGCTTCAGGCTCGACGACCGGAGCATCCGTCACAGGGGGCGGATCGTCCTTGGCGTCGGCGGGTTCCTTCACCTCGGCGACCGGCGCGAGCTCCATAACCTTCGGGACGATGTAGTACGTCCCGGGAGCGACCTTCGCGTCGAGATCGTGTTCACCGATGTCGACGGACACGACCATCTGCGTTTCGGGATCGAACACCACCCCTTCGGTTTGATCCAGGACCTCCTGCAAGGTGGGGTCTTCGCCCTCTTCCAGTTCGACGTCAAGACACGTCACTGACTGCGATTCGAACGTACACTTCATACACCCTCCCTCGTTACACTATTTGAACGCATGCCAGCATCCTGTGCTGGCGTTAACGTGCGATATTCCCGCCTACTGTACGATGAAACTCACACGGTGTCAAGGATAAGAAAAGAGCCCCTAGCAACGCTGGGGCTCGTTAGAACAAAGGTCAAGCGAGACTCCACCGGAGAAACATCACTACCCAGGAGTACCCTCCTCCCATGACGACGATCATGACCAGCATGCCGGGCTTGAGTACGCCTGTGCGACGTGCATCGTGTACTGCAATGGGTACTGACGCGTTAGTGGTGTTGCCGTAGTGATCGATCGTGTTGTAGACAATCGCGTCGGACCGCAATCCAAGGGCACGCAGCGCCTCCACGACGGGATCGATGATCCGATAGTTTGCTTGGTGGAAGAAAGCGATATCGATGTCGCTCCACTTCAGGCCAGCTTTCTCGAGAGCTTCAGGCAACACAAAGTTCTTGAGTGCCTTCACAAGCTCTGACATGACCACCCTGCCCTGCATTTGGAGATTGGAATTCATCAGCAAGGGATCCTGCATCATCAGGTCCAGCGTCAAGGGCTGTGCGGATCCGCCCCACGGGGTAATAATGCGTGCACCCTTCGTCCAATCCCCCCCGGCATAAATCCATTCGGGACGAACATCACTCTCGGCATAGGGAACGCGTTTCCAGCCGAAGCCGCCGCCATGGTCGGCCAGGATGGGCCATATCATCCGATCAAACGGCGGGGAGATGGTTGTCATCTTGTCAGCGCCAAGGGACAGTGCGTAGTCTGCCAAGCCGAATGAGAGATGGCTAATGACATCGACCACGTTGACGAGAAACCCTGAGCACGCATAACTTACATCCCCGGCTAGGCACGGATGATATCTCACCTTTTCGGTAGTCCACACGGGAATACCTGTTTGAGCCATGGTCTCAGAGACACAGGGCGGGGATGCGAGGTGATCGGGCGTCACAGTTGATACCCGGATGTCGCCGATTTGATCGGGAGCAAGGCCGGCATCAGCTAAGATGTTCTTGGCGGCGCTCGCTGCGATCTTACTGGTGGTCCATTCCGGACCCAGGTGATAGCGACGACTGATTCCCGTTCGCGGAAATATCCAGTCATTACTGGTCTGAAGGGCCTCCAAAACATCGGGTGGGAGTTCCTGAACCCCCAAAAGCCTCTTTGCTTCGTTCGCCCGCTCAAGCATATCACTGGCTAAACGGTAGTTATCCACGATCGCGGAATCGGGTAAATCTGCTTTACCGGTTCCGATGATCTTGGCTCCATACAAAGGTGTCACAGCCACAAAGGCCTCCTTGTTTCAAGGTGGGAAAGATCAGTTTCATTTATGAGCACAATAATCGTAGTGCAAAAGAGAACGTGGGTCAATGCTTCACGTCCGTCTGATAAACTAATCCGCAATTCGTCAGTCCGTCAGTTCGCTAACTGTTCCGGCCCTTCATTACTCGTGAGATGAAAATGCAAATACGTCACCGCCTGGAGCCCTGGACCGTTCGTGGTTATCTTATACTGGACCAAGCCGTCATCCTCTATCAACTTTGACATGACCGCAAAGGCGTCGGCAAGATACGGAGTGTCTTCTGCTGTAATCCCGGCGGCATTTTTAATATCTTTTTTCGGAATCACGACATAGTGCACCGGCGTGGTCGGTTCGGGATGTGAGATAACAACTGTCTTATCAGTCTCATAGATAACTCCCGGTATGCTTCCATCAAATTTTTGGACCCCAATTGAGCCTAAAAGTCCGAGCAGGTCTTTTGGTGCGAGGCAGTCTTCGCAGTTCGTGAGAGCTATAATCGAACGCGGCTGGGTCCCTGAAAAAAGGTACCCGCCAATGAGGATGCCTAGTAAAACAAAAGATGTGCTAATAAGCACCTTGCGGAATGTACCGGAGATAGCCATAGTGTTATTTTCTTGTGATCCCGTTCGTCAGCCAAGAAATCACCCAGAGTATTACACCACCCAACAATGCAGTAGTAAAACCATCAATGGAAAACCCTTCAATGAATGAAGCAACGAACCAGATGAGCAATGCATTAATAACCAGCGTGAAGAGCCCGAGCGTCAGTATCGTAATCGGCAACGTCAGAAGTATCAATACCGGTTTAATAATAGCGTTGACGATCCCCAGGACGAGTGCAACGATCAGTGCCGTGTAAAATGAGCTTACTTCGAAGCCAGGCAGCAGATACGCTACCAACAACAGAGCAAGTGCATTTAATAGCCATCGGAGAATGAGTTGCATAGTTAATGATGATGAGTAAACGGTTCCATGGTGCCTGCGGTCGACACCGTTTAGTCTACAGAATTAAGAAATGTGTTAAGGCCATTTATCGTGACAGTATTCAAGTTTGATGGAGCATTCACCGACGTATTGACGTTAGCCTGTATGTCGCTATTGCTATTCGCCGTATTTGTATTCTGACCTGAATTTGTGGAAAAATTGATATTATTCGAATTTCGCGGAGTGGAGCTCGAGCCATTGAGGTTAGAAAGATAGTCATCACTCGAGTAATAGAAATAGGCAATCACAGCTCCGGCGATAAGAATTGCTACCACGATAATCAGGATAGTCACGAGACCCGCCTTCTTATAAGGTGGTGATGAGGAAGTATTGGCTGATGGTTGTGCGTCTGGCATATTTCTGTCCGCAATAACTATATCAGAAACCAGTTTTATTGCAAAGAAAAAACCACTTCACTAGTCGAGCTTGGTAAGCAGGTACTGGTGCGATTATATCATTCCTAGTTTTTTGAGGCACAACTTTAAACTCGGTATTTTCTGAATCATAGGATCGTCGAGCGCAACCCATTGAAAAGCCCGCGACTCCCGTTCGTCAATATGCAGACTGTCTGTGCCTTTCACAGATACCAGAGAAGCAATGATGAGCATGCGCAATTTACCTTCCAGATCAAACCAATATGGATCTGCTGTTTTGACCAGCATACCCTCAAGGTGCGTTTCTTCCTGCAACTCCCGCAACACAGCCTCTTCAGCAGGCTCTTTTTCCTTGATATACCCGGTCACACAGTTCCATTTGCCCGGCCTGTCGCGTTCATCAGTCCGCTGTAAAAGCAAGATTTTCCCATCTTCACGTTGGGCGACTGCATGAATTGTGCAGAGAGTTTTCATCTTTGTGATACAAGTAAACCTAGGCCATTACAATATCCCATCGCTCACTCTTACAGCCCCACTAATGCAGTAAACCTCAAACTTGGAAGAAGGAATACCGAAAAATGTAAACCCTTGAACAGTTGCCAGATATGGCTGACTAAGGGGACGAAATAAGTTAAGTTCATCTGACACATACACCTTATCACATACTTCCGTGCCACCGTATGTACTTATTGTGGCTGTTGGTTCAACGCTTACTACCCGCAGTGCTGGGGTGAAAAAGTACTCTCCGCGACCAATAAGCTGCCTTGCCCCCTTATATGCATACTCTGCGTAGTCTCGCTGTTCCCCCTCATACTTATCAACGCCGTTTGTAATGACTAACTTAGGAAGAAAAAAACCAAGAATTGGGATTGCTACGATTATTCCAATCACTACTCCGCTGATGATAAATGTTCTTCTGACTAGGTTATGCATGGATTTATTGATACTTGGTACCGCTATGGGCCTGCCTGCGGAAGCCGCTTCGGCGTAGGCAGGGATTTGTGTCCTGGGCAGCGGCGTGTGCTGCGCTCGCTTGCACCCGCCGACGCTCTCTTCGTCACTCCGTGACTCGTTCGCTTCTGCCCTTCAAATCCTGCGTTCTAACCTTCATCTTTCTAGGCGGATCACTTATTGGATTTCTCACTGACTCAACTGGTAGTCCCATGGGGATTTGAACCCCAGTTACTAGGATGAGAACCTAGCGTCCTAGACCGGGCTAGACGATGGGACCACGGTCAATAAAGTAAGCTGTAGTATAGCGATTAGTAGCGGGAAATCAAGCGGGTAGGCTCCATTTTTTCTTGTCATTCCGGACACCGATCCGGAATCTCACTTTTGTGTATTCTAATAACGAGATCCTAAATCAAGCCTGCCTATCGGCAGACAGGTTCAGGATGACATGAGGAAAAACCAACCTGCTATAACCTACAATCCTTTTCCAACCGCTTCAACCATTTCTACCAGGCGATGGGAATATCCCATCTCATTGTCGTACCACGCCACGACTTTCACCATGTTCCCATCGACAACGTTGGTAAGTGACAAGTCGACGATACTGGAATGCGAATTGCCAATAATATCCGAGGAGACTATCGGCTCTTCCGTCGCTTCGAGAATCCCTTTGTACGCGGGCGATGCGGCGGCTTTTTTTATAGCGGTGTTCACTTCTTCTTTTGTAACCTTTTTCTTGAGAATAAACACGAAATCGGAAAGTGACCCACAAATTGTCGGGACACGCAGGGCTAAACCGTCAAATAATCCTTTCAGTTCAGGGATTGTTTCAGCGGTTGCTATAGCGGCACCCGTCGAAGTCGGGACAATGTTGTATGCGGCTGCGCGCGCCCGACGCAAATCCTTGTGCGGGGCGTCAATGAGGTTCTGGTCGGCAGTGTACGAGTGGATCGTTGTCATCATTACTTTTTCGATGCCGAACTCCTTCAACAGTACTTTCACAACGGGAGCTATGCAGTTGGTCGTACAGGAGGCGTTCGAAATCAATTCCTGTCCCTTGAGCTTGTCTTCGTTTACTCCAAGGACGATAGTATCGACGTTACCGCCCTTTGCCGGGGCGGAAATAATCACCCGTTTAGCGCCAGCGCGAATATGGGCCGCCGCCTTGCCGTCTTTCACGAAGTGGCCGGTTGATTCGATGACGACATCCACCTGTAGCTTTTTCCAAGGAAGATTTTCCGGGTCCTTTTCCGCATAGACAGGGTACTTCGTGCCGCCGACAATAATTTCAGAATCTGAATGCGAGACGTCTTTATCGTACTTTCCGTATACAGAGTCATATTTAAAAAGGTGTGCGAGTGTTTTTGTATCGGTGAGATCATTGAGCGCGACGACTTCCAAATCGTTTTTCTTTAAAGCAATCTTGAATGCAGCGCGCCCGATCCTGCCAAATCCGTTTATGGCGAGTCGAATTTTTTTCATAGATGGTATATTAAATTCTATTTGCACTGCCAAAAAGCATAAGCTTTTCTTCCACAACACGTTGGAGCGCGTCAGTCGGCGGAGTCAGTATGTCTCTTATATCGAAATATTCTGGATGACCAATGAGTGTGTCACGGAGACTGTTTGAGTATTCGAGTTTTAGCTCTGTATTGAGATTCACGATGACAATGCCGTGTTCAAACGTCGCTTTCACCTGGTCAGTTTGTAAACCTGAGGCTCCGTGGAGCACAAGCGGGACTTCAGGTATCGCCTTGTGGATTTGCTCAAGACGTTCGAGGTTGAGCTGAGGCAAGCCTTTCTTGAGCTTCACTATCCCATGTACATTACCAACGGCAACGGCAAGGGTATCAACTTCGGTCTCGTCAACGAACTGCTTGGCTTCGTCAGGGTCTGTCATGAACTTCTCTCGATCCTCTGGCGTCGCCTCTTCGAGACCCTTCACGACACCGAGCTCACCTTGCACCCAGACATCTTTTTTATGTGCGTATTCGACTGACTGGCGGGTTAAGATAACATTCTCTTTAAAAGGCACATCAGAATTATCAACCATAATTGATGAAAAACCAGCGGCGATACATTCAGCAATGGAGCGGAAACTACGGCCGTGATCGAGGTGCAATGCAATAGGAATATTTCCCGCTTCATCGCGGACCATCGTTTCGATCATGGCAGTCATGGTTTTCAAACCCCCATACTTGATAGTACGTTCGGATATCTGAATAATAAGTGGGGATTTCTTCTGCACTGCCGCACGAACGACGCCGACAGTCGTCTCTAAGTTATCGACATTAAACGCTCCGAGAGCATACCCGGAATGTTTTGCATCAGCGATGAGTTCTGAGAGATGTGTAAGCATAGTAGGGTAAAAGTTTATGTATCTACCGCGCGAATCATGCCAAGCATAGAATCGAGACGAGTACTGGCTCCACCGACGAGCACCCCGTTAATAATGTCGCCGTCGACATACTGTGTAATAGTAGTATGATCAACACTGCCGCCGTAGAGAGCCACAAAATTCTGTTGTACTACGTGTTCCTGGTACATATCTATCAGCGCATGCTTCAGCACTTGAATAGTTTCGCGAGCTTCGTTTGGATCACACGCCTGGCCGGTGCCGACAGCCCAGATGGGCTCATACGCAATAACGATATTTTGCTTTTCTGTGGGAATTAACCCGCCGAAAATTGCTTGCAGCTGTTGCATGACGACGAGATCCTTTATGCCTTGCTGGCGTTGTTCGAATGTTTCTCCGATGCACACGATGGGGACGAGACCACACTCGAGAGCCTGAACCATTTTTCTGTGAATCATGTGGTCGGTCTCACGGAGATATTTGCGCCGTTCGGAATGGCCGATAATGACATGTGAGCATCCAGATTCCATGAGCATCGGAGCAGAAATTTCACCCGTATACGCACCCTCCGATTCCCAGAACATATTCTGCCCCGCGAGCTGGACTTTGCTTCCTTTGAGGATTTTGCCGACACTGTCGAGGTATGTAAAAGACGGCGCCACAATGACACTGACAGATGAGTGTTTGGAGGCCTCCTTTTTCACACTCATAATTAACTCACCAGTCTGCTTGCTATTGAGATTCATCTTCCAGTTGCCGACAACGATAGGGTGAGAGGCCATATGTATCAATTAATAAACGTGGGTGTGAGGGGAGGCACTTCACGAACAAAAGTAGTGCAATACTGCATAAAATACAACTCAATCATACACTATGTGGGCGGTGTTGTAAAAAACGAGAACCAGCGATAGTTCCGAAATGCCCAATCAGCCAGTGCCGCAGCTTCAGTAAAACGTGCATCGGCAGACGGTGCACCCAAAAGTATCATAATCACTTGTTCGCGCTGTCGCTCTACGTGGGCGGCGAATGTATAACCAGCTTCATCCAAGTAACCCGTCTTCGCGCCCCGAAATACAAAATGTGTATCGGGAAGTAGCTTGTTTGTCGTCTCAATGTGGAGAACCCGTTTTTTTTCAAACGTGACTATGTCATAGCTGGTTGAGAGTGCGGCCGTACGCAAGCGTTCGTAGGTAAAAGCGTGCGCCACTAGCTTCGCAAGGTCGCTCGCGGTAGAAACGTTAGCCGGATCCAAGCCAGTAACATCGGTGAAGTGCGTACCGGCCATGCCGAGGCTCGATGCCTTCTCATTCATACGCTTCAGGCAGTCTTCCTCCGTGATGCCAGTCCCGCGTACCAGCATCCGCACTGCGTTATTCCTCGAACCGATGAGAGTCGCGGCTAAGAGGTCTTGGAGTGTGACTGTCTCGCTCTCCCGTATTTGAAGCCAGCTGCCTTCCGCCGGTCGTTCATCGGCGTCAACGGCAGTGACCTGGGATGAAAAATCTGGTGCAGCATCTAAGACGACCGTCGCCGTCATCAGCTTGGTTAAACTGGCAATTGGATGCTGGGTGTCCTTTTTCCGCTCCCAAAGAATTTTCCCGCTTTCAGGGTCGACAACAATACCGGCCTCCGCCTCAATACGGGGAGGCCAGGCATACGGATCAACCTTAATAGGTGGAATAGACACCACCAGGCTGCCGGTTCCAACTGTTGAAGGCGGCGTTAGTACCTCTTCGACGATACTGACCTTTTCATCGTCAAGAAGTGCTGAATAATCCGTGGGAATATCGTAGCCAAAAAGCGCAAAAAGAAAAAAAAGATACAGGTCGAGCATGGCAGGGGTGGTTATGAAACAGGAGCTTCGTCCGTATTCACCGATTCCTGCTGCTGTTTCAAAAGTTGTTCAATATGTTCATGCCTATGCAAACGATCGTAGTCGGGGAGCTCCTCGACCCTATGTACACCGAGAAATTGGAGAAACTCCATGGTGACCTGGTAAATGGCAGCCATTTTTTCTTTATCTTCATGGAATTCAATCAACCCTTTGATAAGCAGGTTGCGCAAAATGAGACTGCAGTTCACGCCGCGAATCTGCTCAAGTTCAGCCTTCGTAATCGGCCCTCGGTAAGCAACAATCGTCAGTGTTTCGAGTGAAGGTTTGGTGAGCTCTCCGCTTTGTTCAGACTTAATGAAGTCCTTCGCGACGTGGGCAACGGCGGGATTCGTGGCCATTTGGTAGCTCTGCGCGGCTTTCATCACGTGGACTCCGCGAGATTCTTGGTTGTATTCCTTCATGATTTCCTCGGCAGCGACAGTCACTTCATCAGCAGAGGCCATGGTGATCTCCGCAAGTTTTTTTACAGACATAGACCTGCCGGCGAGGAAAAGGAGGCTTTCGATGCGCAGACGAAGAGTGTGGTGTGTCATAAAAAAATGTTACGTTGTTTGTTCGGGAAATTGTTTGATTTCTATATCGGAAAAGATATCTTTTTGCACGACTACCACAATTCGCTGCTTCACGAGTTCGAGAAGTGCTAAGAATGTCACGATAATTTCGGTCTTGTCTTTCGAATTGGTAAAAAGTTTTTGAAAATTCATCGTTGCTTGCTGCTGGATTTTCTCGCGTAAACTATTGATCTTTTCCTCGATGGAAATGGTACGGTGATACACTTGCCTCGGCATGGAAATTATTGGTTCGATTTCGGCAAGCACATTCAGAAACAGTTCTTTCAGCCTCATGCTCGTCATGCCTTTGGGCGGGTTGAATACCGGCTCGATAACTATGGCTGGTTTATCACGGGCAAAAAGAAATCGACGCTTAAGAATCATGGCGTGCAAGCCCTTCGAAGCTTCATAATACTCGCGGTACATCCGTAGCTGCTGTTCGAGGTCGGACCCTTCTTCTTCAACCTCCAGAGAAGGTAGTAAGATGCGGGATTTGATTAAAAGAAGCTTGGCGGCAACAACGAGAAAATCAGCGAGTTCTTCCGGCAACGCCTGTTCAACTTGCTGAAGATATTTAATATATTGCTCAGTCACATCGGCAAGCGCCACCTGCGAAATGTCCAGCTCTTTTTGTTCAATGAGCTGGAGCAGCAAATCAAGCGGCCCTTCGAACTGTTGGAGTTTTACTTTATGCATCAGGGGTATCTAAGCTTTAGTTGGATCAGTGCCCGCTTCATATTCTTGTAAATCAGTTTTTCCGTCTTCGTCGGTGTCTACGGCGTCTGACTCACTTCCATACACCCACTCAAGATAGTCGTAGAACCCATCACTATCCTCATCGAGTATGCTGCTAGTCAGTTTGAGCTCAAGTCCGGGAGTGTCGAATATTTCAATCTCGTTATTAGTGAGGCCATCTTCCCACGTTAAAGAAGAAAGAAGCGAATCATAAAGACCTTCTGTCCATGGAAATTTAGCGATAAGAACGTCACTCTTATCAAAACCCTCGGGGTAGTCGTATGTATCAGGCGTATATACCATACCGAAATAGAAGTAGCCGTTTTCTTCCACTAATGATGTCAATGTGTTGGGCGTTTGCTGCAAGTCCATGAGTTCGCCTTTGAGAGTGACTGGGATATCTAAATCTGGCACAGGTGTCTCAAAATTATTGATTAAGTAATTTGCATCTGCATCAAAAAAAAGTTCTGACACTTGACGTGAGGGATGGGTGTCCAAAGATAGGTATTCCTTTTCTTCATCAGAAAGATATGCAAGTTTTCTATTAAAAGCATTATACTCTGCTGTCACACGTTTTCTTAGGAGATCAGTGTAAGAAACCTGCAATGTCTCATTAACAAGGGATTCGAGTTCTGTATCCCGAAGATCAGCTATTTGGAGATGGATAAAGATATCCCTGTCTTCTTGTCGAAGTCCTGCCTCATTAAACAAGTAGTTCCAGTATTCTTGAGTCATTACAGATTCAATGTACTTTACGATTTCTTCATCTGTTTTTGGAACCGCACCCAACCGACGAATGACCTCTTTATCGACAAGCGCACCCATGTATCTCAAAAGAACCGACATTTCAGTAGATGTATTTTCATCTGCAAATTCGCCAATGCCTGAAGACAAGGGATCGATATTCAATAGCATCCGCGTTGCAGCTTCCACATCACTGCGAAGTACCGTCTCACCGAATACGCGAGCAATAACGTCAGTACCTTGGGGCACAACCGCGGCAACATTAGTGTTATTTGTATTTACTTGGGTATCTTCCAACGCAGCACGGGGCCTCACAATAAACCAGTACACGGCACCAGCTCCAATGAGGAGAAGTAATATAACTGTGGGGATAATCCATTTTCGTCTCGATGTCGAGGAGATGGACGCATTACTTGAGGCTCCAACGAGAACTCCTCTCACGTCTTGCTCTGACCACCCGGCAGCAACCAACAAGGCAATGATGCTTTCGTCGTTCATTCCCTGTTGACGACACTGATCTATATACGATTGAATATTGGATTGACCATTCATAGAGACAGGTGGTTATTCGCGAGCTTCATTTGCATTGGTGCCCGCCTGGACCTCATCGTAATCGTTCACACCATCATCATCGGTATCCTCGTCGTATAAACTTGTATGGTAGACTCTAATTTCATCGTGATCTGAAAGACCGTCCTCGTCAGAATCTTGGCCTTTTTCTACCTCAACTGATAAAAATGACTTGTCGGCAGTATTGATTCCTTCGATAAATTGCTCGAGATCATACCAGTCAGGATCAGTATACCTTTTCATATATCCATCAGTATCTTTCTCTGTAGGCACGTCTTTGATCATATACTGTAAAGAATAATTTTCCCCTTGATTGCTGTATGAGTACGCTTTGGCGGTATAAACATCTAACGGGATCGAAGTCACTGCGTCTTCATCCAAGAAATAATTAGTCGTTCGATTCCGGTACATTGAGTTTGGATCCCCAAAGGGCGGTGGTTTTCCGAGGAGTGCGTCCAAGTCATTCGGATACGACTTTTGTATGTAGTAGTAATAACTAAGGGCACTAGTAATGGCATCGACCCGACCCGCTTGCTCTTGAAACGCGACGTACTCTATTGGCTTTCCGAACGTACTATAATCGTAAAAGAGAGCGTCAAATGGAGGGATCGTATCGCTACTCAACGCTCCCGTATTTTTGTTAGTATTCGTCTTTGAAAAAATCCCGGGCCCACCCGGATCTCGGAACACAAACAGGTACAACCCTGCAACAGTAATAAGCACACCTACGCCAACAAGTGTGATCCAGAGCCACCTTTTCTTTGACGACGACTGTTGCATGTTTGCAACGATACCAATCACGGCCGCTTCGGCATCACTGCGGCTCCACCCGCCCCCAACCAGCTGTGCAATGATCGCACTGTCGGGCATGCCGGCACTACGGCACTGCTGTATATATTGTTCTACACCCTTTTGACTATCCTGCATGTAGTATTCACAGTAACATGGTAACTATTTCTTCTTTGGTTTTGCTTTTACCGGTTTCACAACAAACCTTCCGACCACCGGCTGTTCGAGCTTGATGAAATCTTTTACCTTCATCCTGAAACTCTCCGTGAAACTTCCCGCCTGGAAAATTGCTTTCTGGAGCTTTTCTAGCGACTTGTCAACGACAACGCCGACTTTGTACACACTCCCGAAAGGCGAGAGGGCACCGGGCTTCACTTTCAATTGTTTCTGCATGTCTTTTTCGCTTGCGATGGAAATCTTCTTCGCTTTCAACAACTTCTTTAGTTTCTGGATGTCCAGTCGGTAATGGGCCGGAATTACGATAACCTTGTACTCTTTGTCAACCTTGATAAAAAGTGTTTTAGCAATGTTGGACAATTTCTCCCGTAAGGTCTGCGCGAGATCGTATGCGGTAAAGACCGTCTTATGCTCGATAATCTCATGCGGGGTTTTGGATTTCTTAAGATGGTTGAGAACTTTTACTGGTATTGGCATAGGTGGTAATTAGGTTGCATTGGTTGGTTCATTTGTTGAACGATCTTCTGATTCATCGTCCTGCTCGGTAAGTTCAATATTAATCTTCATCCCGCCAATAAGGCCAGCGATAACATTGTAGAGCCACGCAACGAGTGCTCCTGCCCCGAAACTCATCACGGCCACGAATACGAGCCCTGAAAAAAGGGCGATAATCGTTACGTCACCAAAATCCATGCCGGAATCGAAGAAGTGGCTGCGTGAATAACTGCTCGTGAGCAATGTGATCGCGGCAAATAACACTGCCCAAACAATGTACGACAGAACGCTGAATATCGCGGAAAATTTCGCGATGGAAAGAACATTGACTTTACTGATTTCGTACTTCGGCATATGGGTATACTTATGTTATTCCATGCTTCTGATGCCACTTCTTCTGGACAAACATCGCGAGCCACGTCAAAACAACGACCAGAAGGATGAGAACTATATAGATACCAAGCTTCTCATACTGTTCAATGAGGAAGTAGAATGCCTCTAAAATGACATGGAGCATCACCCAAAGCGTCAGGAGGAAGTACGGCCACACGATAATCTTGTTAGGATGATCGGAACGCTTATACATAAACCAGAAGTAAAAAAGAAAACCGGCAAGTAGGAGCGGAATAGCAAAAGCGGTATGGATAGCCAGCCGATACAGTTCATAATCAGCCTGGTCATAATGGCGTGCCAGCACCGCCTCGTCATACACAGGTGAAACTCTCCGGTACGACCCGCCGTACGTGTCGTATGCTGGATTCAACCATTGGTTGAGGTCGGTCATGAAACACTCACCAAGGATGACTAACACAAGAGTAAGTAAAATAACAAATACAACGGCAACCCATGAGACCTTAGGCTTGCGTGACTTTTTCATCGAAGCAGTCATGCCCGTCGGGGCAGATGGAGGCGGAGGTGGTTTGGGAAGTATGTCTTCCATAGATATAATGGTTAATTAGTTTTTTATACTTGTTGGTGGTGAGGACTTCTGGCTTACTATGAGGATAATGACTGCCAGACCTATTGATAAGGCGACGGCAGCGCCGACGGCAATATAGAACGGATGCATACTCTTGCTGCCGGGGCGGGTAATTGGGTCCCCGATCGTTTCGTTGGCAGAAGCATCGCGGAAAAATAAATCCTCCGTCATTTCCGCATACTGCATGGTCGCTGAAAGCTTCGTGAGGAAATACTTCTTCCCAGAGGGGTCCAAAAGGGGATCACCCTGGTCATTAAGTGCCAAGTTTTTAATGCTTTCTTTGTCGATGGTGTTGGCAAAAGTCGCGGTGAAATTCGGGAGTGACATTTGATTGTCAGCGATGACGTAGAGTAAAATATCAACGTTAGATGCAAAAGCAGGGCTGGGATTCTGTATATGCCAGTCAGTATCTTTTGTATCGCGCGACAAGAAGGCTGCTACTCCCGATCCGGACGTTGCTTTCAGCACAATACCGTAATTTGCCGCGTTCCCACTGATCCAACCGCTGACTAAACCCGGATCCATGATCATCGTGTGTTGCCCTAACGCGCCTGACGTAGTCGACGTTCCGTACGATTTAACAGAAGCATCAATGCCATTAGTTCCGATAAACTCCGTATCCCATGGTGTACCGTAGTACCGCTCTCTCGCAGTCACGCCGTCGATGTCAGCGTTGTTGCCTTCACCAGATCCATTACTACTCTTTCCTTCCCTCCACTCCTGCAAGATCTGATAGGCGTCAATTCTCAAGTCAATCGGGGTAGACTGTGCATACAGCCCAAGCTCTGCCGAAATGATGGTGGCATTCTTTGGTATGCCGGATGTATCAAACTTGATGAGACAGGCATGTGATTCAGATGACGAGCTTCTTCCGATATCACAAAGATCGAACTTTCCGTAGTTATTACTCGTATACGTCGTAACGATTGAGTCCGCGATGTCCTCTAATACCGCTGTTTGGACAATATCACTACTATTTCGATATCTAACCGTGAGCGTAGGAGCATTTTCTTGCTCGATAAACCCTGTGTCGAGATATTCTGTTTGGACCTTCAGGGTTGGTTCGATCTGTTGGCTGACCACTGAGGAAATCTTGAGCGGGTAAACAATATTGTCCGTTTCAAATGAAATGACTACTGGAGTGGCATGTCCGGTTCGCAACTGCTCGGTAACATCGGTCCAATCGAGACTCTCGGGGTTGATCCTCATAGCGACGAAGTACCAACCGTTTTCTATATAGCTATTAAGGATATATGAAGCTGAATCTGGAAAGTCGAATTCGTGTTCCTGCAGCCAGTTGACGAGCGCGTTCTGCTCATCCGAAGTTAGCACCGTCACGTCATAGTAATCTATCTGCTTGGTTTCAACGACGGTGACACCGCCACCACTCACCTTATCTTCAGAAGTTCCAAGGCCGTAATAATTAGGTTCATACGTGTATGGATAACCGGTGAGTTCTTGGAGACTGGTAAAAAGCTCGTCTGACCCACCACTCACCTCCGGCTTACCCGGCACCGGCACGATCCAGGCAAAGTCATCAGCGTTCCCTCGAAATGTCGTTGAGACGACAAGCGTTTCTACCCCTTTGTCATAGAGTATGACGGCCTGCTGATCAGTTTCCTGCATCCAATAATCCGGCGGCGGAACGATCATACCGTCAGCAAAGACCAGAGACGGAGCCATGAGGATAATGACAGCCAGCAGAAAGAAAACTTTTCGCAATATATACATAGACGTAAAATTATTTCTTTTTTGAAAAACGAAAAGCAAAACTCTGTTGTTCGCCAAAGAGATGCCGTGCAACTTTTTTACCCTTGGTGGTCAGCTTGATGTCGTCGATGAACCACATGTGCGGCGTACGGCGACCGAGACCGATCAACAGCTCCTTATCGATGAGACGCTCGAGACTTTTTGTAATCGTATTCTGCTGATCCTCCCCTTTCGGCGCATCTTTCTGTTTCGCATAAAACGATAGCAAGCGATTTCGTTTGTAAACTCCTTTGACGCCGTGGCATTCGCGGAGGATATATTTTTGCAGTGACGAAAGTCTCATCGCTATTTAGTAGAAATATGCAAATCTTCCAACTGTTGATCAGCAACCTCACTGGGTGAGCCTGTCATAATTTCCCTATTATCTGCCGTCTTTGGGAACGCGACAACCTCACGGACGCTTGATTCACCAAACAATATCATGAACAGCCGGTCAATACCTGGCGCAATTCCCCCATGAGGTGGGACGCCGTATTCAAACGCTTCCAACATATGGCCGAACTGGGTTCGTGCATCTCCTTTTGAAATGCCGACGAGCTCGAAAATCTTTTCCTGGATTTTCGGGTTCGTGATCCTGATACTGCCACCGCCAACTTCGTACCCGTTCAACACAACGTCGTGTTGCCACGATTTCGCTTTGAAGGGGTCTGAATCCAATAGTGGAACGTCAGCTTCTTTTGGCGCCGTAAACATGTGGTGCGCGGGCGCGTAATGCCCATCCTCTTTTGTCTGCTCGAAAAGCGGCCAGTCGACGACGAAACAAAACGCGAGCTCATCCGGATCGTTCTTGTTTTTCCTTAAATCGGGCTTATCGGTGCCGTATTTTTCCATCACCTCAGCGTGCGTCAAACGCGGCCAGGGAGACGTCATGATTTTCTTCTGTGGAAATAGCTCCTTAATGAGGGCAGTAAAAAGCTCCTCGGTCAGTGCGAGTATCTCGTCCTGGCTCGTGAAGGACATCTCGAGATCCAGCTGGTAAAACTGGTCGGGAGCTCTGTCTGACCTCGCGTCTTCGTCGCGGAAGCATGGGGCTATTTGGAAGTACTTTTCTAGGCCCGCAACCATCAGGAGTTGTTTATATTGCTGGGGGGACTGTGGAAGAGCATAAAATTTTCCGGGAAACGCCCGTGATGGTACGAGATAATCCCGTGCGCCCTCAGGAGTAGATTTGGCAAGGATGGGGGTTTCAACTTCGGTAAACCCCCGCGCGTGGAGGAAATCACGGATAAACTTGATGGCTTTCGAACGACTGATAATCATGCGCTGTTTCCGCTGTCGCCGGAGATCTAGATAGCGGTACTTATACCGAACTTCCTCCGAGGGCTCTTCTTTTGACGTTTCAATAATTTCGAATGGCGGGGTCTTTGATTCTGCGAGAATATGCAAGTCCTTCGCCAAGATTTCAAGGCTTCCTGTGGGCGAGTCTTTTTTCACCAGCTTTTCAGGGCGCTGATTAACCATTCCGACTACTTCGACAACGAACTCGGGACGCAAAGCCTGCGCCCGCTCGAGGACATCGGCATTCTCGGGAGTAAAAACTACTTGTACTACGCCGGAAATATCTCGCACGTCGGTAAATACCATCTTCCCCATCCGTCGTGTTGCATTTACCCAACCATTGATACGCACCTCCCGGCCGATGTGCGTCGCTGAATCATGGATGAGAGTTCGTTTCATACTGGAATCAATCATTGTTAATCAAAAAACACAGATATTCTCTTCTTCTAAGCACGTAAGAACTGAGTAGGGCTTCAAGTACTTTTCACATCGTTCAACCGTGAGAGCGCCATCCGATGAGCACGTACCGATCACTGAACCGCTGGCATTCAATAGGACGGGATCAGTATCTTCGCAATCACTCCGCAAGAGAAAATACTTCCCGCACGCGACTGCCCTCGTAATTTGGCACTCAGGGGTATTTTGATTATATGCTTCGCCGCAAAGCTGCTGTACCACTTCGAATCCCGCAATCTGCGCCTGGGCCATGTCAGCCTTCCGTTGATTATTTAGGGACATCATAATGCCGTTGCCTAGCACCAATGTAAGGGCAAAGACGGCGAAAATAAGAATCGCCGTAGTGCCAACGCCCCGGGTGTCATGAATAATATTTTTCATATGTTGTTTATGGTTGTAATCTATTAAGTAAACGCGGGAAGGGTATCGCCTCACGGACGTGCGGGAGACCAGCTATCCACGTAACTACACGTTCTAGTCCGATACCAAAACCGGAATGAGGAAATGAACCGTAGCGACGCAGATCCAAATACCATTCGAACGGTTTTCGAGGTAGTTTATGCTCTTTGAACCGGCGTTCCAACAGTGCTAAATCATCGATGCGCTCAGAGCCGCCAATAATCTCTCCATATCCTTCCGTGGCGATTAAGTCAGCGCATAGCGCCCTGGTTGGATTCATCGGATCCGGTTTCATATAAAACGCCTTTATAGCCGCTGGGTAGTGCGTAATGAACACCGGACGGTCGAACTCTTCGGAAAGCTTCGTTTCATCATCGGCGCCTAAATCCTGACCGAGCGTGATATCAGACCCTTTTTCCTTCAGCAAAGATACTGCATCGTCATAGGTAATACGATGAAACGGTGCATGAACGTTTTTTAGATGAACCACATCACGCTCAAGAAGGGTTAACTCTTTCGCTGATTGTGTAAGTGCGTCCTGCACGACTCGTTCAATCAGCGCTTCCTGAAGTTCGAGACTCTCATCGTGGTGCATAAACGCCACTTCAGCATCGAGCATCCAAAATTCCATTAAATGTCTTCGTGTCTTTGACTTCTCGGCCCGGAACGTTGGCCCAAAGTCATATACTTTTCCCAACGACGCTGCCAGCGCCTCGAGGTATAACTGTCCTGATTGCGCGAGATAGGCTTTTTCGCCAAAATAGTCAGTTTCAAAAAGCGTCGTCGTCCCTTCACAGGATGTCGGCGTAAGAATTGGCGTGTCGGTGAGCGTAAAGCCCCTTTCTCGCAAGAACGACCGTAGAGACCATATCACCTGATCACGAATGCGCAATACGGCTGCCTGGCGAGAAGACCGAACCCATAAATGCCGGTGATCAAAGAGAAATTCTGTACCGTGTTCTTTTTTCGCAATGGGATATGCTTCTGCTCGATAAACGACGGATATATCGGAAACAGTAAGTTCATATCCGGAAGGTGAGCGCGGCTCTTTTTTGACAGTGCCCGTCGATGAGCGAAAGTTGTATGCCCACCCCTGAAGGCATACCGTCTTACCCACAAATTTATCGACTTTTCGAACATCAATGCACTGCATATGCAGACTTCAGTATACACCGCTTCTGGCACCCATGCAAAGTAAAAAAGGCCTAAAATAGGCATAATGGGAGGTATGGCCAACTCCGTTATGATACGGGCCGGCTAGTTCGAAACAGGATGTATTTTCCTCCCTCACTAGCGATGAGAGCAATGACGCAGAGTACGAGAACAATGAGCCAGTCACTGCCGCGTAAACTGACGGTTTCAAACACGTTCTGTAGTATCGGAGCATATATAGCGGCAAGCTGCAATATACACGCGACACCTACTGCCGCAATAAGATACCAGTTCGAAAAGAAATTCGTACGCCAAATCGGGATGTGCAGCGACCTGATACTGAATACATACAGTAGCGAATCAATTGCCACTGAAGTAAAGATGAGTGTACGAACCCGTTCGACATCGCCTGTGTGAGATAACATACTCACAAACACAGCGAGATTAACGATTGCCGTTATGACACTGATCAGTCCGACAAACAACCACATGCGCCTGGAAACAATATGCTCTTTCCGTGAAACAGGCCGCTCTTTCATGACATCGCCTTCTGCTGGTTCCATTGTCAGGGCCACATATGGAAAACCGTCAGTAATGAGGTTAATCCACAGGATTTGCGAAGCAAGTAATGGCAGCACAAATCCACCGGGAACGATAAGCCCAATGAGTAGGCTCGCACCAATGAGTAAAATTTCCGTGAAACTGTCGGAAAGTAGATAGAGAATAATCTTGCGGATATTATCGTAGATGATGCGGCCCTGTTCAACGGCGTGAACGATTGTCTTAAAGTTGTTGTCCAATAAGACAATGTCTGCAGTTTCCTTCGCCACATCGGTACCAGACCCAAGGGCAATGCCGATATCAGCTGATTTCAAGGCGGGCGCATCATTCACCCCATCGCCCGTCATTGCGACAACGTCTCCGCGTTCTTGCAATGCATCAATGATCCGCAATTTATCCTTGGGATTCACCCGTGCATACACTGAAATGTCATGGACGCGTTGTGGCAGATCTTCGTGGGTGAGTTTCTCGAACCGTGCGCCTTCGATGATGTTACCTTCTTGGGCTGGAAGACCAAGTTCACTGGCTATTGCGGTCGCCGTGAGACGATGGTCGCCAGTGATCATCACCGTCTTGATACCTGCACCCATTGCCTGCTCAATAGTGGCCTTCGCTTCTAGCCGCAAAGGATCTTTCATCGCCATAAATCCGACTATCACCATTTTGTTGAGTAAATCAAGGTGGTGCCGAAGGTCAGAAAAGTCTACCCCAACTTTTTTATACCCCACGGCAAGAAGGCGCAGCCCTTCCTTCGATAGTTGGCGGTATTCATCTGAAAGTTTAGCTCGTCTTTCAGGAGATAGCACCACTTCTTTCCCACTCGTTTCGATATACACAGACTTTCCCAATAAAATCTCCGGCGCACCTTTGATAAAAAGTATACGGTGTTTTTGACTATCTTCGTGCAGCGTTGCCATGTATTTGTGCTCAGAATCAAATGGAAACTCTTCGAGACGGCGATACTGCTTAGCAAGCTCCCGCTGGTTAACGCCTGCCTGCGATGCAGCGTAGGTAAGGGCCTGTTCTGTCGGCGTACCGATAATACGGCGGTGTTCGAAACGCGCATCAGGATTTTCTATGTAGGCATCTGATGCGAGTACGCCAATTTCGAGAGCAAGGAAATAACTTGGACTCGCATCAGGATGGGGTGTATCAGTATGTTGGTGTGCAGTACGCGGATCCGTATGACGATCATGGGTAACAACTTTAACAACACGCATGATGCCCTCGGTAAGCGTACCCGTCTTATCGGCACAGATGACTGTGGTGGACCCGAGAGTTTCAGCCGCTACCAACTTTCGAACCAAGGATCCCTGTTTCAAAATGCTTCTCATTCCTATCGCCAGCACCACTGTCACGGCGACCACTAATCCCTCGGGTACTGCGGCAACGGCAAGCGCGACGGCTGTAACAAACATTTGTTCAGGATCATACCCGAGAAGTAAGCCGACTACAAAAAGTAATGAGCTGATGCCCAATATCGTCGTGCCTAGCTGGCGACTAAATATAGTGAGTTTGTGCTGAAGAGGTGTGGGCTCTTCTTTCGTTGACTTAAGAAGTTCGGCAATCTTACCGAGTTCAGTGTCTAATCCTGTAGCAATAACCATCCCTTCTGCAGTTCCACGTACGACAGTCGTGCCAAAAAAGGCGCAATTTTTTCTCTCCGCAATAACAACGGCACTTGGGAGCGAATCAATAATTTTTTCAACCGGCGCGGATTCTCCTGTTAATGCCGCTTCGTTAGTCTTTAAATCGTACACCTTGACGAGTCGTACATCGGCTGGCACTCGATTCCCTGTGCGAAGCATGACGACATCACCTGGTACTAACTCCGCCGCGCCTATCCGAGTCTCTTGCCCGTCTCGGCGCACAGATGCCTTGAACGTCACGATTTGACGTAGTTTTTCGAGTGACCGTTCGGCCCGGATCTCTTGAATGAAGCCTATGACGACGTTTAAGCTGATTGCGGCGAGAATCACATATCCGTCAACATAGTCGCGCAGTACGAAACTAATGGCTACCGCACCGAGTAATATGATAATCAAAATATTTTTAAACTGGGAGAAAAAAACGGTTGCATACGAAAACGGCCGCTCATGGGGCAGTTCGTTTCTGCCATAGCGAACTAAGCGCTTAGCGGCTTCATCTGCTGATAACCCCGCATGCGAGGATTGGAGATGCTGGAATGCCTGGTCAATCGACAGTGTGTGCAGTTCGGACTTTGTCATACACCGTATAGTGTATTAGAAAAAAGGCCTATAGGCAAAAAAGTCTCCGACCGTCTAAGCAGGATTCTTAGATGAATAGACTTGCTGAGTGCGCCTAAAGGGCGCTAATAACGTTTCCTGGTATACAAGTAAAACCCGCCCAGCACGATGACGAGCAGAATAAGGATAAATGTCTGACCGCCGTTTAAACCCATGCTCAAAGAGTACCAAATAAATGATACTTCGGGAAGTGGTGTACTTGGTGTGCGCAGCAGGAGTCGCCCTTCGGGCCGGGCTGTGCTGATGAAAATTCTTTTACGTCACCCAATCCTTTGCGTCCAGGGGGACTCGAACCTCCAACCTTAGGCTTAAGAGGCCTCTGCTCTACCATTGAGCTATGGACGCAAGGGATTAGGCGAGAGTCTGTTAATAATCGTTAATCAAGTTATTGATCGTCAACCTTGGGTCCCGTCGCGGCATCGGGATTTAAGAGGCTCCTGCATACCTCGTCGTGCGATGGGGCTTTACCATTGAGTCCCGATGTCTTCTTTTGGAGAATCGGGATCCCGACTTCGCACTTGGCGAACGTCGGGACTAACGGCGCACATGTTACCTGACTAAACTCTGTGAGCGTTCTCGGAGTTTTAGAAACACTTCGCGCGTGGTTTCAACATCAGGGAGCGCTCGGTGCGCGACAGCCTGGGGAATTTTAAAATACCGCGCAACCTTGTCGAGAGAATACCCTGGCAATATGAGAAGTCTCCGCGCCCATTCCAATGTGTCAACTGTCTCATTGGCGAGTAACGACCTTCCAAGCCGCGCCAAATGCGCGTTAATAAATCCCATGTCAAAAGCGATATTGTGTCCCACGATTGCAGCGCGACCGATAAATCGTACGAGTTCATCCATAACTGCTTCGATGGGTCGGCCTTCCCGTTCCAAGAGTTCGGGGGAAATACCATGGACAGCGATACCTTCTGGAGTAAGTGTACGGGAAGTCAAAACGAGCGATGTATATGTGTCACCAGCCTCCTGGCCGACTATCCTCTGTGCGGCAACCTCAATAATTTCATCACCCTGGCCCGGGTAGAATCCAGTCGTTTCGACATCAACGATGACATGCTCGTTTGGTGAAATAGCTCCTTGCTTTTTCATAGTATGTGCCATTGTACTAAAAACATGCAAAAAAGACAAGGGAATGGGGCTTTCGCGTCAGGCCGCCGCCATTACAGGAACAAATCAATACAGGGGACAACATGTGGACGGAAACGCCTTGAGAAGGTGGGACGAGCATGATACGATGACATGCGCTACTATGGCAGACGAACTGATCGAAAAAGTACCACCTCAAAACCTGGAAGCTGAGCAATCCGTACTCGGCGCGCTTTTAATTGACAGTGATTCCATCGTAAAAATTTCGGACTTCATTGGTCCAGACGATTTCTATGCAGACAAACACCGTATCATTTTTACGGCTATGCTTGATTTGTTCCGTCAGCATGAACCAATCGATCTTTTGGCGCTTTCGAACCGTTTGAAAGAACTTGGGAAGTTGGAGGAGATAGGCGGCAGGAGTTATCTCACGAAACTCACCAGCAGCATGCCAACGTCGTCTCATATAATCTCCCATGCGCAAATCATTCAACGCAAGGCTACACTACGTCGTCTCATCAGCGCATCATCGGAGATTACCCGACTGTCCTTTCAGGAAGACATAGATCTCCAGCATATTCTCGACCAGTCTGAACAGCGAATTTTTAACGTATCGCAAAAATACATCAAGCGGAATTTCGTTGCATTGAGCGATATCCTTTCCGAAGCATTCGAACGTATCGATGAAGTTCACCGCGAATCAGGGAAACTGCGCGGCATCCCGACCGGCTTCCATGACCTGGACAACCTTCTCGCAGGCTTTCAACGTTCTGACCTCATCATCCTGGCGTCGCGTCCTTCTGTCGGGAAAACATCACTGGCACTCGATATGCTCCGTAACATTGCCATCAATGCAAAAGTCCCTGTGGGGCTCTTCAGCCTTGAAATGTCAAAAGAACAGATGGTAGACCGCCTCCTCTGCGCAACAGCAAATGTCGACTTGTGGCGGATGCGGACA
>LCPQ01000001.1 GCA_001003705.1 Parcubacteria group bacterium GW2011_GWA2_48_9 | reverse complement strand
CGGCTCCAGAGGATAGCTCAGTTCAGGTAACTAATAACATACAACTATGTCACAGGATAATTTAACAAAGCTTGAATGCACCGTGTGTCATCATATTAATTACCACACGTTCAAGAATAAGAAAAAGCTGAAGAACCGGCTTGAAATGAAGAAATTCTGCACATGGTGCACTAAGCATCAGGTCCACAAAGAGACGAAGTAGCCAATAGCGCATGGCAAATAGCATATAGCAGGCGGCCTCATTGATTTGCTATTAGCTATGTGCCATCAGTATTCATATGTTCAGGTTTGAAAATCTTGATATTTGGGAAGAAGCTGAAGAATACTGTGTGCTAATCTATAAGATTACTGAAAAGTACCGAGGTCTGAACAGTTTTTTTAACTTCCCAGCTTCGAAGATCAGCCATATTAGTTTCTTCGAATATTGCTGAAGGGTCAGCTTCAACTACTCAAAGAGAATTTGGTATGTTCATTGGGTATAGCATTCGATCAATAGCCGAGAATATCTCATAGTTACGTATCGCAATGAACTTAGGGTATATCAAAGAAAAAGAATATGTTACGCTGTACCTGTCAGCAGAGAAGCTGATAAAAAGAATCACCGCGTTCAGGAACTCGTTGGTCGGGGTTAACCATTAGCCATAAGCGATACGCTATAAGCCGACAGTGGGGGAATAGTTAAACGGTAGAACGACGGTCTCCAAAACCGTTGATGAAGGTTCGATTCCTTCTTCCCCCGCCAAGAAAATTTATCATCGGCATGACCCGATTAGCTGCGAGTGAGTGGCGACCTAAGTGCCTGATAAAAAGTTGAAACCAAGAGAGCGATTTGTGTCGCTTTTTTGTTTTTTTCTAGCATTTCTTATTTCTTGTATTCCAAAATATCTCCAGGTTGGCATTCTAAGGCCTTGCAAATTGCTTCCAAGGTTTTCAGTCGAACGGCTTTGGCTTTCCCGTTTTTCAGTATAGAGATATTCGCCATCGTTATGCCGACTTTCTCCGCAAGCTTGGTGACGCTCATTTTTCGCTTCGCCAACATAACGTCGATGTTAATGATGATTGCCATAGTGTTAAACGGTTAAGTCGTTCTCGGACTTTATATCGACGGCACTTTGTAAAGTTCTCTCAAACACGGCCACAGCTGTGGCGATTATGATAGAAATAAAAGTAGTCACAATACACATGGCAATAAAACCCGCCGGGTCGTCACTTTTAGCTTGAAATATCCTTATGTATAGTGCTGCCATCACAATTAAGATGCTCAGTACGATCGCGCAATATTTTATATTCCTTAAAGCCTTCACAGAGTTTAGTGAGAATACTTTATTTTGCCCGATATATCCGAGTAATTTGAACGCCTGATACAGGGCAGCAAAAAATGCGATAGATACTACGTACCCATATATGACGAACGGATCAGAGTAAATACTAAACAGGTCTAAGTTTACAGCTCTTCCCTCGGTCAAGGGGAACCGGATCATGATGACCAGTGCCACGATGCCGATGAGCACAATGACTACCTGAAGAAATATCGTTGATCTTTTTTTCATGGTTTGTTCCTATAATTTTTTATATTTCTATCTTAATTTATAGCTTATCGTTTGTCAATATATCTTTATCGTTTCTATTACTACGTTTAGGGTTTCTTACTGGACGCCTTCCAGGGGTCGAAGGAGAAGAGGAATTGTTGAAATTAGCCAAGAAGTCCCTGAAAAAAGAGACATACTGATATATCATTGTTGTGTCTCATTTGTCTCAATTGTAATTTCAGACCCCGAACCACATGTCTCAATTTATCCTCTGGAAAAATGCTTGAACAAGGCTTATAATGCTTGTGTAACTGGAGTACTTAACCCACACGTCCCGCCAGTCAGTAAATCGTGATTTTTTTTGAATGCAGCTGTGATTAGAGAAATTTTTTGAGTATTTTTGTCGATAATTCCAGTTTTATCGATACTCGGCATTTACCGATCCTGGCCCAAGCGCTTAACCAGTATCGGGGCGCTATGATCATGGTTTCGCACATTCCGGACTTTGTGGGGAACATATGCATAGATACCGTTGTCGATTTAGAAACGTAGTTATATATGAACACCAGATACGACGTCATCGTCATTGGCGGGGGAGCTGCTGGAATGATGGCGGCTGGGCGAGCGGCTGAACGAGGGCGCAAAGTATTGTTGCTGGAAAAAAATAAGCATCTTGGGCAGAAGCTGGCGATCACCGGAGGCGGACGGTGCAATATCTGCAATGCCGAGGAAGATGTTCACCGTTTACTTGCACACTACGGTTCTGCAAAAAAATTTCTTTATTCGCCATTTTCGCAATTTGGCGTTTCAGAAGCATTTAATTTTTTTACTGCGCATGGGCTGCCGCTCAAAGTTGAAGCGAATCAGCGGGCATTTCCTCAAACCGAAAAAGCAGGGGATGTCGTTCGAATATTAGAGGGCTACCTTCGTTCAGGCAACCTCGAAATTCGTACAAACGCAGAAGTACCAGGGTTTGTTGTCGAGGCAAAAAAAATCGTTGGTGTGAAGATTAAGGGCAAAACCCTCACCGCCGAATCCTATATCCTGGCAACCGGAGGGAAATCACATCCGGAGACGGGCTCTACAGGAGATGGTTTTCGGTGGCTTTCCAGGCTCGGTCATGAGGTGAAAGAACCCACGCCAACGATCGTGCCGCTGGCGATACAAGAAGCTTGGGTAAAATCACTGGCTGGAGTCGCTCTTGATGATGTGAAAGTCACGTTCTTTGTCGAAAGGGAAAGACGGTTTTGGGTTAAGGGGAGAATACTGTGTACACATTTCGGCGTATCGGGGCCGCTGATTCTCAATTCTGCGGGAAAAGTCGCAGACATGCTGCACGACGGCGCTGTTACAGCGACGATTGACCTATTTCCTGGCCGCGACCTCGGAGTGCTGGATACATACGTCACGCAATTATTCGATGGCAATAAAAATAGAGACGTAAAAAATGTTATGAAGTTGATTACGCCAACGGGAACTTCATCGGCCATCCTTTCACTGCTCCCACAACTTGATCCAGAGAAAAAGGTCCACAGTATTTCAAAACAAGAACGGAAAACGCTTGTCAATCTGTTGAAGATTCTGCCGATGACCATAACGGGACTCATGGGGTATGAGCGCGCCGTGGTAGCCGATGGGGGATTGGCGATCAGCGAAGTCGAGGGAAAAACAATGCGATCCCGAATGCATGCGAATCTTTTCATCACAGGTGATCTGCTCCATATCAGTCGTCCATCCGGTGGGTATTCGTTGCAACTTTGCTGGACGACTGGCTGGGTTGCAGGGAACAACGCCTAAAAACAAGGGATCGGGGAGTGACTTCCCGGGAAGCGATTGTTGATGCAAGCTACCAGCCATGCGTGAGTAGATACAATCATTTTGGTTCTGACGGTCTCCACGAGCGCCCGCCAAAAGGCACCCAGCGCAGATGGATGTTTTTTTGGTATTGAAGAACCCATCTAAATACCAAGTGGATTTTCTGAGTTCACCCACGATCCCTGATACAGTTTCACCGCTTTGATATAAGAAAACAAGGGGTCTTAGGAGACCCCTTGAGGAATTGGATGAGCAACTGGGGGTGCCGGGGTATCATTTCGCATGATTTCCCGTTCGCGTTTTTCAACCCACCTGTCAATCCAGCTGATAAATCCCCACGGCTTTGGGGCTTTGAACTCTTCGGCGGTTGCAACTCGGTTATGCAGGAGCAACTTTTTTGGAATGACTAGTGTCTTCATCAGCCAATCGACTAAGAAGAACAAGCCAAAGGGGTCGAACACGCCTTCATTAGCACGAATGTTCGCGTGGTGGAACATGTGGAAGCCGTATACCGGTCTCCAAAACCATCCAAAGTAGCGATGGTTCACTTTCGGTTCCCACCATTCATACGGGAAGTGGTATGCTGCATGAAAGGTTTCGTACCCGATCAGTGAAAGGGTGATCGCGCTCAGCCACGTCAGGAGGAGCGGCGAAGTAGAGAAGATCCACAATCCCAGGAGGATTGCAGGAGAGAACACAACCCAGAATACCGGTAGTGCATAGCATGGAAATGCCGAATGTGCGTGCTGGTGCTTTTCAACGATGGGGTATTCATTGAGGATTACGCGTCCCACACCGTCATCGCTCGGACGAAGCTTGATTTCCGTAACTGCATGGTGGCCGCGATGGTCATTTGCGAGCCATCTCAGACAGCGGAAGGGAACTCCGTGGAGCAACCATCTGTGGAACGGCCAGACAAAAAAGGCATTCACAATCGAGGCGACAACAAATGAAACCAGTTTTGCTATCCACCCCGCGCGTACTTGCTGTTCCCATACTCCAGGGAGCAGGTAATACATCCCTGCAAGTAGCAGCCCATAGATGATGGCTGTTCGAGCTAGGAATACCGGAAGGGAGAAAGGCTTGGGCACTGTAGACTCCAGTCGATAGTCGATCTGTTAATGAACACCTCGTACTATTGAACGCTTATAGTGTTTGTGTTGTTTGAAAAATACTCTATAAGAGTAACACTGCGAATGCAATGAGTCTATTGTGTCCGAATCGCTATTTTGACGGTAATACTAATACCTAGTACGGTTTCACCCATAATTTTTTTGGTGAAAAGAATCGGTTAGTGTGCTAGAATACTCCTTACGTCCATGAGTGCCACAGATGAAATAATTCGCCGCTGGTACCCTACCTATCGAGATGTTGGGTACTACCTGAAACAGTACTTAGCGAAATACATCACGCCTGATGTACGGGTGTTAGACGTAGGCTGCGGTAGGCAAACCTACGGCCAAGAATATTATCGACGCGCGCACGAATGGGTGGGTGTAGATCCTGACCGGCAGGCTATCGCAGAGAATACCATGCCGCTGACGCATAAGCTCACCTCGGAAATTAAGGATCTGCCTCTATCACTTGGTCAGTTTGACGTCATTACAGCTCAGTGGGTACTCGAGCATTTGCAGAACCCGGAAAGTGATATACGCCGACTGAACACAGTGTGTAAGCCGGGCGGGTACGTCATTTTCACGACGACGAATGTGCATTCCCCAGTCATTTGGATGAGCAAAATAGCCCCGACTTCATTAAAGAAGCGCATGCGGAAAGCCCTGCTCGGTATCGAGGAAAAGGATACATATCCTACCGCCTACCGTATTAATACACTTGGGAAAATCGATACAATCTTCTCAGCAGCCGGATTCACCAGGGTTGAGGTGCGAACTGTAGGTGTTCTAGCGTACTTCTCATTTAACATGGTTATTCTCCGCCTGAAGATACTGCTTGATCGCCTTGTCGACCCGCTGGGCATTTTTTCATCGATGAATACGCACATTGTCGGGGTGTATCGGAAAAAACACTAGCAACATCTTAGTATGCATATACAAACGGCCACGCAAGCAATGCGTGCGCTTAAGCGGTTTTCAAATCCTGCACGGGCCAAAGCTTCTGTGTGGTTTTTCAAAACAGGAAAAGGGGAGTACGGGGAAGGCGACCGCTTTATCGGCATCACTGTACCCAGCCAACGGAAGGTTGCACGTATGTTTCGGGAGCTGCCACTGCCTGAAGTCCGAAGACTTTTAATGTGTCCTGTTCATGAGTTCCGACTCACCGCACTGTTTATCCTTGTCGACCAGTTCCGACGAGCTACTTCAGCAGACAGGAGGGTGATAGTTGATCTATACCTCAAGCACACGCGTTGGATTAACAACTGGGATTTGGTGGATTCATCGGCGCCATATATTCTCGGCGTGTTTCTCCTCGATGAATCGCGTGTCGTTCTCTACCGTCTCGCAAAGTCGCGAAATCTCTGGGAACGCCGCATTGCCATGCTCGCGACGTCCGCCTTTATCGATCAGAAAGATTTTCGTGACACCTTGAAGATGGCTAAACTGTTGCTTAACGACAAACACGATCTCATACATAAGGCGGTGGGATGGATGCTCCGTGAAGTGGGAAATCGTGACAGGAAAGCTGAAGAGAAATTTCTAAAGAAATATGCCAGCCGGATGCCGAGAACCATGCTCCGTTATGCCATAGAGAAGTTTGAACCGTCACGTCGCGCGAAGTATCTCAGCCTTCGTGACTAGGTTTAGATAAAACAAGGGCCGAGATTCCATTCGCCCTTTACCGACTACAACTGCGTCGTCCCTCACCGACGACGGTTTGTTGGTGTTACTCTGGAATCCCGGCCCACTCTAGGTAATAGCCCAAGAAGGACTGTTTTGATACCACCATTCTAGACCCGCTATTGACAAATAGGCAAGGGGAGTGTAATATTCCTTGAGGAAAAGGAAATCGCACCTTAGCATCGATGAAGATACGCTCAAGGTACTTTTTCATGCAAAATAGTTTAACTATTAAGCGTGAAGGACCTATGAGCGCAGAATCATTGGTCCTTTTCGGTGGTATACTGCTGGCGTTTTCGCTCCTGCGAAATCGAAGGCGTTCATCGAAAAGGATGCCAGGATCAATGCGACTCGTCGTACTACTCGCAGAAGGAACTGTTCTGATTGTCGGTCTTATCTCACTGTTGGTAGGACTGCGAGAATACCTCTAGTCTATGATCCATGGCAACCCCGGCGTCTCACGATGTTCCGGGGTCCTTTTTTTTCACATGTTGGTGTAGTATACTACTTGTATGAAAATCACTCTCAAGCATGCCATAGGCCTCGCGTTGGCCACTGCTGTCATTTCAGGAGCGTCAAACTTTATTGCGAAGAAATCCGTAACGGTAGTTTCAAATCCCGTCGTATTTACGACGCTCAAAAACATACTTGTTGCACTATTATTAGTAGGTTTGATACTGGTTTTTGCACGGTTCAAGGAGTTGCGCGGGCTTTCGAAGAAACAGTGGTACCAACTGGCTGCAATCGGTATCGTGGGCGGCAGTGTGCCCTTTATACTTTTTTTCACTGGCCTTACTCTTACGAGCGCCGTCAGTGCCAGCCTTATCCATAAGACGCTTTTTATCTGGGTCGCATTCCTCGCTGTACCGTTCCTGAAAGAGCGCATCGGAGCGATCCATCTCGCCGCGTTTATGTTGTTGATTGGCGGAAATTTCGCCTTAAGCGGATTCCAGAGCTTTGAATTTGGCAGGGGAGAGCTGATGATCCTTGGGGCAACAGTTCTCTGGGCGGTTGAAAATGTTATTGCCAAAAAGGCATTGGCACAACTTTCTAGTATCGTTGTTTCTGGGGCGCGGATGGTTCTTGGGTCTGTCGTATTGATCATCGTCGTTGCCATGCAAGGCAAATTGTCACTTGTTGGCGGACTCAGTCCTGAGCAATGGCTTTGGACCCTGATTCCGTCTGCGCTTTTACTTGGGTATGTCCTGACTTGGTACACAGCTTTGAAATACGCGCCGGCTTCTGTCGTAGCAAGTTTATTAGTCCCGGCATCGCTGATTACGAATTTTCTTTCCCTGATGTTTGACGGGCGCGCGTTCAATGCAGGAGAGATGATAGCCGGTATTGCCATGGTCGTCGCAGTCCTTATGATTATAATTGGTGCGAGAAAGTCTCATGAGCCAATCTACATTACCACAGCCGATCCAGCTTCGTGACGGCGTTTCCCGATGCGCTCGCTATGCCTTTGGTCCAAATAAACTCCACTTATGCGGCCCTGATGCCAATAGTGAAGTGTTTGCCTATTTGAAAGAAGGAGTGAGCGATCCAGGCCTTCAGAATATCATGAAGGGATTTAATACTATGTACCCGTATTTGAAGCAGATTGCTGACGCAAATAACATTGCCGACCCGTTCGATGTGCGGGTAGTCGAGGCGTACTGGATTGGTAATGAATTATTGGAACATGTCACGTCCCAGCAGTTTTACCGTCATTTGCGGGAAGGTTTGCGTATGCGCGACCGCCAAGGTGCGAAACCTTTTGACCAGCTCGTGGATAAACTTCGACACGGGGCTCGGATGCATCATTCATTTCATGTGTTCAATGCCTACAAGCGAACGGGGCACGATGCACAATTTCACGATCTTGACAGCATGGACGCCTGCCGAGTCAGCTGGGGAAAAGCCATTCACATCGAAGGACCGAAAATTACTGTGATGGCTAAGCCTCTGCTTTTAGATGGGCATCATGTGAAGCTCGGTGAAGCTATTGAACGAACTATTACACGCAGACTCGAGGATGATGGGACATTCGACGAGCTCACTTCTGGCGACTGGATAACGATGCATTGGCATGTGCCGTGCGAGGTAGTCACCGAGCGAGAGGTTGGGTTTCTGGAGCGGTACACACAGCAGAGTATTAGCTTGGCTAATACAACACTGTAATTATGGATGTTTGGATTTTTGGAAATCCCGACCTGCCGGAAGATGCACTTCCCCTCCGGTTATTTAACAAACTCAAAAAAGCGTTCCCTCACATTACATTCCTTTTTCAAGACCCCTTAGATGAATGGGATCTGCCAGAGAAGATCATTATGATAGACACGGTAAAAGGTATCGATGCTGTCAGTGAATTTACTTCGCTTGAGCAGTTTCAGGCCGCGCCGCACGTCACCATGCATGACTTTGACCTTGGTGCACAACTCGCTTTCTTACAAAAGCTGGGCAAACTCCCAAAGTTTGTCCTTATAGGCGTCCCCGATACCCTTTCTGAGGACAGAGCGCTTGAGCAGGTGAGTGCTATGCTCCGTCGATACGTACCTTGAGAAAGTGAGACGCACAACTCATGCAAGGATCATAAGCACGGATAAGTTTTTCCAATTCGAGCTGAAACGTCTCTTTCGATGGGTTGGATGGCAGTAATTCCTCGACTCGCTTTTTTAGGTCCTCCTCGATGTTAATCTGATTCTGTCCTGTCGGTACCACTATTTCTCCAGCGATGATATTTCCATCCTTGCCGATAGTGACTTTATGATACAGCGTCCCGCGAGGCGCCTCGATGACACCGATGCCTACTCCCTCATCCTTAGTCGGTTGTACCAGCGGTTCTTTTTGGAAAGATGTACTTTTTAACAGCCCTATAGATTCATCGATGCAATGAAGAATTTCAACCGCCTGGGCGAGGTTGTTGTCAAAAATGTTTGTTGACGGGAAATGATCGAGCGTTTTCTGGATACTTATGCGAGTGTTTTTGTTGAGCGTGTCCTTGGCAAGGTTTATTCTCGCGAGCGCACCAACCATGTATGGCGTGCCCTTAAATGTGTATCCGGAAGCATGGGAGTGCGGGACGATGGTATGATCGAGAAGTGAACGGTAGTCATGCTCGCTCCTAAAGTCGCCCGCGTCGCTCACAATGTTTCCTTCAAGGTAGCTAAAGGGGTTGGCTACCAAGGCCATGAAACGGGTTTTTCTATCGAAGCGGAAGTTTGTATTTTCAAATCGTGTAATGGTTCGTAAAGCTGCAGGACGGACGCTTTCGAGTTTTTTTATCGCTTGAGCGACTTCATCCTTTGTTGGAACTTTTAAGAAACCCCCGATGGCTGGGTTGACCGCATGAACACTCCGGCCGGCTATTACGATTGACAAATAGTTGCCCGCTGCCTTGATATTAAAGGCGTCATGGAGAATTTGGTGCTCTTCTACATTATTTTCATCAAACTCCAAAAATGAATCTTTACCGTACATATCAGGCATCGCGAAAAGATACAAATGCAAGGCATGGTCGCGAATATTCAATCCATACATCGTGAGTTTCTTCATCAGTTGTGACTGACGGCTCGGAGTAATGCCCATGGCGTGTTCGCAGGCCTCGATGCTGCAAATCAGATGGGCATTTGAGCAGGTGCCACAAATGCGTGCGAGCAGAGCTGGTATTGCCCTATATGGCTTGCCGCGCATTGCTTGCGTGTAGAATCGTTTGAACTCTGTGATGCCGAAGGTGCATTTCTCAACCTTGCCAGCACGGACGACAACATCGAGGGTTGCCGCACCTTCAACTTTAGTTATTTCCTGCGTCAATGAGAGGTCAACTTGATGCATGGCTAGGTAGGGGGATATTAAATTCTTTCAGAAGGTCGCCGAGGACATGCATAAACTGTTTTTCATCCATCGGGCAGCCCGGGACGTTTACGTCCACCCTGATGACCTCAGAAAGCTTCTGCGCCTTGGGCAGGTAGGAAAATTTTTCGAGGATGGGCCTGATCTCCTCGAGACGCTCCGGATCGAATTGGTTGCGTTGAGTTGAAGGCAGCCCGACAACAGCACATGCCCCAATTGCCACAACCTTCTTAGATTTTTGCCTAATTTCCTTCACTCGGTCGACATGAGTTTGCGACGATAAAGCACCCTCAATGAACGCTACGTCGAGCTCGTCTAGCACATTATGTGTTTGGAGCACTCGAGCATGGCGGATATCCAACACTTTTTTCCACGTTTGCCAATGGTCGTTCATCAGCTCAGTGAAAATGATGGTACTATCCTCGCAGCAACTGAAGGTGAACCAGCCTATACGAAGTTTTTTCTGTGGTTCGTGAATGTCCATAATGCAAGTATATCGTATTCGAGGGTAAACATACAACAGTTGACACGCACGGAAGTTTGCGGTAGTATGTGGTCTCATTCAGCAACATATCGCCCTTTTTTCGAAGGAGTAAGGCATGAAAAACAGATGTCAGATGCCGTCATTTCCCCCGTCCGGCTTATCTTGTGGCAAGTGTTTGTACGAACTTACGACGGCGGAAGCCTTGTCCTGCCAGCATGAAGGAGATCACTATTGCCCACGATGTTGGTCAGGCGACGTTAAGGAGCGGTGACATCTTTCAGGTACCATTGGGCTGATCTTTGATCGGCCTTTTTCTTTGTTTAAGCGTGGTTTCAGGAGTATACTGCTAGCATGCATCTATAGTTTGACCCCTTATATTTGTGATGAAATACCCAAAAAAACTATTGGCGGTCTCAAGACCCCTCATGATAGACTTCATTGAGTGACATTGTATGGACTATCAGAATTTTTGTCACAAAATCGCCCGGAAAGCTGGCAACATAATACGCAAGAATTTTTCGCGTGAAATGAAAAGAGAGCTAAAAGTAGATGGAACTCTCTTGACGGCAACTGATCAAGAAGTAAGTAAACTTGTTTTGCAGGAGGTAATGAGTCATTTCCCGCGACACGGGGTTCTCTCGGAAGAAGGAGACACTACACAATTGAATTCGGAGTACTTATGGTTATGTGATCCCGTTGATGGCACGTTGCCATTTGCGCACGGTGTCCCGACGTGCGCGTTTTCTTTAGGCCTTGTGAGGGATGGTGTCCCCGTAGCGGGCGTCATCTATGACCCCTTTATTGACCGATTATACTATGCCGAAAAAGGAACCGGTGCAACTCTGAACGGTGTTCGCATTCACGTGAGTGAAGATGCCGACGTGTTATATAGGCCCATCGGATGCGTCTACTGGCGCACAGCTCGTTTTAACCTCGGTACACTCGACCAGAAATTTACGCAACAGGGTGGAAAAATTCTCGCAGTTGGTTCGACGGCGTACATGGGAATGCTCGTGGCTAGCGGCGAATTTATAGCTAATGTTTGGCCCGGTGAAACGCCCTGGGACGCCGCTGCGATGAAGATTATTGTCGAGGAAGCTGGGGGAAAAGTAACAGACCTGTTCGGAAAGGATCAGCGCTATGACGGAAAGATACGGGGCATACTTGTTACCAACGGTGTAACACATGCATACATGACTGAGCTGATTCGAGAGTCAATTTCCTAAATTTTCATTAATTCGTTTTTTTCGCTATACTAGCATCATCTATCATTTATTAGAGAAATTGTATGCCCGATTCACCAGTATTTTCAAAGGAAGAAATTCTTAAACCTGCTGATGATGACCGGGAGATACACAAGCCTGAAAAAAAGCGGCATCGTTTTCGCACATTTTTTATTGTCTTAGTGGTAGCCGTCATTGTCGTCGTGATTGCAGTTGGTGCGACCGGAGCGTGGAATGTTCCCGGAGTGTCAGCAATATTTGGCATGAATAAACCGAAAGACCTGGGCGTAAAGACGAGCGCTGAAGCACTGGCGAGCCTGAAGAAAAAAATTCCTCTCAAAATCACCGGCGAAAGCGTTAATTATTCTACCGCATCTCCGAGCGAAATATTTTCCGGCAAAATATCTGTCAACGAAGAAACTACATCGGAGGAAATCACTTCATGGTTAAACCGCCACAATGGAACGAATCCACCCGTCACTGCCCTGCAGGTTAGTTTTATCGAAGGCGGCATGGAAATATCAGGAATGGTGAACCAATACATTCATGCGCCAGTATATGTGCAGGTGATGGTCGAAAAAACTGGAGAAAAAAGCATTGGACTCGATCTGCAAAAGGCGAAAGTCGGTTTATTCTCAGTACCTGAATCCTATTACGATCAAGTAGAGCAATGGTTTGAAAATGCTATTAATGACCGTATGGCTACTATTCCGAATTTTTCGATGGATACAGTTGAGTACCATGACGGCTTCTCATACTTCAAAGGAACGTATCCTGAGAATATTAAACCTACAAACCAGGGTTGGAGCGGGTTGGTAGATTACTAGATAAATTTTTTTCAATGGCACTATCAACATCCCAAACACTGAAACGAATTCTCCCCGTCCTGCTTATTGTGGGTATTGCTATATACGTATACGTCACCGTAGTTGGTGGTGACCAAGAAGTACCTCCCAATAATCAAAATGTCACAACCAACACACAAAACACCAATGCAGCAAATACTAATGATGTGGGGGGTGGGGCTCCGGTAACCTCTTTTGATGAGTGTGTCACTGCAGGATACCCGGTCACGGAGAGCTATCCGCGGCAGTGCTCTATTCCAGGGCAGGAGACGTTTACTGAAGATATAGGCAATGAGCTGGAAAAGCAGAATCTCATCAGGATTGACCAGCCGCGGCCAAATGAAAAAATTTGCTCGCCTCTCGCTATTTCCGGGCAGGCTGTTGGTACGTGGTTTTTTGAAGCGACATTCCCGGTTGTTTTGCTCGATGCGGAGGGCAATGAAATTGCCAGCACTGTCGCTCAAGCGAAAGGAGACTGGATGACGACTGATTTTGTTCAATTTGAATCTACCCTTATTCTCCCAGACGGGCTCTCTGGCTCTGGTACACTACTTCTCAAGAAGGACAATCCTTCCGGGATATCGAGCAATGATGATCTTCTTCGTGTGCCAGTGAACTTTGTTTGTTTGTTAATGTGAGAATATCGTCCCTACACATCAATAGGTTCAGAAGCATTCTTCAGCCCTTTGTGCTGGACCAGCCAGGGTCACTGCATATTTTTATTGGCTCTAATAATGCCGGAAAAACTAATTTACTGGATGCCATCGACCAACTGTCGAACACTGTTCCGGATAGCAGCACTGATATTGAAGCCAGCTTCGCGCTTGTCGGAGAAAGCGGGACGAAGCTGGATGTTAGGCAAAAAAAGGGTCGGACACTTTTTATGCTTGACGGACAACCCATGGACTCGGCAAATGGGCAGGAAATAATTAAAAGACATATAATCCGTTTGTGCGCAACAGTGCCAGTACATCGTGACAAGCTAACAGAAGATTTTCAACTTCTTAAAAACACGTATCCGGCAGTATATAGTCATTTCATTTCAACACTCTCAAAATATATCCCACAGATCTCGGTGACTGATGAGTTGTTTACGACTTTCAAAAGCCTCGGGGCGGGTTTTCAGCAGGTTTTCGTCATTCTCATGTACCTCTTTCATCCGCATTATACGATTCTTTTGCTCGAAGAGCCAGAAATACATCTCCATCCGGCGCTCATTAAGCGCCTCCTGCGGGTTATTGAGGAGGAAAACCGCTACAATCAGGTTTTTCTTACTACGCACTCGCCACTTTTTATTCACACAATGGATCTCCATCGGTTGTTTAGGGTGGTACGGGATGGCGAGTCTACGAAAGTATTTTCGCCACGACTTATCGGCAAACAGCTCGATTATCGGCGTCTCACACAAGAGCTCAATGCAGATAACACTGAAATGTTTTTTGCCGACAAAGTACTTCTGGTTGAAGGTCCGTCTGACCACATACTTATGCGCGGATTGATAGATCGATTTTATCGTGGAGATAAAGATGTAAAAGTGATACAGACATATGGTAAGAGCAATGTCGATGTCTATGCCGAGTTGCTTGAAATTTTTCACATTCCTTATGTAATCATGCTTGACCGTGATGCATTGTTCGACGCCGGTATCCAGTTACTCCAGAAATTAGGTAAAGGTAAATCGTTGAGGGTGGGCGATTCACTAATCAACAAGCTTAAACGTGCTAATATTTTCATTCTTCCGAACGGAAGCATCGAGAGCAATTACCCACAGAAATACCAGCGCGGCAAGAAGCACAAACCGTTGAACGCGCTTTACGCGTCGTCGCAAATTACTAAAGAAGAATTCCATTCTGATGAAATGAAATTTTTATGTGAGGTTGTAGATTCAATATAAATATCTACACACTCATGCAATGCTGCGTTTTTCAACTGAACAAAAGAAATTTTCATGCACGAAGCCACTGATGATTACATACTGGTTATTTAGATTCAATGAGGGGGCAGCACGGCTAGTGCTCTCTACTTTTAATAGCGTGTGAGGAGCGACTGTCGAATCCTGGTGTACTAAACCAACAGCCTATGAGTTTATTGCCATTATTGCTTGTTTTTATTGGCAAGCCCGCTATAGGCAAGACCACCCTAATTCGGCACGTCTTCCCCGGGGCTGAGGTTATTGATGTGAAACCTTTTGTCCGTTCATACCGTGTACAGGGACACGTCCCAGAGATCGACACAGCAAGAGGGTATGAGGACATGTACAATTACATTTCTTCACTGAAGGGCCCTTGTATCCTCGAGCTTGGTACTGGCCATGCCGAGATGAATACTTTGAAATTAAGAGGGGCTTCTGACAGGTTCCATGTAGTAGCGATTTTCTGCGAGGCATCCGAAGAAACGTGCAAAAGAAGGCTTGATGAGCGCGGCGATCCGTATGACCACGAAGCAATGTTATCGCGAATTGCGAGGGTCTTTCCCGCAGAACACATCGGTTTATTTTCAAAATATAAGGTAGAGTATTTTAAAATGAATATGGAGGGATCGTTGACGGATTCGGCAAATATTCTTACACAGGTACTAACGACGCATGGTTACCATCATTTTTGAATCCCATGGGACCACTTTTGATAATGAGGCTGGACTCTCGTCGGGTTTATACGATGTCGGTCTTTCGCCGCGAGGAGAGCGGGAAGCCAAGGAGCTCGGTCGCCGCAGATCACATGAACGATTTGATGCAATTTTTTGTTCTGATTTACGGCGTTCATGGAAAACTGCGCAGGTTGCTTTTGGTGAAACTCACTCACCGATTTTTAATGATGCACGATTGCAAGAATGCGACTATGGAGATTTGACCCGCCGTCCGAGCTCAGAGGTTGAAGCGATAAAAAATCAGTATGTTCACTCGCCGTTTCCAAACGGAGAGAGTTATGAGGAGGTATCTGCTCGAATAAAAAGTTTTCTCGAAGACCTACTGAATAATTTTGACGATAAAAAAGTCCTTATTATTGGGCATCGTGCCACACAGTACGGCCTTCAACACTTGATTCAGGGAGTTTCACTCGATACGGTCGTTACTGCGCCATGGTCATGGCAGCCCGGGTGGGAGTACCAGCTCAAAAGGGTATGATACTTGACCGTCGTATCGTTTGTCAGTACCCTTCGTGGTAGGAGATTTTTTTTGTATATAATGTTACAAGTATGCTTGAAAGAAAGACGGACGGGAAGTCGAACTTAGTAGTCCTTTTTAAGGAGGGGAAACTTATGTCATACCCTTTCAGCAGTAAGGATTATTTAGAGTCATATCGTGATTTTTTTAAAGTCGCTGAAAAACGTTTCGCTATCTTCATAATTCGAGGTATGTCGAAGTACCGCGGAGACGGCGTTTTTACGGGAGGGTTTCGATGGAACGGTTCAAACTTCGTACGGCACCATGGGCGGATTGCTGCGCGAGTCGTGTACAACAAAGGACGGTTAGTTGCCGACGGAGGAGCACACTGGGCAATTATCAATGTCAGTGAGTTGCATCGTATCTCACGGTATAAGGATCTTACGCATAAAATTTTCCCAAAACTGATGAAGCGTGGCTATCGAATTTATTCTCGGCCGCAATTTCTTCGAGCGCTGAAAAAGATACAGTCACAAAAGGCGGTGTTTAAGCCAGTCGATGGGTTCGCGGGACAAGGGATTATCATTAAGGAAAAGGACAAACTCATGACGAGCCTACGACGGTTTAACGGGCTGCTGGAAGAATTTATTGACACTTCCCAAGGCGTGCCGGGGTTGACGCCGTCATATCATGACGTTCGCATGACAATAATGGATGGCAAACTTGTGCAGTGCTATATTCGGGTGCCTAGACACGGTTCGTTACTCGCCAATGTTGCACGTGGCGGATCCCTGCATGAATTTTCGCCACGAAGACTTCCACGTACGGCACGCCACATCGCAAATCTTGTAGACAAGCGTTTCAAAAAATATGGTCACCGCGTCTATTCTGTGGATGTCGGTTATGAAGGGTCTAAACCATTTTTATTTGAGATTAATGACCAGCCTGGTGTTCCACACAAAAAGTGGGAACGATTTTACCGAGAGTGGCACGCCACACTGTTAGGAGTTCTTCTAGCTGCTGACAGGGATTTGCGTTAATATCAGGTGTTCACTATGCTGAAGGGTACTGTTTCAACGTATTGAAAAATATGAAATATTCCTTGTTTTTTACCGTGGTTCTCGGTTTTCTGATTTTTCCGGTGAGTGCGCTCGCGCAAGAGACTGACGCTGAGCAGGCGGAAATCATCCCCATTATTACATCGGAAGACTTTGTTCAGTTGAACAAGTCCGTTCTTTTTGACGCGGGTGAATCAATCCTTCTTTCCGAGCCTGCGCCTGCCGCCCAGTATCGCTGGTCGTTCTCAGACTCAAGCGTTCAAAAAACAGGTAAAGAGCTGATTCGTTCATTTGAAAAAAAGGGACGTCACGAAGTGACATTGACGGTTACCCAAGGTGACCAGCAAGTACGAGCCAACAAGATCGTGTTCGCCTACGACCGAAAGGCCTTGCTGGTGACTGACAAAGACAAGGAAAGCGGATTAGACCTCATCGTTGAGCAAGCAGCCGATAACGGTGTATTTCTGCACGTCATTGCTGTCCAAGAAGAGGAGACAGGTTTTCTGACCGAGGAATCGCTCGTGAAGCTTATCAGTGAGGAAAACGAGTTTATTGATTCTGCGGACGGACTTCTTTTTTATATGAAATCTTCGACAGGTCTCCAGGCATTTTCTCGGTACTGGAGGAGTCTCGAGGGAGAAGAACGTAAGAGCGCCCTTGCTCAACGTTTTTATGCACATATCACAGATGAAAATATGGATATTAGTGCTCAGATCGCTCTCCAATCGTTTAACGTAATTCATCCGGCTTATATTTTATTAACTAGGCGTGAAGCATTGAATCCCATTTTCGAGTCCAATGCTTTTTCTGACGTCACGACAGAGCTGAGCAACCGCGCTATTGAATTTCGCATTATCGACGAAAGAAGTGATAAGTCGGATGTATTTGTTCTCTCACATTTGGTGACAAATTTCGTATCCCGAGGGGTCCCGTCGAATACAATTTACCTGATACTGGCATTTCCGTTTATTGCGTTTATCATTGCATTTGCCAGACAAGTATTTGGATTGTCTGCTTTTGGTGTATTTACGCCTGCCATGATTGCGGTCTCATTCCTCACTCTTGGCATTAATTTTGGGATGGCAACATTGATCCTCGTTGTCGTAGCTGCTTGGCTTCTCCGGTGGGCATTAAACAAAATAAACCTGCTTTTCATTCCGCGAGCCGCGCTGGTGCTCTCGTCAGTTGCCTTATCGTTTCTCGCGGTTATCTGGTTTTTGCTCAACTACGAAAGTTCCATAGCCATTTCATTAGCCATCTTTCCCATGTTGGTGATGTCTACGGTGACGGAAAAATTTTTATCAGCACAGTCCGAAGAAGGACTGAAGTCTGCATTACTCGGTGTGCTGAGGACTATTCTTGTTTCGGCGGCTGCCTACTATTTCGTCGTGTGGCCCGCATTCGTAGATTTACTCACATCAGCTCCGGAGCTTGTATTGATCCCGTTGCTGCTTATCGTCGTGCTTGGTAAGTTTACTGGTTTGCGATTGGGTGAGTATTTCCGGTTCAGACATTTATTCCGTGAGGGACAGGAGGAGTAGCCAATGTCGATTTTTGGCAAGGCAAAAGGCATTCTCGGCATTAACGCGCGGAACCTGCTCTATATTTCGCGGTATAATTCAAGTTCTGACAAGCGTTTTGCAGACAATAAGCTGTACACGAAGCATTTTTTGTCATCTCGTAACATAGGCGTAGCGAAAGTTTTCTCGGCAATACGGACTTACGAGGAACTTAAACATTTTAAGCCCGCGAGCTTACCACAGACTTTCGTGATTAAACCCAATCACGGTTTCGGCGGCGAAGGCATCATAGTAATTACTGGAAAAAAGGATAACACCTACGCCAGTGTGGGAGGAGAACGATGGGTATGGGATGAGCTATTCAGACATATGGTAGCTATTCTTGACGGAAAGTATGCTATATCGGGACTGCGTGACGAAGTAATCATAGAGGAACGGCTCATCCCGCATGATTATTTCAGGAAATTTGCTGAGTTCGGGCTTCCCGATGTCCGTGTTATTGTCTTTAACTTAGTTCCCGTATTGGCTATGTTGCGACTCCCCACACATGAGTCGAAAGGAAAAGCTAATCTTCACCTTGGGGCCATAGGGCTAGGCATCGACCTTGGAACCGGAAAGACAACATATGGGGTTAAAAATAATCGTTTCATCACTCGGCTACCGAATGGCGAACGGGTCAATTCACTGCAGATTCCAGAATGGGAAGACGTTTTATTAAACGCCGCACGTTGCCAAAAACATAGTTCCATTGGGTACCTGGCTGCGGATTTAGCAATTACGAATCGGGGGGTGAAAGTAGTTGAGCTAAACGCCAGAGCAGGGTTATCGGCACAGGTAGCTAATCGTGTATTCTTGCGTTCACGACTCGAAAAGGTTGCCGACCTGAAGGTTATTTCACCAGAGCAGGGGATTGAGATCGCTAAAACACTTTTTTCAAGGAAGATTTCATCTCGCCGCAGCACTTCCCTCGCTAAGCCAGTCATAGGACTCTATGAACCCGTGCGTTTACCGACAGCGCGTAAAGAGCATGTGATAGCTAAAATCGATCCGCACGCAATGATAACGGAACTCGATGAATCAGTTGGTGTCGATCCTAAAGAAAAGCTGCTCGACCTCGAAATACGGAATCAAAAAATTAAAGTGCCGTTTCGTGTTTCACCGAAGCCCATCGATCAATATCATGTTGTTATTGCCGGGAAAGATTTGCCAGGGTTTCTCATTGACCTCACAGGTACGGAAGCGGCTGTTACCCGTACCCCTGGAGCCAGTCGTGATACGAAAATTCTACAAAATGTTGACAGAAAACTGGCTGAAATATCTACTCAAATTCATTTTCTCGCGATTTTAAAACCCTTGAATCTCGAACAGGCAAAGAACCTTTTTCTTAAGCATCCTACAGCCTCGCCAGTCTTCACCTATAAGACTTTAGATATAGATATCCCGGCTTTGCGCAAGGAACTCGGTAAGCTTCGGAGGGATTTTGATCACCAGCTTGCCGACCTCATGCGCGCTAAAATGGATGAGCTCGCAATCCGGCTCTCACTGATCGAGACACGTGGAACAGAGAAAATGATGGAATTTTCACGCAAATTGTACGGCGATGTCAGTGAAGAGGAGTATGCTGAAGCGCATGCGTATATACTCCATCATCGAACGAACCCAGATACAAGTCAGCGCCTCACCATTTCCCAAGTCGTTAAAAGACTAGAAGAGTCACTTAAGCGCCATCATTTAACAGGATGGAAAGTAATACTCCAGCAAGAAGCCACCGCTGATATGCAAGTAAATAAACGGGGGGCAATTTTCGTGAGGAAAGCCGCTCAGTTTACGGAAAACCGTATTCAAAGTCTCATTGCGCATGAAATTGAGACGCATATTTTTAGAAAAGAGAATGGCTCTCTCCAGTTGTATCGTATTTTCGAGCAAGGTACTGCTGGGTATCTTGAAACCGAGGAAGGGTTAGCTCTTCTCCATCAGCGCCAGTTAGGAATGCCTCTCGGTGAAAAAGACGTTTGGTCTGCACTAAATGTTGTTTCGATTTGGTACGCTAAAGAAATGGGTTTTGTAGAGCTGTTTCATTATCTTCTTCAGACGTATGCCATAGATCGAGAGACAGCATGGCGTGTTTGTGTAAAGGTAAAACGCGGACTCATCGATACGGCCGTTCACGCGTCATTTACGAAAGATCGTGTCTATTACACCGGCTTCAAAAAAGTATCCGCGTTTTTTGCTGATCAAGGATATGACGGTCTTCACAATCTTTACATGGGGAAGATCGGCCTTGCCGACCTGCCAATGCTAACACCTATGAGCCAATGGAAGATAAGTTACATTCCCTCGTTTGCGTCGAAAGTGTCCGATATTGATTTGAAACTCCCAGAAGACGATAGCACGCCAAAAAAAGGAGGTGGCATGTGATGCGAAAAAAAATAAAAAAGAAAATAATTCGCAGAAAAACAATACGTAAACGCCGAATAATTCGTAGAATTCGTAAGGGCATCGGTGTGTTGGCGTAGGGTGACCCGAATGGTGCGTGTCAATACTGATTGGCAATTCTTTGTTTTTTGAAGAGCGAAAAAATCACGAATACGTCAATATAGAATGAACTCATCCTCAATCAATTGTGCAGCTATAGGTGAACAATTCCCCGCAGAATGAAGGTTTGACCAAGTGTGTCGATTGTGCTAGTGTACATGTACCCTTTTGTTTTTGCGTATGCGAAAAGAACACACCGATCATTCGATCAATGGCCTCCTCCGTTCAAGACTGTTTTTAAGCATAGAGATATTAGTTCTTATCCTTGTCGGTGTTGCTCTCGGTAAGCAAGTCGGACAGCGGTATGCGATTGAACGCGAGGTTAACCAACTTCGAGCCGAGTTTGAGGAACTTGAACAAAGTAGTTTAGATTTAAAACGTTTAATCGGTTATTTTCAGAGCGACACATTCAAGGAGGAGGAAGCCCGGCAACGCTTAAATCTCAGGAAGGAGGGGGAGTCGGTTGTATTATTGCCGGAGGGGCAAGTTGTAGAACGCTCAAGCAACGGCGATCTAACCTCTAACGAGCAGGGACGGGGGAGTAATACTCGACGATGGTGGCAATACTTCTTTGGAACGCGATCTTCATAAAAAATTATCACATACTATGCAAAAAAAACCAGAATCTCGGCAAGAATCTAAATCATCGCGAGTACGAAAACAACCGCATATTTCAGATATACCGCTTTCGGAGCAGAAAGAACATCAGGAAGGTGCCGTCGATGCACGATCTGACGTATTAACTGCAATTGGTGAACCAGCACCTGAGCAGATGGTGAAATCAAAGGATACGACAATCCAACAGAACGAACCGCTTCCCGTATCAGCACAACTACCCTCACCACACCGAAAACGATTATTGACTTTTGTTATTGCAGGAGGAGCCGTATTAGTCGTCGCAGTTTTTCTGATCGTGATGGGGTTGGGTTTTTATAGGGCACGATGGCATAACACGGTAGCAGATAGCATCGCCGGCGTTCTTCCCTACCCGGCTATCACCGTGGGAACACATCTTCTCACAATGGAGGATTTTTATCACGACTCAGATGCGCTGACCCGCTACTACCAGAAACAGGCTGAATTATATCCTGACTATGCGAAAATGCCTGAACGCTCATTGATTGAAAAACTCGTTCTGAACAAGATGGTTGAAGACTATATCGTTGATACATTAGCGACCCAGCGAGGCGTTACAGTGACAGATAGTGGGATTAATGACGAATTTCAGAAAATAATTGCAAATGCAACAAGCCAGGAAGAAGTGACGAGGACACTCCAAGACTTATACGGATGGACGGAAGACCAATTTAAGCAAGAGGTTCTTCGGTCATACATTTTGCGTACTAAGCTACAGGAGCAGTTAATGACGGCGGGGGTACCTTCGTCTGAGGAATACAAGCTGGCTCAAGAGGTTTTAGATAATGTAAAAGCTGGCGATAAGTCATTTGAAGATATTGCGAAAGAGTTTAGTGAAGACTCGACAGCTGAAGTCGGCGGCGATCTCGGGTATTTTGAACGGGGTCAGATGGTACGGCCATTTGAGGAAGCGGCCTTTACACTTGATCCAGGTGAAGTTTCGGACATTGTGACAACAGAATTCGGTTACCACGTCATTAAGGTCGAAGAACGGTTACCAGCTGCAGAAGATGGCAGTGCAGGGGAGACAGTACGGGCCCGACACATCCTTATCCTTGGCCCCCAACTCAGCGATACGATTAATGAATTTGCTGGCTCCGAAAAAGTGCATATATACTTGACAGGACTTTTCTGGGAGGCTTCTTGTTCGCGCGCGTTGGCCGATGGAGAGACGTGTGAAACAGATTCAGCGTCGCAAGTTGCCCCATCATGATAAGCATGTTGGCGATGACTACTGTACAGAAGCGGAGTACTTAATAGCTTCGAGTCGTTGTTTGGTCCTTACTCTACAAAAAAATGTGGGGTACAAAAATGGCCCTTTCTATACGTACCGACAGGCAGGGATTCGTTCGAATCAGCATTAAGACTGCACCGTTGCACTTGAAAAATTAGGTGGTTATTCCGTTTGCCTGGAGCCGGCGAGAGAATTCGTGTCCGGGGCGCTCCACCAGTCGCGCCCTTCGAATCTGCGTCTAGACCGTCTCCCGCTGCACTTGTAGGTATTAGATGATTTTCCAGGCTCCTTGGAGCCGGCGAGAGGATTCGAACCTCCGACCTCTGCTTTACGAAAGCATTGCTCTACCAGCTGAGCTACGCCGGCACAGCGGGTAACGGGAGTCGGACCCGTACTTCAACCTTGGGAAGGTCGCGTACTACCGCTATACGATACCCGCACATAATGGTTATCAAAATATACCAATTTCACACTCTACGTCAAGGAACATGGCTTCGCGATTCAGAAAATATTTAATAGGTCTTTCCGTACTGCTTACAATTTTTGGTAGCTGCGGTTTGTATTATCCAGTAAGTCACGCTGCAACGATTACCGATGAGGTGTTTCTTCGTTTTTCCTCCGAAGCTATTGTGCGTGGATACACCGCGAGGACTTCTGATGATAATTTTCTTGTTGGAGTATGGCCGGGAGTGCTTCAGGTACCAGCTACATTACGTATACGTGAATTTAGCTCAACTGTACGACCCGTGCCAAGTGGGGAAAATGTCGTCAGCAATTTTTACCAATTCAATTTCTTGCGAATCGATAATCCCAAAGATCCGCTCATTTTAGCCAAACCATATACACTCGCAATCAGATATACAGGAGACAATACCAAGAGAAAGGTTATTAAATATTACAATGATATTTTAAAGGCATGGGTGCCGCTCCCGTCAACGACAGATTTCACAAATAAGTATGTACGGGCAATTACCCATTTACCTTTTTCACCAGTAGCTGTTTTCGAGGAGAATGTCATGCAAGAGGGACGTTCCAGCTACTATGAGCATCCGAACTACCGAGGTGAAATGGTCGCGGCAAGTCGTGAGTATTCGTTTGGCACTCAATTACGAATTGAAAATCTTGAAACAGGAGCATCGGTTGTCGTTACGGTTCGTGATTATGGTCCAGATGGGCAACGATATCCTGAACGAATAGTGGATATTTCGCGTAGTGCATTTATGGCACTCGCACCCTTGTCCCGTGGGACAATTCCGGTTCGTGTAACGCCTTACCGACCAGTTGTCCTTGGAGTCTCGACACAGCAGCCGCAGGTAATTCCTCCGGTAATTTCCTCTAAAGCAGCAATGCTAATCGACGCAAAAACAGGCCGCATGCTGTATGAAAAAAACCCTGATGTAGTACTCCCCATCGCGAGCCTAACGAAGTTGGTTACTGCTTCAGTATTTTTGCAATTTAGCTTACCATGGGATCGCATAGTGACGTATCAATCGGAAGATAATGCCATCGGGTCACGATTACAGGTATCCGCGGGCGAGACTATGACGGTTAAGGACGCTTTTTATACTTCACTTACCGGCTCGGCAAATAATGCCACGAACACGCTTGTCAGGTCGACCGGACTCTCCAGGAATGATTTTGTATCACGAATGAACGCTCGTGCAAAATCATGGGGTACAACGTTTACTTCATTTGATGATGTTACTGGGTTATCCGAACATGATGTGAGTACAGCTCGCGAGTATGCAATGATGGCACGTCAGGCATTAAAAAGTTTTGATTTACTGACTGCGACCACAATACCAGCGTACACATTTACCACGCTGAACACGAAAATTCCGCACACAATTACGAATCGTAATAAGATGATAGATACGTCATGGTATGTAACAGGAACGAAAACCGGCTACACCGATGAAGCGCTCTATACGCTGGTTGCAAGAGTGTATGACAGGCCAACAGGCCGCGAGGTGCTTGCGGTGATTCTCGGGTCCCAGGACGACGCGACGCGGTATCGTGAAATGAACGCGCTTATCGACCATGCGTATAAGATTCTATAAGGTATCACCTGATGAGCTTGATTCATGCTGAACATGTGAGAAAAGTGTATGACGAGGGTCAACCGTATGAAACGGTTGCTCTCGATGATATTAGCCTGACAATTGATGCGGGCGAGTTTGTGGCGATCATGGGCGTATCTGGGTCGGGTAAGTCGACCCTTATGCACATCATTGGTTGTCTCGATGTGCCTTCGTCAGGACATTATTACTTCGATGGTGATGACATCTCTACAAAGACAAGCAAGCAACTTGTCAGCATACGTCGTACAAAGATCGGTTTCATTTTTCAGACGTTCAATCTTTTGCCCCGCACTTCGAGCATTGCCAATGTTGAGCTACCTCTGATATATCAAGGTATCGGTAAAAATGAGCGTACGAAGCGTGCAGTGGACGTCCTTCACCAAGTAGGTTTGGGTGATAGGGTGCGCTATACTTCTGCACAACTTTCAGGAGGACAACAACAGCGAGTTGCCATTGCTCGTGCAATTGTTCACAAGCCAACACTCGTACTTGCCGACGAGCCCACAGGTAATCTTGATTCTCGGAGCGGGCAAGAGATCATGGACGTTCTCCAAAGACTAAACCAATCTGGAGCGACAGTCATCGTCGTCACTCACGACGCGGCAGTTGCGAAACGGGCTCAAAGAACTGTGTACCTTGAAGACGGAAAAGTCGTATGACAATGATCATTGAAACCATCCGAATAGCATTTCGCTCGATATGGTCAAAGAAGATTCGTTCGCTTCTCACAATGCTCGGAATCATCATTGGGGTGTTCTCAATTGTTGTTCTTATCGGGCTCGGGGCTGGAGTCAAAGAGGAAGTGAAAGACCAAATAGAATCAATCGGTTCAAATCTTTTATTCGTACTCCCCGGTCAGATCGATTCTGGCACGCTCCCAACTGGCATTGTTGGCTCGTCTACAATCACGGAGGAAGATCTAGCTGATATTGAGTCCCGAGAACGTTTAGATGAGGTAACCCCAATTATGATATTGTCCCAACCCGTTCGACGAGGACAAAATTTCGCTCCAGGGGCATTAACAATGGGGACGACACCAAACATTGAGGAAAGCTTTTTGGTGGGCGTCGAGACGGATCGAAAAGAGGGGAGATCGCTTTCACAGAAAGATTATGACACAGCTGCTCGCGTTGCTGTCATCTTTGGCGCTGTCAAAAAATCGCTCTACGGTGAAGAGGATCCAATCGGGCAGAGTATTTTAATTGGAAAAGAAACTTTCGAAGTAATTGGATGGCGCGAGGCACGAGAAACCGGTTCTATCATCAGTGGACCCGAATACTCGCAGGCCGTACTTATCCCTCTCACCACGGCCCAAGAGATATCCGACTCGAATGAGATTCATCGAATTATCATAACCATCGGCGATTCAAACTTTGTGACAAGTGAGAAACAGGCAATCGAGGAAATGCTGTTAAAAAACCACGATGGCGTAAAGGATTTTTCAGTACTCACACAGGATGACTTTTTAAAACTCATTGACTCGATATTGGGCATTTTAACAAATATGCTCGCCGGGATTGCAGCCATCTCGCTCATAGTAGGTGGAATTGGTATAATGAATATTATGCTTGTCTCTGTGACAGAGCGTACTCGTGAGATAGGGTTACGAAAGGCTGTCGGCGCATCGAGTGGAAACATTTTGGCACAGTTCCTTATTGAAAGCATTATTATCAGTTTTTTCGGAGGTGCAGTCGGACTTACACTTGCGTGGGTGGCCAGCTTCATCTTGAATGCTCAGGTCGGTATTGCCCCTGTGATAGATCTCCAGTCTATCACCCTCGCCGTTGGATTTTCGGTAGCAGTTGGAACATTCTTTGGAGTTGCACCGGCTGTCAGGGCTGCCCGCATGCAGCCAATCAATGCATTACGTTATGAGTAACGAAGTAAGAAAAGAAAAATCGTCATCGATGATCTCCTTTCGTGGAGTGTCGAAAATCTATCCGCCTAATGTTACGGCGTTGAAGGATGTGGATCTGGTGATACAGCCCGGGGAATTTGTATCAATTGTTGGCCAATCGGGAACCGGAAAGACAACCTTGGCGAAGTTAATTATCGCAGAGCAGCGACCTACACGAGGAAAAGTTGTTATTGGAGATTGGGATATCACCAATATTAAGGCGGGAGAAATTCCAATCTTACGACGCCAAATAGGCGTAGTTTTCCAGGATTTTAAACTTCTGCCCCGCAAGACGCTTTTTGAGAATGTCGCGTTTGCGCTGGAGGTAGCTGGTATGCAACGAAAACGCATAGCAACCATAGTTCCACAGGTGCTAAAGATAGTCGGACTCGAAGGAAAAATGGACCGTTTTCCGCGTGAGGTATCCGGCGGCGAGCAGCAACGAGCGGTCATCGCCAGAGCACTCGTTCATCGCCCAAAGATCCTCGTCGCTGATGAACCGACAGGTAATCTGGATGCAATCAACGCCCATGATATTATCGAACTTCTTCGGAAGATAAACGAGTTTGGAACAACAATTGTGCTCGTAACTCATAACCGGGAAATTGTGAATATGCTCCATAAGCGAGTCGTGACGATAGACCAGGGCATGGTAATCTCCGACCAGAAAACCGGAAGATACCTTTTGTAAAACCATATGATTGTAACTTCACTCATTCGAGCTTTCCATTTTGCCCTTCAGGGTTTCTGGCGAAACATTTGGCTTTCCGTGGTAACGGTGATCATTCTCGTACTCACCTTATTCTCTGTGAGCATGGTTGGCGGAGTAAATGTCGTTGCACGCGAAGTGGTATCATCTATTGAAAATAAGATTGACGTATCAGTGTACTTTAACCCTGATGTCGACCAGCAAGAGATCCAGAATATTCAATATCGTTTCGAGTCATTACGAAGCGTCGACAATGTAACCCTTGTTTCAAAAGAAGAGGCTGAACGTCGTTTTCGCGAGCGGCACGTAAATGATCCGGAGATTATCCAGTCACTTGATGAACTTGAGGAGAACCCGCTCGGTGCGACACTCGTGATAAAGGCGAAAAATATCGAAGACTACCCGTTGATTCTCGAAATGCTCGAAGACCCTGATTATGCGGAGTTAATTGAAAACAGTAATTTCGATGATAATCAGGTGATCACCGACCGGCTTTCAGATATCGCTTCGAGGGTGCAGCGTATCGGAATGCTCGTAACGGGTGTATTTGTTTTAATCAGTATACTTATTATATTCAACACTATTCGTATTACGATTTACACGCATCGTGAGGAGATAGGTATTATGAAACTTGTTGGCGCATCGAACTGGTTCATCCGATTCCCGTTTGTATTAGAAAGTATTCTCTACGCGTTCATAGCAGTACTGTTTTCCATGGCACTTCTGTATCCTTTTGTGCATGTAGTCTCTCCTTACATTGCTACACTCTTTGAGGGCTATGATTTCAATCTCTTGCAGTATTTCACGTCGCACTTGCTTTCAATCATGCTTCTACAGCTTGTCATAGCTATGGGGTTAAGCGTGATCAGTTCGGCAGTCGCAGTAGGGAAGTATCTCAAAGTATAGTCTTTACACTGTATAGCTGAATCCGTATACTGTGCGTGCATAGGCCAGTTGTTTTAGTGTATTCCGGGATCGTCTAATGGTAGGACACAGGCCTTTGAAGCCTGGTATCTTGGTTCGAATCCAAGTCCCGGAGAAAGGGAATAGACGAGGTTAATCAAGCAAACATTGTGCAAGATGATAAGGTTTTTTGGTAACGCAGCTTGGATTCGAAGCCGCGAGCGTGCGTGGCGCCCAGAACCGAATCCGAGTTCTGGAGGAAGAGGTACATTAAATAAACTTATTGACGTCCGTACGTATGTATACGGTTTTTGTTGTTGATGTAGCTGTGGATAACCGCGTGTTGACAGAATAAACTGATTTGATATATTCAGCTTATTGAATATGTATAACGACGCATTTAAACAAGACAGCGGCATTTTTCAAGCGCTTGCCAACCCCAAACGCCTGGAAATTATACAGCTTTTGCGCAGCCATTCGTTGACGGTAACCGATATACAGCGAATGACCGGAATGGCGCAATCAAACGTCAGCCAGCATTTGCAGGTGTTGCGGCAAGAACGCCTGGTTCTTCCTAAGCGAGAGGGACGTGAAATGACGTACTGCCTGGCACATCATAATGTGGCAAAAGCCTTTGATGCCATCCACGGAATTCTCGTTGACCAGAAAAAGTCTCAACCATGGAGCCGAATAAGCCAAAAAGCTGCTATACCGCGCGTTATTGATCCTGTATGCGGCATGAAACTCTCTCCTGAGACTGCTGTTCTATCTTCTTGGTATAAGCGGAGCGAATATTACTTTTGCGCCTCTGGCTGTAAAACTGCATTTGAAAAACGGGCTGTCCGGTATATTTAGTAGTAAGTTCTTGTTAACCACATGAGTCTATGATGACAAGTAATCGTAAACTAGCTATCGTCAGCCTCACTTTTGCATTTGCCGGGAGTTTACTCTCGGGGTATTTAACTTATTGGAATCTTATCGGTCCTAGTTGTCACCAAGGTCCTTTGAATTGGTTAGTTTCGTGCGGCGGTCCAGCTAAGGTACTTATTTTCGGTTTACCCACCTGTGTATACGGTTTTGCAATGTTCTTCACGGTATTTCTCCTGTCAGCCGCAGCATTAGCGGGAAAACCGAAGAAGAGCATGATCAAAGCGCTAATTATTCTCGGTGTCGTTGGAACACTTTTTTCATCAACTCTAATTGTGTACGAGGTTTGGATTCTCAAACTTACCTTTACCGGTTTACCCGCTTGCGTATATGGGTTGCTTTTTTATCTTGGCATCTTGATCACGAACGTCACAGCATATCGACGTATTCAGCATGAACCGGTAGGGACCTGATCCCTGTCTGCCGACAGGCAGGACGCCCTTGAGCCAAATCGATAAGCACCTCTTGACACCTTTATTCAGAGATACTACATTTCGTAGTAGAGATTATCCACCCTAGTTATGACAAAACACTCATTCTACCTACTCGGAGAGCTTGAAAAACAAATTATGGAAATTATCTGGGAGCGGGGTACCGTTACGGTGCGCGATGTTGTGAAAATTCTTCGGAAGAAGCGACACATAGCATATACCACCGTTATGACGGTTATGTACCGCCTCGCGGAGAAGCGACTCTTGAATCGAAAGGATCACACTGGCGCTTTTGAGTACTCAGCGGCGCAAAAACGCGAATCTTTTTTTTCTCGTGCTTCCGGCGATATCATCAAGAAGCTTATATCCGAGTGTGGTGATGTGGCCATCGCTGAGTTTGTCAAGACGCTTGATAAGGTAGACCCGAAAAAACTCGAGCTTCTCGAAAAGAAAATTAGGGAGAAAAGCAATGAACGTATCTGATCAAACAAGCGGTCGGCAGTTCTCTCTTTTTGCATTAAGCGGCCTTGGGCTTGTCTTAGGCGCTCTCGTGCTCGCACTTAACCTTATCCCTCATATTTCAGGGTTTGTTGGTGTTGTACTTGCTGAATTCGTTCATGCCTGCAGCCAGCTTATAGCGGGATTGACGGGCAAAGACGTCGTATTGAGCTCAATCAATATTGCCCTGTTGGGTGCAGTAAGTGTGTTTTTCTTCGTGGCGGTTATTTTACTAGCTGTGACGTTTATCCGGACTGCAAATTATATTCGTTCACTCCGCTCTAAAACTAGTAAGAACATGAGCATGAGACTTCAGAAAATTACTGAACGGGTAGGATTTCCAGTCCTTGAAATTGATGATTCCCGTTCTTACGTTGTAAGTGCCGGTTTTTCGCACCCGACTATCTATATCAGTAGGGGTATGATAGAAATGCTCAACGATGGCGAACTTCTCGGAGTTCTTCTGCATGAAGAACACCATTGCATAAAGCGGGACACTAGCCGACTTCTCATTGTACATTTTTTTACAAAGGTATTCTGGTTTATCCCTGGGATCGCGAAGTTCGCTGAATATATTAAAACGTTATTGGAAATTTCTGCTGATGAAGCAGCTATTCGACAACAGGGCACGGATCATTTTCTGGGTAGGGCGCTCGTAAAGGCGTTGAAAGTCCGTGAAACAATGATTCCAGCCACCATCCCCGCTTTTTCCGCTATTAATGACCGTATTGAGCGAATTATTAATAGACAGTTTTACCCACATACGCGGGTCGCTGTCATTATCCCACTTGTAGCTCTGTTGTTTTTTATGGGTTCAATAGTTTTTTCCCACTCCATCTCTGCTGCCCCACAAATGCCGGTCGATGGTACGGCGGCGCATCTTATGTCCCAGTCGACCGTATGTCCAGGGATTATTCCGCAGCTTCTTTTAAATATGCCCGAAAATAAGACATGCATAACAGACCCCTCGGGGCATGCGACGACCTGCGAGGAAGTGCAGTCAAAAGCTCAATAAACTTAATAACTATGACCGAAACAATCGTCAAAGACATTTGGATACAGGGGATGCATTGCGATGCATGTGAGAAAACTATTACAAAAGCTCTCGGGCGGATAGGTGTTGAGGTGGAGGATATTCGGTATACAAGTGAGCGCGTTGAGCTTCGTTATGACCCGGCAATTGTACCCTTCTCAAAGGTACGTGAAGCTATCGCCAATGTCGGTTATAGTGCGTCTGAGACGTCTGTGCAAGACCGGGACAGTGGGGAATCATTGTCCGAGCGAGTGCGACGCGTCAAACAATCTTTTTTCAAAGATCCAGCCGCGTACACATTTGAAAAGAATGTGATTAAATCCACTCTGGGGACACTTGTGGTTGTCGCAGCTCTCGCATATTTTACTTACTTCGTTTTCTTCTGGAATGTTGAATCATTCTGGGGAAACTACGGTCAGTATATCGGTTATCTCATAATTGCCGTGGTGGCTACCGGCGGGGCAATCAGGCACTTGCGCGCTTTTCGCGGAGCCGTGTCTTGTATGACAGGTATGATGATCGGTATGACTATCGGAATGATTTCCGGATTACTCCTTGGTATTGTCATTGGAACTACTAATGGCATGTTTGTTGGATCGGTTTTTGGCATGATCATAGGTATGGGCGTAGGCGGATGGGTAGGTGCCTGCTGTGGAATTATGGGTATCATGGAAGGTATGATGGCTGGTTTGATGGGGGGTACTATGGGGGCAATGACAGCGGTGATGATGTTCTCCGATCGTCTCACCATATTTCTGCCTATCTTTTTTGTCGCGACGCTGATGATTTTGGCTGGGATGAGTTATCTGGTATATAAGGAACATAAACACGGGCGCCAGGAAGTACGCCCGTATGGATTCTGGCCGTATACTTTACTGAATTTTGCTGTCGTGCTTGCCGGGATACTCCTTATGGTTTGGGGACCGAGATCGGTGTTTTTGCAATAGATGATATGGAGACAATGAACATTACTATTTCAGGTATGCATTGTGCATCTTGTAGCCGGCTCATAACCATGGACCTCGAGGATATTGGCGTAGTGGTGAAAATCAACGAACAGCACAACACTGGCGAGATTGTCTTCGACCCCGGAAAGATTACGAGAGAGAAGATTTTTGACCAAATCAGAAAGACAGGATATGAGGCACGTGAACTAGTTTCCTAGCGCATGGATATTAGCACTATACCATTTTTCTTTTCGTTTTTCTACGGTGTTCTTTCAATCATTTCTCCCTGCGTCGTCGTTTTGCTCCCCGCGTATCTCACCACCATTACTGGGTTGAGTACCGAGGAATTGCGAACTACCGATGACAGTCATACTTTCCGCCGCCAAATTCTTTCAAATGCCACTGGTTTCGTTCTCGGATTTTTTCTTATCTTTATTCCATTGGGTGCGCTTATCGGTGTTGCTGCGGAGGCGATTGGTAGCGCACGGGAGATCATAGCAGTAGTTGCTGGGGCTGTAGTATTTCTCCTTGGACTCAATTTTGTTTATCCGCTATCATTTCTCCGCTGGATGAACGGCGAAGCTCGGATTCACTGGAAGCCACACCAGCGCACGTTTATCGGAAACCTGTTTTTTGGTGCCACGTTCGCTTTTGTCTGGACTCCATGCATCGGTCCCTTTCTCCTCGGTGTCGTAGCGCTGGTAAGTCAGACAGGGAATATTGGCAGCGGTATCGCGTATTTCAGCCTCTACTCGCTTGGTCTTGCAGTTGCCCTTCTCACGTTTACCCTTTTTTACAGCAGAATAATCGAAGCCACTCAGTTTATTAAAAAGCACCATAGAATGGTCACGATGGTCAGCGCAGCACTCTTGATGCTGATTGGAGTTCTCATGATAACGAATCAACTGTATTTGACAAATGTGTATATCAACCGTGCGCTCAATGATTTTCAGCCGGAATCCTGGTTTAGTAAGTAATAATTAATTTTGTACTTATAGTATGAAACGACAAAATAGCAAACAGTCGGATGATAGTAAGTCTTTTACTAATATAATGATTATTGTCGGCCTGGTCATCGTCATCGGCGGCGGAATAGCGTGGAGGTTAGGGAGCGGCCTGAATGCAGATGCCACCGTAGACCAGGGGGATACAGATCAAGATGTTGACGTCGTTTCCGACTCTGTAACCATCAACGTTGCTTCAAATGGATATTCTCCCTCCCAAGTGACTGTTAAGCAAGGACAGAGGGTACGAATGAAATTAGTGACAAACAATACCTACGGATGCGCGCGGTCGTTCACAATTCCAAAGCTTGGAATAACTAAGAATCTACAAACAACAGGAGAAGATACGGTTGAATTCGTTGCACAGGAGAAGGGTTCCATTGTTTTTCAATGCTCTATGGGGATGTTTCGGGGTACGATTAATGTCATTTAACACCTGAACATGCGAAGGTTGATTATAGTTTCATAAGACGGCCATGGATTCACGTCAAGTTATCGGCATCGTCCTTACAGCGGGTATTTTCGGAATTTTTTTTCTTTGGCTCCGGTTCCAAAGGAAGCAGGAAAAAGCGGAAATGAATAGCGGTGTACAAGAAATCACCATCTTAGTAAAAGGGGCATACGATCCAAACATCATTACGGTAAAAGCGGGGATTCCCGTACGCCTTCACTTTAACCGCCAAGAACATGCGGATTGTTCGCGGTATGTTACCTTTGAGGGGATGAAGATTCGGAAGGATCTCAAGGCATTTGGCATGACTGATGTTGAGTTTACTCCTACCGAAACAGGGGAAATCCCTTTTACATGCGATATGGGGATGTATCAGGGGAAGATTGTGGTCGAATAACGATTAGCTTACTGCATATTCTTTATGGCCGATCAGAACGTACTATTGTCAGTATCTGGAATGCATTGCGCAAGCTGCGCTCAGCTAATTGAACGTGGGTTGAAACGTGTCAGTGGTGTCCAGCAAACCTCAGTGAATTACGGTACGGAACGAGCGCATGTGGTGTATGATTCTTCCATTACCAACATCAGCGCCCTTGTAAAAGGAGTCGAAGCCGTAGGCTATGGGGCGAAAGAGCTGAAGGAAAACGACGAATCTCGCCAAAGTGAGGAAGAAAGCCGGAGGAATGAAATACGAAAGTTGAAAAGTAAATTCGCCATAAGCGTGGCGCTCTCACTTCCTGTCCTTGTATTGAGCATGGGCATGCGAGTTTTTCCAGTTATTGAAAGCGTTCCGTATCGCGAATGGCTGCAGTTTCTCTTTGCTACGCCAATACAGTTTTGGGCGGGATGGCAATTTTATCGGGGTTTCTGGGGCGCTCTGAAAGCCCGAACGGCTAACATGGATTCTCTCATTGCGATTGGTACATCAACTGCGTATGTGTATTCGATCATCGTAGTCCTCGGCCTTGTGGCGGGAGAAGTATACTTTGAGATCGGCAGTATTCTCATCGCGTTTGTTCTGTTGGGTAAATGGCTCGAAGCGCGGGCAAAGGGCAAAACAGGAGAAGCGATCAAAAAGCTGATGGGCTTGGCCCCGAAGACAGCTATCGTGGTTCGTGGGAACAGCGAGATTGAGATTTCCCTGAACGATGTTGTCGTCGGTGACCGAATTCGCGTCAAGCCTGGTACAAAAATCCCCGTTGACGGCGTCGTCGAAGAAGGAGCCTCATCAGTTGATGAATCAATGGTAACAGGTGAGAGCATCCCCACCGAAAAGATCGTTGAATCTGTTGTCATAGGCGGGACGATCAACAAACACGGAACATTCATTTTTAAGGCCACAAAAGTTGGTAAAGACACGTTACTTGCAGGCATCATTAAACTTGTCGAAGATGCTCAAGCGTCTAAAGCGCCCATTCAACGGTTTGCTGACAGAGTTTCGGCGTACTTTGTTCCCGCCGTCATTGCTATTGCACTTATCACGTTTATTGCGTGGTACTTTATTGCGCTCCAACCTTTTGTCCCAAGCTTGCTCGCATTTGTCGCAGTTTTGGTTATCGCCTGCCCCTGTGCCCTTGGCCTTGCTACACCCACTGCAATCATCACCGGCACGGGCATAGGCGCCTCCAAGGGTATTTTAATTAAAGGAGGCGAGGCGCTTGAAGCTGCGCGGAGGATCGATATTGTTATGTTCGACAAGACCGGTACATTGACGAATGGCAAGCCAGTCGTGACTAATATTGTGACGGCATCTGGGGTAGATGAACACACACTATTGATGTATGCTGCATCAGTCGAGAAGCGATCAGAACATCCTTTGGCAGAAGCGATCGTTACACGCGCCGCACAGGATGCGCTTACCCTATCTGAGGTCGAGTACTTTACTGCAGTACCGGGCCATGGGGTAGTCGGCAACATTGACGGCCAGAGGGTGATGCTAGGAAACCGGCGACTCTTCGATCGAGAGCATATCGATATTATGCAGCTTGATGCTGACCTCGAACGTCTCGAGCATGAAGGCAAGACCGTCATGATCATCGGGATCGGAAATGCTGCGGCAGGATTGATTGCTGTGGCCGACACGGTGAAAGACAACGCTTCGGATGCGATCAGCAGTCTTGAAAAGCTCGGTATTCATACTGCCATGATTACAGGAGATAACCAGCGCACCGCCAATGCGGTAGCCGGACAAATCGGCATCAGCTATATTCTCGCGGAAGTCCTCCCGGAAGACAAAGCAAATGAAGTGAAGAAGCTGCAGGGACGGGGAAAAAGAGTTGCTTTCGTCGGCGATGGCATCAACGACGCTCCGGCGCTTGCGACAGCAGATCTTGGGATCGCCATTGGGTCGGGGACAGATGTGGCCCTCGAGACCGGGCAAATCGTGCTGGTCAAGAACGATCTTCGCGACGTTGTCCATGCCATCACACTTTCACGAAGAACCTTCCGAAAGATAGTTCAGAACCTTTTTTGGGCGCTCATCTACAATATTGCCGGGATTCCCATTGCTGCCGGAATTTTCTACCCTATTTTTGGATGGCAACTCCGTCCTGAGATTGCCGGTGCGGCTATGGCTCTCTCAAGTGTATCCGTGGTCGCAAACTCCCTTCTTCTTAAGAGATGGAAATAATTTTAGGGTGTGTATAACTTTCTTGACTGATCCTACAGTTCTACTACAATGTGTAGTAGATATTTAGTATTTACCTAATCTTACCCATTAACCTCAGGCATGCCAATATGGACCATGAACGTACGCAGCCACAAGAATCGGAACAAGGTTTATTCCAGGGTTCATCGAAAATGACCTTCTACTTCGGACTTGTTTCAGGGATAGCCGCAATCAGTTTCATAGGTTTTATGCTGACTTTCTCCATGCTTCGGACGGGAGGCAGCGTAGGTTCTAAGAATTCAAACACCGGGAAAGTTGCAGGGACGACTACAAACACTGTTGCCCCAACAAATACTGCCCCGACTGCCGCTGCGCCCACAGCTGCTCCAACAGTGGTCGACATTCCTATTCGCGACGATGATTATATTCGCGGCGGTGAAAACGCGAAAGTCACATTAGTGGAATATTCAGATTTTCAGTGCCCATTCTGTGAACAGGTTAATCCAACTACGCAGCGGATTCTCGACACATATGGAGATGATGTACGGCTTATCTATCGGCACTTTCCCTTGACATCACTTCATCCCTTGGCGCAGAAGGCTGCAGAGGCCTCTGAATGCGCGGCAGAGCAAGGTAAGTTTTGGGAGATGCATGATAAGCTTTTTGAGATGAATGCGGCCGGCACGTTAAGCATAGAAAACTTTAAGAGTGCTGCCGGGGGCCTCGGGTTGAACCAGAGCCAGTTTGATGGTTGTCTCGACTCAGGCAAATACCAGTCAAAAGTACAGGACGACACAACTCAAGGAACCCAATACGGCGTACAGGGAACACCCGCGACCTTCGTCAATGGGACGCTCGTCTCAGGAGCGGTACCGTACGAACAGTTTGCCTCGGTTATTGATGCTGAGCTGGCAAAGTAGTAGCTGAAGAAGTAATCTTACTACAACCTTGCACGCGTACGTGGGGGTGTCACCGATAGGTGGCGCCCCCTTGTGCTTTTGCTTAATCTCAAGAACGGTGACTCATGCTACAATAGACACATGGGTGTTTTACATAATTTTGCTAACGCATTTAAACGTAACCGTGCACTTTGGCGTACGGATGTTGCCATCATAGGGTTCTTTCTTCTTATGATGGTCGCCTTTGCCTTTTTTGGTAAATACTTTCCTGGGAGGGATGAAGTTGAGACCTGGACATCACAGTTCGGGGGCGGTGGTCCGTTTGTCGTTATGGCCATCATTATCGCCGAAACGGTTATTGCACCGATACCTGGCGGGGTAGTAGTTATCGCCTTAGGGATTCTCTATGGCGTTTGGCCGGGTATACTCTATGCGTGGGTTGGAAATATGATCGGATCAACTCTCGCCTTTTGGATATCACGTAAATTTGGCCGCCCCATAGTCGGACGTTTAGTAAAAAAGGAGCAACTCTCCCTCTATGACGCTTTTCTCGGAAGAAACGAACTGATGATGTGGCTGGTGTACCTCCTTCCGGCTTTTCCAGTCGACGTTGCAAGCTTCGCTATCGGACTTTCAACAATTTCGTTTCGTAGGTTTCTGAAGATCATTTCTATTGGCTTTTTATCCACTGGCTTGATACTCACGACATACGGTCAGAAGTTGCTCGAGGTAAGTGAAGGAGTAAGGCTGATATATCTTGCCGTTGCCATGTTTGCTGTAATCATCGCAGTGACTCTACCGAAGTTTATTGTCACAAAACGTTCTCAGTGACCACTTTTTTTATTATACTACATCTATGAGGCCACTTCGTACGCGGTTCGCAAAAGATATTGTTGCAGAATTTTTACCGCCAGTAAGAAGGTCACATAAGGTGATCATTCTTTGCCAAGGTATGCCCACAGTACCAAACAAGCGAGATGAGCTTGAGTTCCTTTCAAAAAAGGGATATTGGGCGTTTCACCCACGCTACCGTGGCACATGGGAAAGCAAGGGTGAATTTTTAAGGAAATCACCACACCTAGACATTCTCGACGTTATTAAGGGCATAAAAAAGGGTTTTAAGGATACCATAAGCGGTAGGAGGTATAGAATAAAACCCCGCTCGGTGTACCTTATTGGCACGAGCTTCGGCGGTCCGGCAGCTCTATTAGCATCAACCCACCCGTCTGTAACAAAAGTCCTTGCCCTCGCCCCTGTGGTAGACTGGAATGCACAAAAGAAGTCTGAGCCCGCTAACTGGCTCTACCGCCTTACGAAAGAAAGTTTCGGGGAAGGGTATCGCTGTTCGAAACACGACGTGAAAAAACTGTATAATGGAGTGTTTTATAATCCCGTAGCGCATGCGTCAAAGGTAGCTGGAAAAAAGGTCATGATCATGCATGAAAAAAATGACCCGATCGTGCCGTATCTGCCGGGCAAACATTTCGCAAAAAAGATTGGTTGCACCTATGTTCTGTTGCGCGGCAAGGAACATTCACTCATGTCCACTGAATTTCTTACACGACACTACAGCCGTATTTATAAGTTTCTTTCATCTTAACAAAATGGATTTCGAGCAAGAAAAAGTGCTATCGCGTGAGTACGCGAAAACAGAACAGGACCTTCGTCGCAAGGGGAGATTTTCCATGCAGGAACTGGAAGAATCTTTTCATCAACGTACCGGAGGTAGGTATATTGGTGACGCTGTTTTTGGCGCAAGTGACGGCATTGTTACTACGTTTGCCATAGTTGCTGGATCGATCGGGGGTGGCCTTTCGCCAACGATAGTTCTAATTCTAGGGTTTGCAAACCTGATGGCTGACGGTGTTTCGATGGCGCTGGGAAACTATCTCGGTAAAAAGTCGGAGCAGGGCTACCAAAATGCGCAGAAGGAACGCGAAGCGTGGGAGCTGAGGCACCACCGTGAACGGGAAATTGATGAGACAAACGAAATTCTCTCCAAATACGGCTTTAGCGGCGCGGATCTCGAGAGGGCAGTTGAAGTAGTGAGCTCGAATCAGCAAGGATGGTTGAGGCTCATGATGCGAGAGCATTTGGGGATCGTTGATGAGGGGGACGGTTCACCGGCACGACATGCCCTGGCGACGTTCATTTCGTTCCTTATTGCCGGGCTGGCTCCACTCATACCGTTTATTTTTCCGCTAGTCAAGGACGGCAAATTTACTCTCTCAATTGTTTTATCTGGGGCAACCCTCTTTGTGGCAGGTGCATTCCGGTCAAGATTAAACCAGAAGTCGTGGTTACGGTCTGGCGCAGAGATGCTCCTCGTCGGCGTTATAGCGTCATCGGTAGCTTTCTTTATCGGTAAGTTAATAGAATCGCTTACTTAGCTGATACAATGGCGGGCAACCTCGCTTGTGCGTTTTTTGGGTATGGTGTAGGGTGTTATAAATAACTGAAACAGCACACTTTACTAGGGGGTAGTAGTCATGACACAATCTACGAAGGTTGTATTGCGATCTACAGTTCTCCATCGCGGTGCGGCATGGATTTTGCATCCAGTCGTCACAGTTCTCGAGCGTCTTCGGATCGATCCGAACTGGGTAACAGGGTTCAGCGCTGTATTTGCCCTGGGTGTCGGGTATGCACTCTGGATGGGATCATGGTGGGCAGCTGTCCTACTTCTTGCAGCAAATGGCATCTGCGATGTCGTCGACGGAGAGCTTGCCCGACTGCTCGACGCCTCAGGATCGAGGAAGATGTACCTCAAACAGATGGGCTATATCCTCGACGGACTCATTGACAGGATTGCGGATCTTTTTATTTTTACTGGCCTCATCATGAGGACGATCCGCATGTATCCTGCTGACGGCTTCGAAGAACGAGTGCTGGTCTTCGGGCTCGTGATTGCGCTGGGATCTCATATTATTTCGAGCTACCTGCGCGCAACCCTTGAAAAGCATGGTCACACGTTTAAGAAGCAACAGAGGCCGCTTACTCGAGCAGGATTTCACGTCGCTGTCATTGTAGTCTGCCTGTGCACGCGGTATGTGCAGTATGATGAGCTGACGGTATTCTTCTGGGTAAGCTTGTTCACTGTCTGCGCACTGACTGTGTACGTCCTCGTCAAACGAATGATTGAGGCGTATAAGATTTTCTCCGCACTTGATACTTCGTAAGTGGGTGGAGGAGCGATCACCCCCTCGTCACAGCAAACGGCGAGGGGTTTTTTCTTTGACAAAAAGGCAAAAAAATGGTATCATAATAACATCGTTGTAAGCTATGGAGGCAAAGAAAATACATTTTTCATATACTTTGAAACAGACACTCGCAACCCTGGCAGGAGTTGTAGTTTGTACGTATGCTATTTCATCTGTAGTATTTGGGGTTTCTTTCCATGTATCTGCGCAGGTGAACCCTCCAAGTGATCAGGTAACGATCCCGGGCTCGGGGACTGTTTCAATCGTATATATAATTTCGCCCGACACATCATCAGTGCAACCACCTGTCCTGCAAGGGCAATCGGAATTTCATATACGCTTTGTGCCGGATGGAATAACTGCGGCTGTAGGCATTACATATCTTCAGCAGGGAAATATAATAGCTGATGGCCATTGCGAGACTATATCGCACGATACTACAGGGATATGGCGTCTTCGTTGCGAAACTATGCATATTCCCAATGGTTCGTATTCTGTAAACGTATTTGCAAAGGATACTGCCGGGTCACCTCTTCAACTTTCCAATAGTGCTGGACTGCCTCCAGTATTCGGACCAATCTACATCCACAATACTTACCAGCTTTCTTTTTCAGGCGACCAACAAAAAGCTTCTGGCGTGGTGACGATTACGGCCACCCTCCCTGGCGAAGCTGCGGAAGTTCATATTCGCGAATCCGGGCCAGTCACCGTCAGTCAAGCCGCAACGAGAGCGCAGTCATCGCCATCGCTTTCAGTATGGTCAAGTACCTGGGACACCACATCGGTGCCGGATGGAAATTATGAAGTCAGGTTAAACATAAAGACCCGCCCAGGTGTCTTTTTAGAATCTGTATACACCCGCTGGATTGAAGTCTCAAATGCACCACTCTGTGCCGTACAATGGGAGTGTGGCACTTGGTCGGTTTGTATCAGTAAAAGTCAGACGCGAAATTGTGTTGATTCTCACGCATGCAATACTGATGCGGGGAAACCGGAAACATCCCGTGAATGTGTTAGTCAGCCTAGCAGCGATGCGTCCAATTCGAATAACAACACAAATACTACTAACTCGTCTACCAATACCTCGGGGGATGAACAAGCTGCGCCGCCCATTATAAATATCATTTCACCGAGTTCTGGAGCCACGGTTCAGGGCACTGTCGAACTTTCAGCAAAAGTTAGTGGATCGAACATTAAGCTCACATCTTTTTATTTAAACGGTTCACGGAGTAATATTTTCATTGGTGTAGGTAATAATGAAGGTGACGTATGGAAAACACAGTGGGACACTAGTGGCACTGAGAATGCTACCTATGAAATAATAGCCCGAGTGGAAATGCTATCGGGCGATCTCTATGCAAGTAAGCCCGTTCAATTGCATATTTCAAACACGTCGACTGCAACTACACCTGTGGAATATTCGCCCATGCCTGCCGATGACGATGGCGACGGTATTCCTAATACAGTTGAAGAACAGTATGGCCTTAATCCGAATACTCTTGACAGTGATAGTGACGGACGTCTCGACGCAGAGGAGGTATTAGCTGGAGAAAACCCTGGCGGATCGGGATCCCTTGAGGATGGCATTGGATCCCAAGGTGCCGAAGAGTTCAACACCTTTGTAAAAGGTTTGCCAGTAGATAACCCGATCACATCAGGAATCACCTCTGAAGACTTGCAGATTATAACAGTATTCAATTCTACAATTGTAGACCAAGGGAACAGCATTGTTATTAGTGGGATTGGCCCCCCATATTCCACAATTACAATCTTTATCTATAGCTCACCAATAGTTGTCGTAACAAAGACTGACGCGAATGGAAATTTCAGCTATGTACTTGATAAAGAAATTCTTGACGGTAAGCACGAGGTTTATGCGACCATCACCGACGAAACAGGAAAGATTGATAAAAAAAGCTCATCCTTCTCTTTCTTTGTCCGCAGCGCACGCGCCGTTAATGAGGAAGAATACCTGCGCGGGTATACTAATGTTGAATCAACGTCTTCAGAACTAGTTCGAGAATACATAATTATTGCCATTCTCCTAGTACTTGGAGGATTCTTTATTTACGTACTCATCAGATTAGTCCGAATGAAACGGGCTTAATGCTAAACAGCTAGGTATGCGTCTTTTTTCCGGGGACACAAATTTATTTCTGCGGAAGTATTTCCAGGTTACCTATGCAGTTATTTTGCTTTTACTGATTCCAATTGCTGTGGTACTGAACTCTGTATTCTTGATACAAAATTCACAAAAGGTTATAGATGTGGAACTCGAGCGAAAAGCGTATTTAGCAACGAGCTTATTCAGCTCACTAGTGCAGGATGATATTGATCAACTGCAAAAGGTACAGTCATACGTTGATCGAATAACCTCTGCAAGTGATGAAATTTACGGACTCGACGTACTCGTACCTAACGGCGAGGATTTTCGAGTTATTGTCAGCGTTGACCCGTCTGCTGTTGGGACGGTGACATCATTTCTTAACTATACAATTGCGTGGAAAACGCATGAAAGTATCGCATATACTACCCAATCTTCTGGTATCTCTACGGCATTTGAAGGTACGAAAGCTGATCGGGGCAGTGAACGATTTTGGGTAGTAACGAGTCCTGTGAAAGATTCAGCTGGAGAAAAGGTTGCGCTAGTTTCGATGAAAATATCTTCAAAAATCATTGACGATCTCACTGAACAGAATATTAACCGCTCAGTCCTAGTCCTCGTCATCACCATTGTCATCATCGTGCTGCTGCTCATTACCAATACCAGGCTCTTTGAATATGCGATGCTCTTCCGTAAACTCAAGGAAGTGGATCAGATGAAGGATGATTTTATTTCTATGGCATCGCATGAACTTCGGACGCCAATTACTGGAATTCAAGGGTATCTTCAGATGTTGACAACGAACCAATTTGGCCCAGTGGAAGGAGTGGTACTTGAAAAACTCCTTCTCATTCAAACCGCTTCGAAGCAGCTCGCAGAACTTGTTGAAGATCTTCTCAATGTGTCACGAATTGAGCAGGGAAGACTGAAAATGTCTATTGCCCCTCATGACCTGTTAGCCGCCGTTAGAAATGTGATTATTCAACTCGAAGCTCAAGCCAAAGCTGATGGTCTTACAGTAAGCTTCGAAGAACCAAAGAAACCCTTTCCTGAAATCTTGTGCGACCCGGACCGTTTACGGCAGGTTCTGGTTAATCTCATCGGGAACGCGATTAAGTATACCCTGAAGGGTTCTGTGCGTGTAACGCTTGTCCAAAAGGAGCATATGGCTGAAGTAAAAATTATTGACACTGGTATAGGGATGTCTGGAAAAGATCGAGAGCGGCTATTTGAAAAGTTTTATCGGATTCAAAATCGCGAAACGAACTCTGTCACAGGTACGGGGTTAGGTTTATGGATTACCAAAGAATTGATACGTCTTATGAAAGGCGAAATATACGTCGATAGTATTGAACGTGTTGGAACACAGGTAACAGTTCTTTTGCCGCTTGCTGAAAGCAAGAAATAGTTACACGTACACCCCATAATCATTCGATTACGCCGTTGCATATATACTAACCCTCACTATCAATGACAAAAACTGCTGCCATCATTGGCGCGTCTGCAGATCGTAGTAAATTCGGGAACAAAGCTGTACGCGCTTTTCGGCTCGCCGGGTATGAAGTGTATCCTGTCAATTTACACGAACAATTCATCGAAGGTTTGAAAGCTTACAAATCCTTGAATGAAATCCCTGGCACTGTAGATGTAGCCAGTGTCTATGTCAGGTCCGACGTGGGGCTCACCATAGCCCCCCAAATCATTGACAAGGGTGTAAAAGAGGTGTTTCTCAATCCCGGTACGGCGAGCGAACCTTTGCTAACGTATCTTGAAGAGCGCGGGGTGCGTGTGCGGCAAGAATGCAGTATTACCGCGCAAGGTTTTCGGCCTGTTGATTTCACGTAGATAGCCATGATTCTGAAGCAAATTATCTATCTCGGCGCTGATCACCGCGGTTATAAATTAAAAAACCGTTTAGCCGCTTTTCTACATACACAAGGGTATACCGTACATGATGTCGGAACACACGACTCGAGAATAGCGGATTACCCAGATGTTGCCAAATTGGTCGCGAAAAAAATTGGAAAAAGGGCGAATCTCGGAATTCTCGTTTGTTCGACTGGTATTGGCATGGACATAGCGGCAAATAAGTTTCACGGGGTCCGTGCCGGCACCGTCTGGCAAGAGTCAGTAGCGGCAAGGAGTAGACGAGAGGATGATGTGAATGTACTGTGTCTTCCAGCAGATTACGTTACCTTCGGGGTTGCGAAACGAATAGTTATTCGCTGGTTACACTCGTCGTTTTTACCCGTCGATCGATATCAGCGCAGAAAACGTAAAATTGCCAAACTGGAACGATGAAAATAGAAGTTCTTCCTACACTGCTAGTAAAATCGGCAGATGTGGCACATGAACGTCTGAGTTTACTCGATGCTCATACGGCGTGGATTCAGATAGATGTCGTCGACGGTGTGTTTGCGCGTAACACTACTTTAGAGGCAGCAGCATTTCCATCCGAGCTTGCAAAGTTTTCTGTTGAAGCGCAGCTCATGGTCGAGGATCCCACTATGTATATACAGGACTGGTACCAAGCTGGTGCAAAACGAATCATCATTCACATAGAGTCGTCTGGTGACATTGCCGCCCATATCGCCGTAGCGAAAAAACTAGGGCTGGAAGTGGGTATCGGTATTGCGCCCGCCACTCCGCTTGAACGCATCGGGCCGTACTTTACGGTCGTTGATAGAGTGCTGGTACTGGGCGTCACGCCGGGATTTGAAGGGGGAGAATTTCATACAGAAATGCTTGACCGTATAGCGCAGATACGAGTTGCGGTGCCGTTTTTACCAATCGAGCTGGATGGCGGCGTTACCCCTGATACGGCGAAAAAAGCGCGTGCCGCCGGCGCTACTTCATTTGCGGTGAACTCCTACCTTTTTTCGGCGCAGGACCCACTTGAAGCACTTCGCGAAGTGCGACGCAGTGTTGGCCTGTGATATACTGACGCTATGAAGAAACGTTCGTATTCAATCGCAGAACTGGAGTCGATAGCGAACCACATACGGAAAGATATTATCAAAATGCTCGTTAGCGCCGGCTCCGGTCACTCTGCCGGGCCGCTCGATATGGCGGACGTATTTACTGCACTCTATTTTTGCGTTTTGCGGTATGATACTCGGCGCCCCGAGTGGCCCGACCGAGATCGCCTGGTACTTTCCGCAGGCCATCTCGCTCCGGTGCTGTATGCAGTGCTTGCGCACGCAGGCTATTTTCCAGTAAAAGAGCTCCATACACTTCGAAAAATTAACTCGCGCCTCCAAGGTCATCCACACAATCGTTCATTGCCAGGAATTGAAAATACTAGCGGCCCGCTAGGTCAGGGACTCTCACAATCTATTGGCATGGCGCTTGCGGGCAGACTCGCATCCAAATAGATGGGCCAGTGGAGGACATCATGCCTATCGAGCCCCTCAGAAAAAAATACGAGTCATTCAATTGGCACGTACTTGAGGTAGATGGTCACAATATCCAACAGATCATTGATGCCTGCCATACGGCGCGTGCAATTTGGGATAAACCGGTAGCAATTATCTGTCATACAATTCCAGGCAAAGGTGTTGGTTTTATGGAGTTTGACTTTCACTGGCATGGGAAACCGCCGGAAGGTCAAGAAGCAGTACGCGCAATGAAGGATCTAAATTCATTGAGGACGCTCAAAGGTAAAATCACTTCGGAGCATGAATAAGTTATATCTATCACCAAGTGTATTTTCACGGGGAGTAAAATTGGTGCCGATGCGTGATGGGTACGGTACGGGCGTTGTAAAGGCTGGAAAGAAAAACCGGAACGTGGTGGTTTTGTGTGCCGATTTAACTGAATCGACAAGATCGCTCGTATTTCGGAATTCGTTCCCAGAAAGATTCTTCGAAATAGGTGTGGCCGAGCAAAATATGGCGGGAATCAGTGCCGGTCTTGCACTAGCAGGAAAAATTCCGTTTATTGTTTCATATGCAGTTTTCTCCCCAGGGAGGAATTGGGATCAAATTCGCGTATCAATCTGTTACAGTAAAGCTAATGTAAAAATCATTGGGGCACATGCGGGGATCTCAGTGGGGCCTGACGGTGCAACGCATCAAGCACTCGAAGACATTGCAATAATGCGCGTACTACCAAACATGACGGTTATTGCTCCTGTAGACGCGCTAGAGGCCGAGAAGGCCGTATTGGCCGCTGTGAAGGTCAAAGGACCGGTGTATATACGCATGGGGCGTGAAGCGGTGCCGGTGGTTACCACGCCCAGAACACCCTTTGCGATCGGCAAGGCAGAAATCTATCATCCTGGAACCGATGTTACTATCATAGCCTGCGGCGCGCTAGTGTATGAAGCGCTTATGGTGGCCAAAAACTTGCGTACAAAAGGAATTCACGTGGAAGTAGTAAATAATCACACCATCAAACCAGCTGATCGGCGAACAATTATACATTCTGCCAAGAAGACAGGTGCGATAGTAACTGCCGAAGAACATCAAATTACTGGAGGGATGGGTGCTGCGGTAGCGGAGCTCCTGAGTGAGGCACTACCCGTGCCAATTCAACGTATAGGAGTAGGGGATACTTTTGGTGAGTCTGGAAAACCTTCTGAGCTTATGAAAAAATACCATCTTGCTGCTGCTGACATCACTAAAGCGGTGTATACTGTATTGAGAAGGAAACGCTAATATGTACGACGTAATTTCTATCGGCCAGGCAACTCAGGATGTCTACCTGGTAAGCAAACGATTCCGCATTATCCGCGATAAACGCTTTATTACTGGGCAGGCGGAGTGTTTCGCGTTTGGGACAAAAGTTGAGCTCGACGATGTGCTCTTTGAAGTTGGGGGCGGAGCGACGAATACTGCTGTAACCTTTTCACGCCAAGGCCTGCGTACAGCTGTCGTAACGAGAGTCGGCTTAGATCCCGCTGGCGAGTCAGTTAAACGTCTCTTAATGTCGTATGGCATATATCTCCCTTTTGTCATTACAGATCCGGAAGGCCGGACTGGGTATTCGACTATTTTTTTGACCTCTAGCGGTGAACGCACTATTCTCGTATACCGTGGTGTCAGTCATACACTTCAGCCTAACGACGTTTCTTGGTCGAAAGCCCGCACACGGTGGTTTTATATCTCTTCGCTAGCAGGGAACATTCCGCTGTTAAAGAAAGCTCTGTCTATGGCAAGGAAGTATAGAACCCACGTTGCACTTTGTGAGAGGAATGGATCGCGTATGTGACGGCATTGCCGTGATCACTGAAGGTAAAAAAGGTTCATGGGTATGCGATGGCATGACAGTGAGAAAGGTAGTGATCAACCCGGTGAAGGCAGTCGATACGACGGGTGCTGGTGATGCATACGGCTCCGGGTTTGTTGCAGGTTTGATTAAACGTCCGGGCGACATTGACTACGCGCTCAGACTGGCATCGATCAATTCGGCGTCAGTTGTTCAACAAATTGGCGCCAAGCATGGGCTGATTCTACGGGCACTTCCGCAGGGAAAGAAGTGGATGCACATCAAAGTAGAAAAATATTGAGTAGAACATATGAACAGCTCACCAACGTATCGTCTGCGGGGGGATCTTCATGTCCATAGTCACCATACGGAGTGTTCCACCCACCATGCCGGTGAGATACGAGGCGACCCTGTTTCATGCGGTCCGCAGTCGCTTTTTGACATGGTTGAAATGACAAAAAATGATATTGGAATGGAGTATGTTGCAATAGTGCAACACCCGACTAACCCTGTCTCTCCGCATACCATAGACGCACGGCGCGCAAAGGAGCTTCTCGAAAATCAGCAGCGGATGGATGATCTTCAATCAGAAGGGAAGTTAAAGGATTTTCATGTTCTGATAGGTGTGGAGATGAGCATCATGCCCAATGGAAAATTAGAGGTTCCTGACTATATACTTTCACAACTTGATATTGTGATAATTGCTCGACACGGAGGCTTAAATGAAAAAGATCCCCAAGTGATAATGCGGGATTTCCGTTCTTCTCTCGAGTCTTCGCGAGTCCATATTCTTAGCCACCCGACGAGGTATGTTTTTCCGCTTACATTAGACAATTGGAGGGAAGTACTTACCGTCGCGAAAAAAAATAACATTGCGGTAGAATACAATACCTCATGGCAATATGACGAGAACTTTATTGATTTAATTGGGGAAGTAGGGGCCATGGTTTCTCTAGGGACTGATATCCATCCTGACGTTGATGGAGAAACCGGGAAACTTACTGCGCGTCAGCATAGTCAATTGACCCTTGGGGTTAATCGTCTTTTTAGCCGTGGCATCAAGCCTGGAAATATCCTCAACCTTATGTCATACAGCGATTTGCGCTCTTGGCTCGCCAGGTAAGGGCATTGTAAGATACCAGTACCTACAACTTATACATCATAGGCTTATGGCAGAGCAACAAAGAAAAATCTTAATAGTTGAAGACGAAAAAGCAGTTCGTGGAGTTCTTCATGCCAGTTTGCACCATGCCGGCTTTGAAGTAACAGAGACGCAAAATGGAGAAGAGGCGTTTTAGAAAGCTTTCTTTATACAGTAGTTGATCTCCATCCGGCAGAGGCGCCAATATGCTGAAGTAGCCTGTCAGGATTGATGGCATCATCTATAAGATATGTTGAACCAGTGATGATGATAGCATCGCCGTGATTGCGGAGATGCCTCAATTTCGCGATAGCCTTTTGGGGATTCTGAATCACTTCTAGCCTCGTGCCTTTATTATAGGACGCAAGTTCCTTACCAACCTCCATTGGGTCGACACCTTGGTGGGATGGCAATGAGACTATAACAGTGTCAGCTATATCCATAATGGGAGTGAGTACTTCATTCCCTGAGCGCTTCTTTGACAATCCAACGAGAAAAAGCTTCTTTCGGTTCACAAATCGTTTTTTGACTTCATCGACAAGTCGAAGAATTTTATCGGGGTTGTGTGCAACATCGATATAAATACCTTCCTCAATCTGTTGTAGACGTCCTGGCATGGTAAGTGATGCCATCGTTCCAATAATTTTCTGCACATCAGGATGGGGAATGAGCCGTTGTAATGCTGTGAGTGCAGTAGCAGCATTCACCACCTGGTGTGTAGCATGGAGGAGGGCATCAGATGGCATTTCCTGTGAATGATTGCGGACGTAGTCATCGCAATACTGCGTATTTTGAGGCCGGGTGGGGAGCAACTCGGCACCAACGTGAGAACATACCGAATCAACTATCGAGACAACGTCGAGGTCGCTGGTTCCCAGGATCAGTGGGATACCTTTTCGTGAGATACCAGCTTTATCTAATGTGCGTTGCCACTTATTTTGGCCTAGCAGATGGGCGTGGTCGTTTCCTACATTTGTAAGAATAGTTGCATCAACATTGAGTGCCATTGGGTAGTCATATCTGCCCCCAACAAATCCCTCGATTGCGGCCCATTGCAATTTGTACCTCTCAAAAAGGACAAGCGCTATGAGCATAGTAACTTCTCCAAATCCCAGTCCTTCTTTATCTGTAGTTCGTGCCATGGCTACCGATAGTGGACGCACAGTGTTTTCCCACGCATCTGTAACATCCGCGTGTGTCACATCATTCGTCCCAATACTGAAGCGCTCGCAGTAATCGAAAAGATGTGGACCAGTAAGTGAACCAGCTGAACCAATCGTTCGAAATCCAGCTTCAAGAAATTTGCATACAGAGCCCTTACCACTCGTACCAGCGACATGAATAAAGCGCGTCGGATGACCTGCCGGCCATAGATCGGCAATGATACCTCGTAGTCGCTCAATTCTAGCGAGCTTATCGGTAACCCACCGTGTATGGTAGATTTGGTCAATGGTATTGTAGTATGGGAAATCAGATTGGAGCATATCAAGTATTGAGTGTTTGAATAATGAGTGGGGTGATGTCTACGTTCGTTTCAGGATGGTTTACCGAATTCGTGAGATACAGCTGTTTGTATTTATTCGTTATACGATTAATCCCATCGCGGAGGATGCCATGCGCGATGAGTGCAAGTAGCTCTTTTGCGCCATATTTTTTACATTCATCGTAAAAATGATCTAATGTACCGCCTGTTTCGAGGATGTCGTCGACGACCGCAACGGTTTTCCCGACCACAAGGCTTTTCATGGTATCATCAAAATGCAGTTCAGAGTGATAAGAATGTATGCGCGTCTTTTTAGCCCCTTTGATACCGGTGCGGCGCTCATGTCCGCTGTCAGGAGTGACAAATACCGCATCTGGGTATTCTTGTGATGCCACGCCTCTCAGTAGTTCGAGTGCGGAGACGTTGACTACTGGATATTTCACCATCCATAGTTTGCCAGCGCAGTGGAGGTCGACAGTGTAAATTTTCTTTATGCCGTAGTATGATGTGAGCTTTCTAAAAATGTTATCTGCTACATTTATCTCGCCTATTTGAAATTGCGCGTCCTGCATCCCATACGGAAAATATGTAAAAAATATCTCAGGAACACCAGATGGGGAATTCCTGACAATTTCGATCAGCATCTCCAGCTCAAGCAACCCGCGGTTAGGGTACGGTGCACCTGAATGGAGGATGATGACCCTACCCGCAAGTTCATCAGCATGAGAAAGTCTCGCATAGGCCTCACCATCAGGGAAGACCCTTTTTCCGTCATTATTTACATCAGAATCCATGACCTGGATATCGCCAGCGGATTCAAGTCGTTTTCTAAAATGTTCCGTAGAACTCGTTAGGATAACAGTAATCATAGGCGATCCGGGAAGTTAGAAATAATGCCATCTACACCGTATCGTCTCATTCGTTCTATGGCACTTGGCGTATCAACTGTCCATGCATTAACCTTGAAACCATTTTTGTGAAGGCTTATAACGAGGGATTGAGTGATCATAGGATGAAAAAGATTTATCCACTGCGCGTTTAGTATTCGTGCACGAGGGATAATGAAGTGCTGCGCGACAAACGGCAGCGGAAATGGTGGTATTATAAACGATGATCCGGTGTTAATATTTGGTGCATGTGCATTGAAAGACTTGAGTACTTGTCTGTTCAGTGAAATGACAACAATGTTATGAAAGTGGTCTCGCTTTAGTAGCAGGTCAGCAACGTATTTAACACTATTAAGGTCTTTAATCTCAATAAATATTGCTCGGTTGTTTTGGTAAACATCGAGGATTTCACGTAATGCTGGGATTGGCTGGTTCCTTTTTTTGGTTCGCAAACGTCGTATATCTACTGATAATAAATGTGATACCCGTCCACCTCCGTTAGTTGTTCTATTGACAGTTGCATCATGCATGGCAATGACTTCACCGTCTTTTGTCGTTTGCACATCCAGCTCGATGGCGTCTGCCCCCATATCAATTGCACGCTGAAAAGATATCATCGTATTTTCCGGCTCGTGTCCAGCGGCGCCACGATGACCAATCTTAAGCATATCTAGAGTTCGATAAACGCTTTAAAGGCGGGTACAAGATTCTCTATAAGTGGATACTTGGCGTAGTCCGTCGGTTGAATCCACAAGTAATCAACGTGGTCACTACTCAATAGTACCTTTGCCCCTTGAGCTCGACATGAAAAGAACATGCCAATTATTTGCCATTGCTCTCCTCTCACCTTAGGATACCATTCGTTGACAAAAAACGGCAGACCGACAGCGATATCCAACCCCGTTTCCTCCTTAACTTCACGTTTAAGATTTTCATCAAATCGTGTACCTGGGTGCATTCGTCCGCCAACGACATCGAACTTGCCTGCGTTTGTTCCATCAGCATACGAGTGTGATTCTCGGACAATAAGAACCTTTTCCCGATAGATAATAAACGCTTTCGTAGCGACAAATAGTTTTGGCTCCATAAGTGGCAGTTTTCAGGAATACCACTTTGCAGTATAATGAATTTTATTCAGAAAGAACAGCCACATGACTGATTACCGAAAATATCGTCTTCTTGAGATGGTTCCCGGCCTCATGGTTTGGGCTACGTTTGCGATTGCGCTCGGACTGTCTGTCTTCCGCCCAATTTGGGCTATATATTTTATCATTGTATTTGATCTATACTGGCTCGTGAGGATCAGTTACATGATGGTGTATGTGTATTTGGGGTATAGCCGTTTCAGGAAAGAATCGTCTGTTGACTGGCTAGAGAAGTGTGAACAATTGACTGATTGGCGCACGGTATATCATTTAATCTTCATACCGACATATAAAGAACCCTATGAAGTGCTACGTGACACTTTTAACGGGCTCACAAGATCGTCATTTCCTTTAGATCGGTTTATCGTGGTCCTTGCTGGCGAAGAAAAAGATGCGAATGATTTTCTCCGTATTGCTAACACATTGCGGTCAGAATTTGGAAAAGTCTTTTTTGATTTTCTTATAACTGTGCACCCGCAAAACGCCCCTGGCGACTTGCCGGGAAAGGGGTCAAATATTGCATGGGCTGGCAATGAGGCGAAGAAGCTTATTGACACGTTGGGTGTGCATTACGATAAAGTGATTGTTTCATCTTTTGATGCTGACACCGTTGTCCACTCGCAGTATTTTTCATATCTTACGTACCGTTATTTTACTCATCCAAATCCGACGCATGCTAGCTTTCAGCCTGTGCCGCTTTTTAACAACAACGTGTGGGAAACGCACGCGTTCAGTCGCGTTGTTTCATACAGTACGACGTTTTGGCTCATGTCAGAACAGCTACGTCCTGAAAGGATGTACACCTTTTCATCACATAGCATGAGCTTTCAGGCCCTGGTTGATGTCGGGTTTTGGCAACGAGACATAGTTACAGAAGATTCACGCATTGGGCTGCAGGGCCTGATGCACTATGATGGCGATTATCGGATCGAGCCACTCTACATCCCTCTTTCAATGGATATCGTGAGTGGCAGAACGTTTTGGCAAACCGTAAAGAGCCAGTACAAACAGCAGCGCAGATGGGCGTATGGTGTCGAAAACTTTCCATGGATGATTTGGAATTTTGGCATAAATGCACGTATGCCATTTGTCGTAAAGTTTCGTTACGTTTTCAACCAGCTCGAAGGAGTGTACTCATGGGCTACCGCACCCATTGTCATCTTTATTGTAGGACGGCTCCCGCTTTGGATCGCACAACAGCAAAAAACTGTTGATGCAATAGCTCAGAATGCGCCGAATATCCTCTCCTGGCTCATGAGCGCAGCAATGCTGGGAATTTTTCTTTCTGCAATTCTCGGTGCGACACTTTTACCACCAAAACCGCCACAAGCAAGTAAGTGGCGGTACCTTATCATGATATTTCAGTGGGCACTTTTGCCCGTCACGTTGATATTTTTTGGCTCTATTCCTGCTACTGATGCAGTAACACGTCTGATGCTAGGGAAGTATCTTGGTTTTGATGTTACCCGAAAGCTTCGAAAGCGCATAAAGCATAGCGCCACTACGGTTGAATAGTTCGGTAGACGTATAAGAATTTGCGCATTTGATTTGTGTGGATGATTTCTTGCGGTTTCCAGCCTGGAATTGTAAAGCCGTAAGAAATGACCAATGTGTTTGGGCGGCATCTGCTTGCGAGAAAACGACAAATGTCACTCATAACGCCTGTAACAAAAAAACACCACGGCAGCTTCAGTGAGATCTGCCTTTCTGAAGTCTTTATGTAATACGCGAATGTTTGCATTTCACTGCCATATATTTAATCGCGCTTTACCATAGGCAAGCGGTGAGAGTTCGAAGCCTACTGTACGGGTGCCCTATGTTCATCGATACACCCAATGTCGTACACAACATCACGCGCAGTTATGAGCATTTTGCGCAGTATGATGCAGGGTATGACTATACGAATGAAAAAGGGAGTATATTCCTATGGCCGTTGATGAATTCCGCACCGGTCACTTTTTTCTTGCCTGGAAGTTGAAGCGAAAGAATATGTAATGGTCTAGTACCTGACGACACCACTAAATGCGCGCCAACACCTCCCACAGTTCCTGGAGGCCCAATAACTTCATGTTGAAAAGTTTCAATGGCAAAAATCTTAACTTGATTACCATTAAATTGGGTAAAGGCGCCAGGCGCTGGATTCATTGCGCGAACAAGCCTATTAATCTCATCGGCAGATGCGTGCCAATCGATACGGGCGTCACTACTGCGAATTTTTTTGCAATATGTCGCTTGCTCATGGTCTTGTTCGGTTATTGGCCGCCGATCAGTAAGGTAAGCAATGAGATACTCCTCAATGCACTTCGCGCCTAGCAAGGCGAGTTTGTCATGGAGTGAGCCGGCTGTATCATCTTTATCAACTAGTATTACAGATTTGGCGATCACCGGGCCCGCGTCAAGTTTTTCCACCATTTTCATCAGGGTAATGCCGGTTTCTGTGTATCCCTCCAAAAGTGCGTGCTGGATGGGGGATGCGCCACGCAGTCTCGGCAAAAGTGATGCATGCACGTTCAACCAGCCACATCGAGGCAATGACAAGAGTTTTTTAGGGATCAACTCACCATACGCAGCGAGTACGACAACGTCGAGAGAGAGTCCCGATAGTAACTCGATACTAGACGGATCGGTCACTGTTAAGGGCTGGTAGATAGGAAGTTTATATCGCCGCGCAAGTCTCTTAATAGGGGACTCAATTAGATGGTACCCCCTGCCGGCTGGTTTGTCTGGTTGCGTCAAAACGCCGACCACGTCAATTGATTGAAAGAGAATACCATTGAGATGGTCAACTTCATGCTGTATGACTCTAGCCAGTAGGCCCCGCGCCTTCATGGTAAATGATTTTCCGTGGCGGTCATATGCACTCAACGTAAGTGACCGGTGTCTTCTTACCATGCCGAAAAGGCCAGGAACAGAGAGACAGCCTTCTTCGCCGTTCTCCTTCAGGATTGATAGTTTCGTAATCCGAGGATTAATAATTATCACCGGACCTTCCGCCGTATTAAGGATAGCAATCTGGTGATTCTTACCAACTTGGTTTGCTGCAATACCAATACCGTTCTTGGCGAACATCGTCTCAACCATTGTATCGATCATTTTTTGTATTCCTGGTGATTGAAGCGCGCCGAGTTCCACGGGTAGTAATGTTGCTCGGAGGAGGCTGTTCGGGTGGTAAGTTACTGTGAGTACACTCATAGGCGCATAGTACCGTGAGGATATTCTTTCGTCTAGCGGTAGCTACGACAATGAGACGGGGTCACGGTCTATCAGCCAGGTGTCAGGTATGCGGCTCACAATGACCTTCCATTGTCGCATGGTGGTTTCAAGCGGAAGCTTGAGAATGACAGTAGGTCTGTTATGTTGACCTCCCTGGTGGGGGAGTTCATAGGCGGAGAGCTTATCTGCCTTAAACTTTTGAATAAGTCGTATTGATGCTTCGGGGTCGTTGTAATGTGTATTCATGAGTTTTACAATTTGCGAATACGGGGGGTATAAGTGTTCCTTTCTTTCAGTAAGTTCATTTCTGTAAAAAGCTTCCAGGTCGTTTGATAGTAGATGGGTGATGGCCGGATGATGTGGAGAGTAGCTTTGGATGATAATTGATGCGCTATGAGACGATTCTGTGAGAAGTTCAGTAAGCGATTGAAACGCTTTCTCCGAGGAGCGAAAATCGGGTCTTTGAAACATGATATCCGCCGCAATAACGCCGATACACAGGAATTCTGTGAGCACAATCCTTTTTCTCGCGAGTTCGGTACCGATGACAATCTCTGCCGTAGCGTTATATAGCGTAGTATCCGCATCTAGACGTGATACCGCTGTGCCCGGAAAAGCATTTATAACCTCTCTTTCTAGGCGCTGTGTACCTCCGCCGATGTATTTGAAGGATACTGACGAGCAGTGTCCGCATCGTATGAGTTCATGGCGCGCGTTGCACGCATGGCATACTAGCTCCGTTTGCCGCTTTTGAGTATGTATGGCGAGAGGGCGCTTACAATCCGGACAAAAGACCGTATGACCGCATTCTTTACATACGACGGTTGAAGCTTCACCGCGTCTATTAAGAAAAAGAAAAACCCTGCTTTTTTTGCTTAAGGAAGCTTGCAATGTGTCATGAAGCGCGTCAGATATAAGTGAAAAATTCTTTTTTACCCGCTCCTCCTTCATGTCAACTATTGAGATAGCTGGACGTACTTTGCTTGTCTCTTTTTGAAGTGTCATATGTCCCGCAGCGGCCTGAAAGTATCGCTCGACTGTCGGAGCTGGCGAAACAAACCATAGTCCACACGAAAAAAGTTTTTTAAGCGTTAGAACCGACGTTCGCACGTCAAAACGTGGATTTTGATCATATTGCTTATGGTCTTCGTCGTGCTCATCATCAACGAGGATGCTATCAAGCGAAGAAAATGGCAAGAACACCGACATTTTAGTTCCAACGATGAGCCGCGCTGACCCGTTTCGTATTTTTTTCCACGCATCGTAGAATTCTGCTATTCCGAGTTTGCTATGAACTACCACGGTATGTTTCCTAAGATCTGGGGGTACGAGAGCTAGGAAAAAATGGACTTTTGCAACCTCAGGGAGGACAACCAATGTTTGTTTTTTTAACGTACTAAAAAAAGTCGCATACCAGTCTTGTCGCAACCCTACGCTTTCGATCCACACCAAAACCGGCTGTTCGCTGCGCGTAATGTTTGTTGGTGTCGTTGGCGTTATTTTTGGCCATTCCATAATTGCTCGAACGCGGGTACGCTTCGGGATGCCGGGAATCATTGATTTAATGACCGTGCCGATTGATACGGCATAGTAGTCGGACATCCACTGAGCGAACTGGAGTTGCTGGTCAGTTAACAGTGGAGGATCATCAGTGATCCCTGTCAGTGTCTTTATTGAAACTCCGGGAAAGGGGTTTTCTTTCAGACGGACAACAACCCCTTCGGCCACACTTTTTCTGAAAGGGATTGATACAAGGTGTCCCACTCTGATACGACCCAAAAGCGACTCAGGAACTTTGTAGTCAAAAACCCCCATTGATTTCGGAAAACGTCGAGAAAGTATTACTTCTGCGTACATAGCTCATTCATTGTATCAAGTATTTGTAGCTAGAAAAAGCCGCCACATTCATGAATGAGAGTGTCAATTGGGCGAGATATCAGAGTAACTATATATGGTTCGCTGATCTAGGATGCAATTCGATGAAGAAATTCAGACGAATTTCTTCAGAAATGACCTGGAGAACACATACTGGACATCGACTAGTCGAGCCATAAATGCAAATTTAGGATGCGAGCTTATAAATGCGAGAACTGAGTTCGTGGCGAGATAAGATGCGGCGATCCCTGCGGTAAAGAGCATGCGTTCGATAAACACGATTGGTATGAGCGCAATCCAGACCTCTGCGGGCAGGTTAAATGCATACAAGAAAGCAACGCCACCGACTGCGTGGGCTGTAAACGTTGCACCAAGGCTCTTGAAGATGAGGCTGTGTGGTGTGAGAAGTGCCACAACTGGAATTAGCCAGTAGAGAGAGTAATACCATGCACCGCGACCCTCTGGATGCAGGTTAAAAAGCACCATACAAAGTAGTGGAATAAATGCCTTTACAAAAGGGAATTTTCGTAACCCAAAGTACAATGCGCCAAATGCAAGTGGAAATAGTCGTATAACATTGATCATGTTAAATGGTTCTTCATGCGCGAACGTATTGAATGCTTTTGCCGCCACGATGGTTATTGCACCTATGATTGAACCAAAAAATCCGCCTAGAGACGGGGCAATAAAATCGAACATTGAAAATTGCTGATTTGAACCTCCAATAAGCACCGAAAACGGGATTTGAAGTGCGAATAATGAGATAGTGAGGCCGAGGACAATGACAAGCGTTTTTTTCATATTATGAATTATGTCAGATGGTGCTTAAAAAGGTCCTGCGATCTTCTCATTATCAAGCGGCGGGTAAGTTTTTTTGCCGGTATTGACGTGAGAGGAACGTAACTTTCTTTTATAAGTACGAACGGGATACATTCATTTCGTTCACCGCTCACTACTTGAGCGGCTGTTGCCAGACTATCAGCCACATTAACCCTTGTCAATCGCATTTTCCGTCTGAAGAGGTCCGGTTTTCCACGTTCATCACGAACAGGATCGAAGCCCGCCACTGAAATGGCGATACCGACAGTGCCTCGCCTCCCAGGAATGAATCCAGAGTCGGTGATTATCACGCCGATATTTCTGTGAAGTTCTTTTCTTATGGCTTTTCGTATCTTTTCAGCAAGTACTTCTGGCGATTTCGGCCACAAAATCGCAAACCCCGGTGGAGCGTTTGACTGATCTGCACCGGCATTTGGTACAATAATGCCATTTTTTAGAGTAATAAGCGTTCCAGGCACTCCGCCAATAACCCTGTCGGCATGGTCGATAACCACTTGTGCAAATGAGGGGAGTAGGTGGTATGTACGTGCCATTAAACGGGCGTGACTACGTGGAAGTATCGAATGAAGCTTTACAATCCTTCCTTCCGCGAGGCCTGCGACTTTTGAAGATATGCTTACCACATCGCCATTATGTACGCGCATGTGCTTTAAATGTACAAGAAGCACGTCAATCACATCCTCACCCGGCTTGATGAGGGGAGTTCGGATCGGTATAACACGCATCGAAAAAAAGTCTAATTTCCTAATGTGAATGACGCAGTAAGATAGCCGACACCAAACGGGGCTTCGTAACTCATAATATTCGGCTTCACGCGCATGCTATTCAATATACCCAGGAGGATAATAATTGATCTCAGTCCGCATTCAGCGGCCTCCTCTACGAGTTCGCGGTTCAGGTGGAGGATTCCTGCTACGTCATTCTTTTTTATGAGTTGGATAAGGTGTTCGTCGAATTCCTTTGCCTTCGGGTTATATCCTGCGGGTGAGTGCTCAGTTAATTTATGCGAAAGGTCGCCGGAGGCCACTACTGCAATACGACGATTATCGTTGATAATTTCTTCTTGGAGCGCACGCCCGAATTCGAAGTGGCTTTCATAATCGAGCAGCGAGAAGGACATCGGAATAAGTTTAACATTGTTGCGGTTAAGGTTCTGTGTCAGGAAGTAAAGGGGAACACCGACACCGTGGTCGAGTTTTTCCTGTGACATAAGAACGACGGGGTAACGGGTCTCAATATGTTCCTTCAATTGGTGGGTGAAGCCGACATCTCCGGGGATAGTAAACCAGGTGACCAGATCGCCAAATTCCTCAAAGTTTGCCCCGAAACGCGGCATGAGGTTTATTGCGAAGGCATTCTGTAACATTGGGCCATGGGGTGAAATCACGATAATCGTGTCAGGCCGGGCTGCGTACATATCTTCCCCAAGCTCTCGGTAGGCATTTACCGTCTTTGTTACAAACTTCATGTTATCCTTGCCAATCGTTGGAATGACTATTGGAGGATGTGGAGTAATTGCGGCGAATACGAGCATAGGGTTTATTCGAGCTTGATTTGTGAACCTGTCGGGTGGATTTCTAAAGCTTTGTCCGACGTCCTGATAATATTTTCCCACCGAAAGCCCAATGCGTCAAACGCTTCCTTAGATGCGATAGGTCGTTTTATGCCGTTTGAGATAAAGAATACGCTTCGGTTGCCTGGTGAAGTGACCAGTTCGCTGTCACGGAAAAGAATCGGGTCGCCCTTTGCAAATCGCTGTATGACTTCATCGTTGACGGTTGCCACAGAGCGGTTTTTGAATTGCGAATTAAGGATTTCCCGTGACCACACGGAGTGTCGTACACCATCTTTAATAAATGAAATTCCGCCGGTTTGCAACGATTGAAACAATACCCCCGAAGGATATGCGCTCTGTAAAGAAACTGGTTCGCCATTGGTATATGTTGCCAAGTCGCTGTCTGATACAGTAATAATTTCTTCCGGATTAAACCCTATAGCCCTAAAAACTTCAGGCGAGACTATCCACCGTTTAGAATCCCCGTCAAGCAAATATACTTTGCCGTTCGAGGAAAGCACGAGTGCATAGTTTGGAAATTTTATAGGGGCGCCAATAGTATAAGCCTCTAAGTCAGTCTTTGAAACAGGTATAGCTTGGTTTGCATCATATCGTGAGAAGAAAGCGGACCGTGATTGGAATGGGCGTCGCTTCCCATTTTCAATTTTCCAGATTCCTCCAGAAGCGCTATCTTGCAGAAGTGAACCGTCCGGATAATGGCGGATAAACCAAGTGTTCCAAAAACGCCATACATTGTAATTTGCATTATACACATAGGGAGTGTACGTATACATAACCGATGTCGCATTATTTTCGGGGGTAACGAAGTATCCGTCGCCCGTCTTTTTCGTTTTGCCAGGACCCCAGCCGGTGAAAGTGACCCCGTTTTGTGCGAGGTCAGGAAGGTATCTTTCTCGAATTCTTCTCGCGGCCCAGTTGACTTGGTTAAAAAATCCACGGTATTGCTGTATTGCGGGGTCGCTTGTCGAACACGAATCACAGACAGCGTACCCTGTCGCCCAGTTTAACTGCCGCTCGCTCGGAGTGCTATCGGTCACTAAACTTTGTTCGACTTGCATTCGCACCATCAAGTAACGTTGGTTGATGCCCCAATAACGACCAGCTTCATAGATCACTTGAGCAGCTGTTTTCCGCAATCCTCCTGGTGCGTCTGTAACGTATGATGCAAGACCGCTCCCTTGCGATTGTAGGAAGCTTTGAACACGATCGACAGACATGGAAGTACTATCAACGAGATCACGGTCTCCTAGTATAAAGTTTGGATTAAAAATTGCTTCTGAAGCAGACGGTGCCAGAAGTACGAGAGCTAAGGAGCAAGCTATAATATTTTTAATAAAAGCCTTCATGCTTCGATCAGGTGATTTTTTCGCATCAAGGAGTATATCACGGAAAACCCCTTTTGTCGATGTAGAATGGGTGACTGATATTTGGTGCTCATGGTATACTATTTTAACGTGAAAAGGGTATTTATTTCCATCCCACTTACCGAAGTTGTACGTAGGCAGCTCCGCGATCTGATCGGAGTTTTAAAGGTGAAGATGGCCGGTGTCCATTGGGTGGATCCCAGACAAGCCCACGTAACCCTTCGATTTATCGGTGAAGTGGAAAAAAGCGAACTTATAGCTCTATCAGATATTGTTTCGAAATGTACAGCTGACGTTCGTCCCTTTAAGCTCGAAATTCAGGAATTTGAGTTTTTGCCAAGTGCAAAGAGAGCTCGTGTAGTTGCACTTTCTGTCATGGAAAATGTATTACTCGACTCACTTACTGCGGCACTATCGACACGACTAGAAGCATTCGGATTGGTACCGCTTGATGTGCAGCCATTCAGGCCCCATGTGACTATTGGGCGTACGCGCGCGGGTGTTCTGAATGCCGTGCAGTATTCATTGATACACTTTTCTGCAACATGCCCGGTACATACAATCGACATTATGAAAAGCACTCTTACAACTGACGGCCCCGTGTACACGCTTGTAAAGCAAATATTCATATGAGCCTGCATATTCTTTCCACTCGAGTTGATACTTTTTCAAAGCAGGATGTGCGCCATCTTCTTGAATCATGGTTATTGAAAGGCGGCCAGCACCATATTGTCACCCTTAACCCCGAGATGGTTATGTGGGCGCAAAAGGACTCCGAATTTCTTGCGCTCATCAATAATTCATCACTCACTACGGTGGATGGCGCAGGGCTTGTTCTCGCCACACGTCTCATCAGTGGGACTCGCCCTTCGCGCTACACTGGGTATGATCTTTTTCACGATTTATTGTTTATTGCCGAACGGGATAGCAAGTCTGTTTTCTTTCTTGGTGGAAAAGATCAGCACGTAGCATACAGGGCTGCACAGCGGCTAAAAGTGCAGTTTCCCTTATTGCGTGTGGCTGGAGCTGCAAGCGGCCCGCATATACTGCTCGAAGACACGCGTATAGTTATCGATGCTGATGAGCAAGCATTTCTATTAAGCTATATCAACGAAGTCAAGCCGGATGTTATTTTTGTTGCCTTTGGCCATCCGAAACAGGAGAAATGGATTGCTGCTGCACTTTCTCGACTACCAACGGTAAAAATTGCCGTGGGTGTCGGTGGTGTTTTTGACTACGTATCCGGCTCGATACGTAGGGCACCTAGTTGGGTGCGCGCCCTTGGTCTTGAGTGGTTTTTTCGACTTCTCAAGCAGCCATGGAGATTTCCGCGAATCCTCACGGCAACAGTCAAATTTTCTATTGCGGTATTGCGTGAACGCAGCACACTAAAACGACCAGGTAACACCTGATCGTCTTCCTCAAATTAGTATCAAAAACATTGACTGGCAGGAAAGATACTCGGAGACACGCCGAGATCCTTCCTGCCATTTGAAAAACCGATGAAACTGGTTGGGGCTCAGACATGGTGAGGTTGTGTGCATTTTCAACCCTCGCTGTGTGATACTACCGTTGTGGTCCGTTACGCGTTGATGAATACGTGTGCAGGATTTTCGAGAGCGCAGACAAGCAGTATGGGATAAGGACCCAGATGCACGTCTCGACCATCCGTGAAGGTACGGAGTAGCGGCCTAGCGTCATAAACTCGATGACAAACATCACGAGCATTGCAAGCCACCACCCCAGGAGGAAATACTCGCCCTTGCGTTTCCGCAAAGACTTTTTGAGCCACCGATCCACTTCCTTTCGGAGCACATAGATCATGACGAGAAGGAAGTAACTGAGTGGCATCTCCAATGGAACAGCGTAGTTGTCCCAGTGGAGGAATTCCATCAGACACATCGTAAACTGCACGACAGTCCATACGGACAGGAACACGAACAAAGTATCCACCTTTGTCCATGTTATTCTTGATCCGTTTTGCATACATCATCACCCCTTACTGAAGGAAACTGGTTTAGGTACCTGTAGGTATTACTGCAGGGTGTCAACCCTGCAAAACAAAACCCAACCGGGTTTCTCTCGGTCTGTCAATGTGCCATATTACTGGCATCGTTAGTCTACTCCCATGCCCATACTTCTTGTCAAGGGGCTGAAAGTGTCCTAATCTGGCAATGTTTTTTCCCTCTATTCACGAACCATTTATGTGCTAACATCTCAAAAAGTGATATACTGCTTGTATGGAATACATAGCTACAAAGAAGATCTTGCTGACAGCTGTATTGGTCGTCTTCTGTGGCATGCTTGTACCGTTTACCGCGAACGCGCAAACTAGTGAGGAGCATGTGAGTGATTTTTCGGCCTCAATTGTTATTCACAAAGACAGCTCACTGGTAGTTACAGAGGAAATCACGTATGATTTCGGCGTACTCGAACGTCACGGCATTTTTCGCGACATTCCGTACCAGTACACGCGCAATGGAGCTAAGTATTCTCTTCGGCTGGACGTGCTCTCTGTGACAGATGGGCTCGGTGCTGAACAGCAGTTTTCAACTTCTCGGTCAGGAGGAAAGGTTTCGATTAAGATAGGTGATCCGAATGTTTTTGTAGATGGAGTTCGCCACTACAAAATCGTTTACAAAATTCGTCGGGGGGTAAACTTTTTTGACGATCATGATGAGTTGTATTGGAACGTCACTGGGAACGAATGGCTTGTTTCGATAAAACAATCGTCTGCGGTGGTCTTTTTACCCCAGAGCATACCCGCGACTGACATACGACATGCCTGCTACACTGGTCCGAATGGATCAGCAGCTTCTGATTGCAGTTATGATGTCTCTACGGCTGGCGTAGTTAGTTTTCAATCAGACAGCGCGTTTAATGCAGGAGAGGGACTTACTATCGTTGTCGGACTGCCGAAAGGAGTGATTAAGAAGCCTCCGATTTTACAAAGTGTAGCCGATTTTCTTTATGACAATTGGTATGCGTTTATTCCGCTCATTGTTTGGGCATTACTTCACCGACATTGGTACCTCAAGGGACGTGATCCGAAAGCGCGACAGCCAGTAATCCCCATGTATGAACCCCCAGAAAACATGAGTACGGCGGTGCTGGGTTCACTGTGGGATGAGCGAGCTGACCTGAAAGATATTTCAGCGGCAATTGTAGGTATGGCAGTGAAAGGGTACGTAAAAATTGCACAGAAGGGCAAAAAGGATTTTGCATTTACTAAACTGAAAGAAGAAGATGTGGGTCTCGATGCTGCCGAAAAAGAGATATTTGAATCGCTGTTTGGTAACAGGAAGGTGGGGGAGAGTGTTGAGATGAGCGACTTAAAGAATAAATTTTACAAGCATTTGCCTGATATCAAGAAGGCTATGTATGAGAGTTTGGTGCAAAAAAAATACTACCTACATAATCCTGATGCGATTAGAAAGCGTTATCTAACAGTCGGGTTGGTAATCTTAGGGATTTCGTTGTTTTTACTGCCAGGCTTTTCAGGCTGGATGGTGGTAGTTGGGGTGATCACTGGCGCTCTTGTCTGTTTCTATGGATGGATCATGCCTGCTAAGACACTTTTTGGCGCCGAAGTAAAAGAGCACATCCAGGGTTTTAAATGGTTCCTGTCAGTCACGGAGAAGGAGCGTTTAAAGTTTTATAATCCTCCAGGCAGAACGCCAGAACAGTTCGAACACTTCCTTCCCTATGCCATGTCGCTAGGAGTGGAAAAGCAATGGGCGGGTCAGTTTGCAGATATTTACAAAGCGCAGCCTGAGTGGTATGAGGGATCGGGCGCTGGTGTTTTTAATGCAGTAATCTTCGCCTCTGTAATGTCTGACATGTCCTCAAATCTGAATTCCACAATGTCATCACATCCATCGAGTGCCGGGGGCGGATCATCCGGTTTCGGCGGCGGCGGATTTTCTGGCGGTGGTTTCGGCGGCGGCGGCGGAGGGAGCTGGTAGATTCATGAAGATTCAACTTTCCTAGTCTACTCAAGTTGTTATGAGTACTATTTTTTCAGCCGAAATATCACTGCAAACTGTGAGGCGGTCTCTCCGGGTCATGGTGAGCGCTGCCGAAGCTGGCGGAAGAGTAGTGCGTGGTTACTTTGGCGAAGAGCTTCGACAAAAAAAGAAAACACACGAGAGCGATTTCGTCACACGAGCGGACCTCGGGTCGGAATCGGCAATTTTAAGCGTACTTACTCGGAAATTTCCAAAATATAACATTATTTCAGAAGAAGCCGGGATGTTGAGCAGGCACTCCGATTTTACTGTGGTAGTTGATCCCCTCGATGGAACGTATAATTTTGTTATCGGTATTCCGAACTTTACAGTACCGATAGCGCTGCTCTATAGGAAAATGCTTCTCGCTTCAGTAATCTACCATCCATTACTACATACGACGTACTCTGCAATTCGAGGACAAGGTGCGTATGTAGGCAATCGTCGCCTCCATGTAAATAAGGTGCGCGAACTTTCGCACTCGACGATCGCTTTCATGGCAAGTTATCGTTCATCAGGACCACGTAATCATGATATCATTTCCAGGCTGACTCGCCATGGCTCGAAAGAGGCGGGTGCGCGTTTCTGTGATTTCGATGGTCGACGGGTCGTTGATACCGATCATCGATTCCTCTGTGCGAATGGAAGTAAGCTCTTGAACAAACTCAGAACTTCCATACAGTAGGACGCGTTTATTTTTTTTCGTTATAGCAATCATATGGAGGTTGTAACTTATCTTGGGTTTGGCATCCTGTTCTACCTGTGTATACGGGTAGCATCTTCTGGTTATTATTTGTTTCGGATATGGGGGGTTTCGCGCCTTACTCACCGTGGAACTATAGTCATGGGCGACCTATCAAATTCACAGATGAAAATACTTGTCCATGGAGACAGTGTTGCCGCTGGTGTCGGAGCTTACACTCCAGAGCAAACAATAGCAGGGTTGCTTGCTCAGCATTTCAGTACCACTCATTATGTAACTGTTGTAAACAAGGGGAAACCGGGCGTACGAATGATCGACCTCGCTAACCAGGGCGCACCAGATGAAAGGTACGACCTGGTGGTTCTTATCGTATCTTCGAACGATGTGTATAAGTTTACTCCCCTGCGTAGATTTGCCCTGGCCACACGCGAAGTGCTTGATGCATACTCTGCTGTTGCCAAACAGGTGGTCATCGCTGGTCCTGCAAAAATGTCTGAGTTACCCGCGCTCATTGGTGGACACCGGATGATTATGCGTTTCCGTGAACATCGGTATGCTACGATTTTGGCTGAAACATGCGAGAAATATTCAAATGTTACCCATATAATTCCCTATGCTCCTCCGGGAATGCATATTTTCGCTCCAGATAAATATCATCCGAATCCCGAAGGCCATCGACTTTGGTTTGAATTAATCTTGAAGTCTTTATCCTCATTTTGAGCTTCTACGAGTGTGTCGTATACTGTATCCCACGTATTAACAATGGTGGTTAAAAAGATTCTCTAAATTTGTGGACTTCGTAATTCTCGCCGCAATTTTTCTCCTGGCGGGTTTTCTCGCGATTTGGTATTACCGCGAGGTGCCAACGAAGGAAGAATTGAAACGTCGACTTCCAAATAAAGTCAGTCTTCCCTCAGTCTTTCTCGCTCTGGTGATTGGCGTCGTGGTCTGGTACCTCATTTCTACTTCGGGAGGTATTCCAGGTCCTTCCCGTATTTTCATGACGCTTTTTGCATTGCTGCTTTTTGAATCCTTTTTCCTGTTCGCAATGAGATGGCTGCAATCGAACTTTCTCTCAATTCTTGCTGGACTTGTCGGCTCGGGGGTCATTTTTGGATCGTATCTTCTATTTCCATCTTTTTGGCTTTTGGGTGTGATAGTCATTCTCGTAACGTTTGGCGCGGCGACACTGCTCATCCGCATGGACTACCTCCGCACTAAGGTACTATGTGCTATAGCAATTCTATGGACGGCCTACGACATAATTTTGACTGAATTTGTATTACCAACCTTTACCGTTCCTGTCCAGACAACGAGGCCAAATTTTCTTTTCCCATCCGTGTCAGTTGGAAATATCAGCTTAGGAAGCGGTGACTTCATGTTTCTTGTTCTTTTCACCCTTATTTTGTTTCGAGATTTTGGGAAGGTTTCTGCGATGATTCTCGTAGTTGCGCAAACAGTCGGTTTAATCATTACGGGTTACTTTCTTACATCTGATGAGTTTCTTATTCCTTTTTTGGCGATTATGACGCCAATATTTTTTGTAGTGTATATTATTTCCTTAAGACAGAAAGAAAGAGTGAGAAGTGGAGAAAACGCTCCGGAATAAGAAAAAGACCCCAACAGTTGATGCGGGGCCTCAGACGTCTGTCAGTATGGAAGCCTCTTGGTTTCTGAAAGATCAAGGCGAATGAGTCGCCGTTTTACGGGGTCGCTGTAGATGCATGTCCCGACCCAGAGTCCTCCGGATAGCACGACAGGCAGATACAATTTGTCCGCTGGCCACATAGTCCCGTAAGGGATGTCGTCGATTTCGAATATGGCTGGAAACATTTCTTCCGTCTCGACGGGTACACCTCTCCACTGAGTAGAGAGGTGATAGTGGACCTCGCACGCAATCCGTGTTTGCCGAAAGACAAAGCGAATTACAGCTACCCGTTTCATGCGGATAAGCATAATACCTGCCTCTTCGTGCGACTCACGTTTCGCAGTTTCCCGGATCGTTTCACCGAGTTTTTGGCGTCCGCCAAATCCGTTCCAGAGTCCGCTGCCGAAACTGCGTTTCTTTTTACCAAGCCAAATGTGCGTTCCCGTAAGAGGGAAGCACACGGTCATTCTGATAGTTTCCACGCACCTCCTCCTTTTAAGTTGAATACAGAGCGATTGGATCGTTTGTACCATGTAGTAGTGTTACTGTCAATGACACGGAGCGCACTTTTTGGTACCCTATAGGTATGAGTGCAAACAAGGTCTATTCTGTGTCGGAGTTTGTCTCCGCGATCAAGGAGTACCTGGAGGATGGATTAGGCAACGTGTCTATCCAAGGGGAAGTGACAGGGTACCGCCTCGCACAAGAACGACTCATTTTTTTCGAACTAAAAGACGAATCTTCAAGGGTAGTCTGTTTCATGATGAAATATGATCTCCATACTATCCTCGAGGACGGCATGGAAATTCGAGTTCATGGAAACGCATCACTCTTTAAAAAAAGTGGCGGATTCCATGTGCGCGTACGAGAAATTGAATTGGTCGGAAAAGGCGCCCTGAATAAGGCGCTGCTCATGTTGAAAGACAAGCTCGAAAAAGAAGGACTATTCGCGGAGGAGCGCAAACGGGCGTTGCCCCGTTTTCCTCATATAGTAGGACTTATTACGTCGCCTGACGCAGCAGCATACACAGATGTAGTTCGTGTCATGAACAATCGTTGGAGCGGAGTGACTATTCAGTTCGCGCCCGTAGGGGTTCAAGGCCCTGGCTCTATCTCATCGATTGTAAAGGCGCTGAGATATCTCAGTAGCGTAAAAGAAGTGGACGCAATAATATTAACGCGTGGAGGTGGGTCTCTGGAGGATCTCCAGTCGTTTAACTCCGAGGATCTTGCTCGGGCCATATTTGGTTCGCGAGTTCCCGTTGTGTGTGGTGTTGGGCACGAACGCGACTGGACAATCGCTGATTTGGTCGCTGATGTCCGTGCGTCCACACCATCGAATGCCGCAGAACGGGTGGTCCCTGACAGAAGGGAAATCCTTTTTCAAATCGAAACACTCGCAGCTTCGCTAGAGGATGGCCTTCGAGAAACGATCGAAAGATACCAGGATCGGGCACAGCGTTCATTAGGACTTCTCGAAACTATGATGCGCTCGCAAACGGAAAAAGCACAAAATGTGTACCAGCGATTCATTACTTCGTTCCGGGAATTCGATTATGCTATTCGTAAAAAGTATGAGAAAGTTCAGCATCTCGAGCGTCTTGTGAGGACACTGTCTCCGCAGTCCACTCTCGACAGGGGGTACAGTGTTACCCGAAAAGGTGGTAAAGTCCTGAAGGGTTCTCAGGATACTGTAAAGGGTGATATACTGTCTACACGCCTTGCTAAGGGTGAAGTAATTTCACAAGTAACCTAGTTATGCCAAAACAGCTAGCAACAAGTTTCGGGAAGCTCTTTGATGACCTGGAAAAAATTGCCACTGAATTTGAACGCGGCGATATTGAAATTGATGAGGGGTTGAAAAAATTTGAAGAAGGTTTAGCGATTGCTCAAAAACTAAAGACAAAGCTTAAAGAAGTGGAAAATAAGATCGAAAATATCAAGAAAAAGTTTGAACAAAACGGAGATAACGCATAAGACCATGGAAGCACCAGAACTAACCACCGAGATAATCAAAAATATTCAGAAGAAGATGGAGAACCCTTCATTAACGTACGAAGAGTTCGAGTCACTCATTGACGAGGTTATTAGTGAGTTTATAGAAGATGGGCGCATGACGGAGGATGAAGATTCGGTTGTACTGCGCGAAAACCTTCAATCCAGTTTTCCTGAAATTGCTGAAAATGCTCGGATAGAGAATGAAGACAATGTCTGAATCACGCTTTTTTCGATCGCTACTATCAGCTGCCCAAGCCTTCAGTCAGTCACGTTCAAAATCGTTTGCGTACTCCCAAGGCGCGCTTCAACACTCGAAACGTGCAATTTTTTCGCTGCATCGTGACAATGTCAAAGAAGCGCGTAGGGAAATTCGTGAGGCGGAACGAGATTTGAAAAAACTGCGTTCCATGTGGAAGCGAGAGTCTAAGCTACGATATGAAGGTTCAATTCGTGCAGCTATGGAAGAGTACCTTGAAGCACTGATGTATTATACATTTGTTACCAAAGGGACTATTGAGATCACCACACCATTTGAGCCCGAGTATGATGAAACTATCGGCGCACTCGCCGATGTTACTGGTGAATTAGTGAGATTATCAGTTGCCGCTGCGACACAAGGCGATAAGGCACGTGTAGACACCGTACATGCTGTTGTTGAACATGTTGTCGAAGAACTTCTTCGTTGCAATCTTACTGGCTATTTGCGACAGAAGTTTGACGACGCAAAAAGAAATTTACACCGAGTCGAAGATATTCGATTTTCGGTAAGAACTCAATAATTAAAAAACTGACAGTTTCACAAGTGGGTTGATTTTTTGTATAAATATGGTATAATACACCCACACATGGAGGATATACGTACGGCGAGTGCACGCCAATCTTTTGCAGGGCGAAGCGGAGTAGGCCTCATTGAGACAGTCATAGCAATTGGTGTAGTGACTATTCTCGTGATTGTTGTTGCAGGATTCAGTAACACCCAGAGGCTACAGCGACATAGCCAATACCTAACACTTGCGCGCCAATTACTGATCGAGGAGGTGGAGGCTTTGCGTAGCGCGTCTTTTGCTGATTTAGGAAATCGAACCGCGACATCTTTCATTGAAGTTGGCTACAACAGCGGAAATTGGTCAATTCAAGACCCTGTGAACCCAAGGTCTTCACCCTATGTCTATGCAGCTGGCAGTGCTACTGGCAGTGCAAATCCAAGTAGGCAGATTGTCCCTGTCGGGCGCATTGGAGATGCTACCATGGAGTTATATTTCCGTGCACGAAACGAATCCCAAGCTAGCTGGCGCACCGGGATGTACATACGCTATCATGACACGCAGAATTACTACCTTATTAGTGTATCTGCGGCTCAGATAACAATGGTTCGTGTGGTAGAAGGAGTGCAGACTCAACTCTGGACAAAGGCGAAAGCATTTTCGAAAGATGTGTGGTATTCGATGCGGGTAACGGCGACTGGCGGAGCGTTTACTATCTCCATTAATGGGAGCTATGAAACCGGTGCACCCATCAATGACAACACATTTGATCAAGGGCTCTATGCGCTCGCGGCACTCGACGGTGTTACCGCCGACTTTGATGATGTTTTTGTATCAAATATAACAAGTAACTTCTGGAGTTTTCCAGCAGTTACAGAAACAGTAGATCAGGTTGCTTCCGGGTGGCAACGCTTCAGTCGCTCTCTAACACCATCTATATTAATAGACTGAGTGTTTTACCTTAATGCCTGTACGATTCTTAAGGAACACAACGAAACCTAGAGGAGCATTCACTCTTGTTGATATGCTCATTACTATCGGGGTGCTTGTCACTTTAGTCACACTACTTGGTCCGCTCTTTATTAATTTTTCACGGACAGCTCGTGATTCTCGCGTAAAGCAGGAGTTACTATTTGAAGCGTCGACAATAGCAAAGCGCATTAGTGACACAGTACTTCCTTCATCAAGGATCGTCCAATCGAAGAGTATCCTTTCTCAGCCATACCTCACAGGTTCAACTACAGTAATTCTTGAGGCGCTTGCCATTGATGGTGACGGATCTATTATTCCGAATACATACGATTACATGGTTCTCACCTTGGATCCTCTCGATACTACAAAAATGCTTCGCGTTACCGATGCAGATGATACGAGTTCGCGCACAGACAGAACGGAAGTTCTCGGATCTCACATAGAAGATCTCACGTTTACTTATACCGATACCGATCCGGAGAATAGTTACGATGTCGCAAGTACGTTTACCATATCTACCATAGCTGGTCAGCGCACACTAACTCACACATTACAAACACATGCACGTCTCAGGAACAAATAAAGGACAGGCACTCATACTGGCACTGATCATGGTGAGTTCTGCCATTGTAATCGTCCTCGCGATTACCTCGACCACTGCCTATAACTCTTTTGTGTTGCGCAAAGAGACGCGTCGGACACTTGCTTTTCAGCTTGCTGAAGCAGGAATTGATCGGGCACTCTGGTGTCTTAACAAGCCTGCCGTATGTGGTAATCCATACATCGGAGAAACTACTCAACTGGGCGCGGGTTCCTTTTCTGTTTCAGTAGCTGTTGTTGGTGACAACAAGGAGGTTACATCCGTCGGAACCACAGGCAATGTGCAACGAACTATACGGGTAACAGCAACAGACGAACCCGCAACAAGTGAGGCATCCTTTTATTACGGTGTTCAAGTAGGTGAAGGGGGGCTTAATATGGACAATAATGCGATTGTGAAAGGGAATGTCTACTCGAATGGCAGTATCACCGCCGGTAACAACGCTGAAATACAAGGAAGTGTCATTGTCGCCGGGGGGACCGCCCTTACACCTGACCAAAGCCAGATAGTCCAGAGCTCTGAATATGATGTCGGAAGGACAACCAATGAAACTGATGCTGCACAGAGCTTCAAAGCAGGAGAAACAAATGTCATGAATAAAATCAGCTTATATATAAAAAAAGTCGGCAGCCCATCGAACGCTACGATGCATATAGTGACAGATAATGCTGGATTACCCGGAACTACAGAACTTGCCTCCGGGACACTGAATGCAACACTGGTGACCACTACATATGGTTGGATAGATATTACTTTTAACACCACCCCACCTCTCATAAAAGGATCTACGTACTGGATAATTTTTGACGTAGGTAGTAAAAATGCCAGTAAGTATTGGATATGGGGGGCTCACGATAACGCGGGTTACGGGAACGGGATCGGTATGTTTTCCAAAGACTGGGGTAGCGACCCATGGCAGAGCGCAAACGCCGATTTCGGTTTTAAAGTCTTCATGGGTGGGGTCCCGACCTCCATTACTGGTTTGCGAGTGCCGGCGACAGCCGGAGGATTTGTTCATGCCAATACTATTCAAACTTCAAATATCTCCGCCAATGTCGAATGTCAGATCATGGAAAGCACGACCGTAGCTGGTGATGTGGAATGCGGGTCAATCAACCAAGGTACCATTGCCGGGAATGTAACCGCCGAGAATGTGACGAACTCAGTGATCAGTGGCAATCTCACGTGTGAAACTGAGAGCAGCAACACGGTATCCGGAGTAAAAACCTGCCCAACCGCAGTTGATCCTCCTGTTGACGCGCCTCCAGAGAACATGCCGATTTCAAATGCACAGATTAAGCAGTGGGAAATTGATGCTGAAATAGGAGGAGTCGTTACTCCGCCAGGAGGGGTGGGAACTACATATACAGTGCCAAATGGAACCACTCTTGGTCCCGTGAAGATAGATGGAAACCTTTTCATAACTAACAGCGCCCAAGTAACAATGAATGGTATTATTTGGGTCAAAGGCAATCTTACCATAGATAACAACGCTGATATCAAACTGTCCCCATCCTTTGGATCCCAAAGTTCAGTTATTATCGTTGACGACCCTTCATACCAACAAACACAAGGAAAAGTAGTTATAAACAATAATGGTGACATTCAGGGGTCCGGCGCAGCTGATAGCTATGTCATGGTTGCATCTACAAACAAGGGTATAACTGCTCTTACAGACCCTGCAATACATATCCAAAATAATGTCAGCGGCGCTATTTTCTTCACGAGCCAAGGGATGCTTGAAATAAGTAATAACGCTGAGTTGAATGAGGCGACTGGGTATTTGTTACAGCTCGATAATAATGTGGAGGTCACGTACGAGTCAGGTCTTGCCAGTACATCATTTACTTCAGGGCCAGGTGGAATTTGGAGAGCTTTGGATGAGACGTGGGAGGAATTGTAAAAGGAAAAGATACAAATTAAGAATAAGTCCTGCGAAGGAATATTGACACCGATACATAGGGGGGTGTACTCTTAGCTCCAATATGCGGAAGTACGGTGCATTTTTCATAATGATAGCGGCTCTACTTTGGAGTGCTGATTCATTACTTCGTCAGCCGTTAACGGAGGGTATCTCGAGCTCGACGATTGTTTTTTATGAGCATCTTTTTGGGGCTATTTTACTTCTTCCAATTCTTTGGAAGAGTAGAAAACAGTTTGAGGCATTGAATCGGAAGGAGTTGTGGGCAGTGCTGTTTATCGCCGTCGGGGGTTCGGCTCTGGCGACGTATTTTTTCACGTCTGCATTTACATATGTTTCGCCAACCGTAGCGATCTTATTGCAAAAAACTCAGCCGATAATCGCATTAGTATTAGCGGCGCTTCTCCTCAAAGAACGTCTCGCCACATCGTTTTGGATCTGGACGCTTTTGGCGCTTGGAGGCGCATACTTCGTTTCATTCCCGGACGGGATAGGAAACCTTTCGCTCACGAGTATGAAAGGGGTATGGTATGCGCTCTTGGCTGCTTTCTTTTGGGGCGGGTCAACAGTGATGGGTAGGTATGTGCTTCGTAAGTTAACATATCCAGCCTTGACATCACTCCGTTTGAGCGTTGCATTACTCTTTATGTTGTTTTTTATCGTCACACAGCGAACCCTCCACCTTCTGGGAGGATTGTCTGGCACAGATATTACTCGTCTGCTACTCATCACAGTTTTTACGGGTACAGGAGCCCTACTCATTTATTACTACGGCCTCAAATCAACTAAAGCTTCCGTAGCAACAATTGCTGAGCTGGTTTTTCCGTTTTCAGCGGTAGCGCTCAACTGGATTTTTCTTGATCAAGCTTTGGTAACAACTCAAGTCATTGGTGGCATCATTCTTGTGGGATCGATTTACATGGTGCAGAGGTCTGGAAGAAAATACATCGAACCTCCTCGGCCTACTGTTGACACTGCTTTTACCAGCACATCACCAGTGGAAGTAAAAAATGTATAAGTGCTCCCGCTAGGACAGAAGGTGTTATCTGGCCAGCGTCGCTCAATGAGGTCCTTCTGCTTCACTATCGCGTAGCTTCAGGACGAGCGTCACGTGGGGCTTGCATGTTCGGTTTTTCTTCGGTATAATGAATGCAGAGGGTTTAGAAGGGGATTACCCATAAATAAGGACCCTCTCAGACGCATTATATGCTCGTAGAACGCATGCGGGAGCCCATACGGGTGGTTGTGGACTTTGACGGCGTGAAAGTCCGTCCTTTAGCCTTTTTACGGGCAGGAAAGCGATATGATGTGGAAAGGGTGAACTTGGTATATCGGAAACGGGTAGGTTCCCGCTATGTATGGTGTTTTGCCGTTTCAGACGGAGGAAACACGTATGGACTGGAGTATGACCCTGAGCGCCTGATATGGGTATTGAGTGAGATACAAATTGAATAGCGATACTGTCATATATGCCAGCGAAGCGCATCATTATGCATCTGGACATGAATTCGTACTTTGCCAGCGTTGAGCAGCAGGCGAATCCTACGCTACGCGGGAAACCCTTGGGAGTTGTCGCCACCATGACACCGCACGGGTGTATTCTCGCTTCATCGAAGGAAGCGAAGGCGGTGGGCATTAAGACCGGTTGTCGTGCCGACGAGGCAAAGTTTTTATACCCAGATATCATATTAGTAGAAGTCGATCCGTCGAAGTACCGTTCGACGACTGAAAAAATCTTTTCTATCATCAGGCAGTATTCGGATGTACGAACTCCATAGGCATCGCGCCGACTCGATGGCTGGCCAAATTCGGTTCTGACACGTGTGAAAAAGGAGGGATAGTGGTTTTGAGTCGCAACAACCTTTTGGGGTATCTCAAGGGGCGCGACCTGATAGAAGCGTGGGGCATCGCTGATCGCACTGCCGCCCGTCTCCATCTTTTGGGCATTCGGACGCTCGACGAACTCATGATGTGCGAGCCGCACGCCTTGAAGCGTTTGCTCGGCATCAGAGGACATGAACTTTGGGCGAATGTCAATGGTATCGAACTCGCCCCGGCGCGTCTGGCCACGCCAGTCGAACAGCCGAAATCCATCGGGCACTCACATGTTTTGCGTACCCGTACGACTGACCGGAGGTTTTATCAGTCAGTACTCATGCGGCTTGCGGAACGTACTGGCAGGGATGTGCGTACACGCGGACTGGAAGCACAGGGGCTTTTCGTTTCGGTCGGTCTTCGCGAAGGTGGCTACTATGGGAAAAACGTTACTCTCAGCCGCTCTCTTACGGGGGGTGACGAGATATTTCGGCTTGGTTGGCGTATCCTGGAACGCCTGATTGGTTCGTATACTGCGCAGTCGTTCGCCATCGGCGTCTTTCGACTGAGGACGTTATCGCACCAAGGATGTTTTTGGGCACAGCCGCGAAAAGACGCGGTCTATGCCGCCATGGATGTCTTGAATGACCGCTTTGGGGAAGAAACGGTGCATTGGGGCACTTTACATCGTCTTGCCCCTGTGCACGCGCCTGACCGAATCGGCTTCCGAAAAACGGTGAGTACATCTACCCCCCGATCAGATTTGATGCTTAAAACTGGCACGGAACAGGACTTGGTACTTCAGGATGAGTAAATAAAAAAACCTTTAAAAAAAGGTCTTGTGGTGGTATACTTACCTCATGGAATGGAAAAAATTCTTTCTTGGGCTAGCGGTGCTTTCCGGTACGGTCATAGGGGTAGGTATTTTTGGCTTGCCCTACATTGCCAGTCGAGTCGGCTTTATTCCTACGTTGGTATACTGCGTCGTACTTGGAGGAATCGTATACTTCATACATAGTGCATATGCATACGTGGTGGTTATTGGTTTTACGGGAAGCTTGCTCGCATACCTTATCGTTGGCGGGGGGTTTCTGTCCGATCTTTTCTCAAGCACGTTATTCCCACTACCCGATATTTTTGGGGTCCTCATTTTTTTTAGTATTGGTGCGACATTAGTTCTCAGAGGAAGGAAATCTATCGCTTCCACAGAACTTTTTTTTCTAGCTATTTTCATTATTATTGTCACAGGGCTTGTTATAGCAGGTTGGAAGAAAATTGAATTTTCAAATTTAAACACTTTTTATCCTGAAAATCTTTTATTGCCATTTGGCGCCGTCATGTTTTCATTTTGGGGCAGCTCGGTTATTCCAGAGATTCGCGATATCGTCGGTGTTTCAGGCCGAGTATTTTCGCGAGTACTTGTAGCTGGTCTTTTCGTCAGTTTAACAATATACCTTCTGTTCGTTTTTCTCGTTCTGGGTATCACGGGCTCCGATACCTCAATCGAGGCAATATCCGGACTCACGTCATCACTCGGTGACGGTGTCATAACACTCGGCTACGTCTTTGGATTTATTACTACCTTTACCTCTTTTTTGGCCCTTGGTTTAAGCATCACAAATACCTATCGATACGATTTTGGCGTGAGGAAATTCTACGCATGGCTTCTTGCTTGCGTTGTGCCACTTGCACTGTACTTTTTTGGCCTCAACGATTTTATTTGGGTTATTTCACTCATTGGCGGCATTCTCCTTGGATTTGAAGGGTTACTCATCCTCGCAATGTATCGCAAGGCTAAGAAAAAGTTCGAGCCGGAAAAAGCACGCTCGCCCTTGTGGATTATACTGGTCGGCACACTTTTTGGTGTTGGCGTTCTCGCAGAGATCTATTACTTTATCAAGGATATTATATGAAGAACGTACGGGTGCGATTCGCACCATCACCGACTGGTTTTCTGCATATTGGAGGCCTGCGAACAGCCTTATTTAATTACCTTTTTGCAAAAAAACACGGTGGCACCTTTATTTTACGAATTGAAGACACTGATGCGGCGAGATACGTCCCAGAATCGCTTGCAAATATTATAGAAGCGTTGCAGTGGTACGGACTCATATGGGACGAAGGTCCGGATCCATTGGATCCATTTGAAAAGTCAATCGGCGATGCCGGTCCCTACATTCAATCAAAACGAAAAAAGATCTATCAAACACACGTTAGTGAATTACTTGAACGAAGTGCTGCCTACCCGTGTTTTTGCACTACGGAGCGACTAGACTCCTTGCGGAAAAAACAAGCTAGTGAAAAACAAACTCCGCGCTATGATGGTCTGTGTCGCGCTCTAAACCCATCTGAGGTGAAGTCACGACTCGTCTCTGGCACATCCCATACAATACGCTTACGTGTTCCAACCGAAGGTAGCTTAACATTTCGAGACATGATTAGAGGAGAGGTAACGTTTGAGTGTGCGACTATCGACGACCAGGTGTTGCTTAAGTCTGATGGATTTCCTACGTATCATCTCGCAAATGTTGTAGACGACCACTTAATGAACATATCTCATGTCATACGTGCCGAAGAATGGCTCCCTTCGACACCCAAGCATATACTTCTTTACAAAGCCCTTGAATGGACACCGCCATTTTTTGCACACTTGCCGATGATCCTCGGCAGTGACAGAACCAAACTCTCTAAACGACACGGCGCAGAACCAGCGCTTGAATACAGGCAGCGCGGATTTCTCCCTCAAGCGGTCATTAACTACATCGCGTTACTTGGGTGGAATCCAGGGGGCGATCGAGAATTTTTCACTCTCAATCAGCTTACAAATGGATTTTCTATTGAAAAAGTTAATAAGGCACCATCAATTTTTGATATTCAGAAAATGCGATGGACAAACGCATCGTACCTACGTACGATGGAGCCGAACAGACTCGCCCCTTTTGCACGAAAGTTCGTTACCGACAAAGAAATTTCTGATGAGAAACTCGCCAATCTTCTCGTCTCCATTCGTGATCGCATCGAGACCTTAGAAGAAATAGGGGAATGGGGGAGTTACTTTTTTCAAAAAGACATTGCCTACGACCCGGCATTATTGATTCCGGCACCCGGTACGAAGGAAACTGCGCTTGTCGCACTTATTTTTGTTTCCGAGGTATTAGAAAAGATGAATGACGAAGACTTTACTGAGCCCGTACTTCGCGACCTTTTTGTAAATCGGATAAAATCAAGTGGCAAGAAGAATGGCGAAATACTTTGGCCACTCCGGGTTGCCATATCCGGCAAAAAAGCCAGTCCTGATGTATTTGCCATGATGGCGGTACTTGGAAGAGAGGTAATTACTCAACGAGTAGCTACGGCCCTCATTCTTGCCCAGGGCTTGAAAAAAGCCTAAATCTGTGCTATGATGTGCCTGCAATAACGCTGATATGGTATATTTCAAACAGAAACAAAACCATTTAATGCGCGCTTTTCCACTGGTACTCGGAATACTCGTACTGGCGGTTTTTTACTTTGTGCACGGCGGCAGTGAGTTGGCGGCCCAGGCAAGCGACAATGCGACAACGGAAGAGTACCAAGAACTCAATAAACAGATTGAGGAGAAAAAGTTGCTCATTGACGAGATTAATCAGAAGATTGAACAATATGAAGAAAGTCTGGATATCAAACGCCAAGAGGCTCTATCAATACAGGGCCAGCTGACATTACTTGATTCTCAAATAACTCAAACTAACGCCGACATTGAGCGTATTAAACTTGAGTCAGATCGTGCACGGCTAGAGATTGAACGACTCACTCTTGACATAGAGAAAAGCCGTGAGATGCTCGGGATGCTCAAGGGGCAACTTTCTGAGTATATTCGCCAGCTCAATATATCCGACAGCCACGACATGCTTGCTGTTTTTCTTACGAATTCATCGATATCAGGATACTTTGATTACGTTAAGTCTCTTGAGGATATCGAAACAACTATTTCAAAAAATCTGACTTCGCTGAAGGATGCTAAGCAGGAACTCGAAGAAGAACAGAACGTCCAGTCGAAAAAGAAAGAAGAGCTTTCTAGCCTGGAGGGCAAGCTTACTCTTTCCATTGGAGATTTGGAGAGCCAGCAAACGTACAAACTCACTCTGCTTGACCAGACAAAAGAAAGCCAGGAAGTATTTGAGGACCTGCTCGAAGAAGCTCAACTCGATCAAAAACAGATTAACTCTGAGATCTATACTATCGAGCAGAATGTGCGCGATAAGCTTAGAGAGGGTGGGGATGATCTCTTAGATAGCAACGCTACGTTGTCATGGCCCGTAATGTCACACAACGGCATTTCCGCGTACTTCCAGGATCCGACATACCCATACAGAAAGTATTTTGAACATCCAGCCATTGATATTCGAGTTCCACAAGGTACTGCTCTCTATGCGCCTGCCGATGGATATGTAGCTCGAGCTAGAAACGCTGGAATGGGGTATAGTTTTATAATGATTGTCCATGGAAACGAGCTTTCAACCGTGTTTGGTCATGTCAGTAGAATAGACGTTTCTGAAGAGCAGTACGTCGTTAGGGGACAGCAGATAGGCCTCTCTGGCGGTATGCCGGGCACACCTGGCGCCGGACGCCTCACTACAGGCCCACATCTTCATTTTGAAGTGCGTCTCAGCGGCATACCAGTTAACCCACTGGACTATCTCCCTTAGCGCAAGGGGATCAATATAGCGCTTCTTATATTTACAGTATCATGCGTCGCACAATATATCTTAGACGAACCAAGACACAATCATTTCGAGTATTATGGGTACCAAACCCTCGTGGCAAGTAGTATGGCAGCAGTAGCGAACACTTGTACTGTCATGCCGGGCAATATACCGATTTCCCATTGAATCGAACTGTGAAATTTTTGAAATACACGAATTACTACCGTAGCCCTTAAGGTTTTTGATACTAAAGCTATCATTGAGATTATGTCTGGAAATACGGCTCCTAGCGTAGCGAGTGTAATTATCCCCGACTGCTCTGGAAAGGCTGTCACAAAGCACCAAAATACGATCAATGGAGTAAGTACGTCAGGACTGTAGGCAACAATCTTTTTGAGAGTAATTGGGACGCGTAGGATATAGTTCCAGTGAGGAAGCGTATCCATTACAAAATGTGAGATCATGCCCAGAGCGAACGCTTCCCCGCCGTTTTTTGCCAGTACCCCGATAGATGAGCCAGCAACAATGTGTGCAAGTAAAAGCATGTGGCGTGCTTATTTAAAGAATACCCTATCGGTTATGCGAACATCGACGTACTCACTTGGTGGATTAACAGCAAGCTTCTCGTTCCAAATAGTCAGAAAATTCTGATATTGTTGCGTAAGATCCTTTTGCATTTGAAAAACTATATACCACCCGTCAGAGACGCGCGCATGTAGGCGTTGAGAATCACGCGACGGTATAGTCCACTCGGAAAACGTCAGTCCTGCATCACCGGACAGTTTTGCGGGGAAACCCTGCATAAAGAGTGCTGTATCGGGTGAAACAAGCTGATCGGCTACTTTTGGTTCGCCAAGTGCAACCTCCTCCACTATTTTTTGAAACGCTTGTTCATTTCCAATATCTCCCGTGTACTCCCCTGCTATAAATCCGTTTTTTTCTATAAGAAATTTCCTATCTACCGAATAAAAAAGTGCGAAAGGCGACTTCTCCTTTACATTGATAGTCAGCGTATGAAAAAGTTTTTTTTGCACGGAGATTTCCTCAAAGTCAAATTGTTCCGAGACGTAATCTTTAAAACTAGAAGCAGAAAATGCCAGTAGGTTTGTTTGTGGAATAATCCCGAATCGTAGTGTTTTATTGTAATCACGTACTAGTGTTTGGATCACTGCTTCTGACACATTTTCGCCACCGGATATGTGCAGTTGGTCTATGACAAGCAAGGGAGAATAAAGAAATACGTACACAATAAGAAGCGCTGCATCGAGTACCAGCATTAACGAATACGAGCCTAACTTTTTCCCAAAAAGTTGTTTTTGACCGTGAGCACGGCGAGTATCCCCCACCGTATCCGCTTTCCGGGCTGATATTGGGTTTTTTCTATATCGGTAAGACCAACGCATTAGTTACAGAAAGGATAGTTTACTTTTTATGCCACGCAACTTTTGGCGCGTACGTTCTGCTGAGCCCTTGCTTTTCTTTGTGTCGCTCGATTGCAAGCGTGACAAGCTCATCGAGTAGTCGCGGGTATGAAATTCCTGACGCATCCCAAAGTTTTGGGTACATACTGATGGGGGTGAAGCCAGGGATAGTGTTCACTTCATTGACCCAAATTGTTTTTCCGTGAACAAGAAAGTCAACGCGAGCCATACCGCACAGGTCTATTGCCTGGAACGCTTGAATCGCCATATCTTGAATTTTCCGCATCATTGCCTTAGGAAGCCGGGCAGGAATTATTGCTTGAGACTTTCCGTCAACGTATTTTGCGTCATAATCATAAAATTCGTTTGATGAGACTACTTCACCCGGAATTGACGACTTAGGGAAATCATTGCCAACGACCGAGCATTCAATGTCACGCGCTCCCTTTAAGGCTTTTTCAACAAGGACTTTTCTATCGTACGTTAGAGCTAGTGCAATTGCTTTTGCGAGTTGTTTATGGTCATGTACTTTCGATATACCTACTGATGACCCCATATTTGCTGGCTTTACAAACAGAGGATACGTAAGTTGCGAGAGTTCTTTCAGGATTGTTCTCCGGTCTCTCAGCCACTCCCCTTTTACGAAGGTTATGAACTCTGCTACTGGAAGGCCAGCAACAATAAAGAGCCGTTTCATCACTGCCTTGTCCATGCCGACTGCTGATCCAAGGACGTTAGCACCTACGTAGGGTAAGTTTGCAAGTTCAAAAAGTCCTTGGAGCGATCCATCTTCTCCCAGTGGGCCATGAATAACTGGGAAAACAACATCAAGCGATTTTAGTGTTCTTATGCGCGGGGCGACCGAAGAAGCGAATGTCCCATCAATAGGGACTGGAAGAATAGTACCCTCAGTTGCGTGTTCCATGTCCGGTGCAGCTCCCTCGAGGAGTTTTTGGGCTTCACTTCCCAAAAGCCACTGTCCTTCTTTTGTTATGCCAATGGGTACGACCGTATTGCCTGTAATTTTGAGTCCTTCTATTACTGAACGCGCTGATACGATGGATACTTCATGTTCGGGAGTCCGTCCACCGAAGATGACTGCAATGGTTCGTAATTTCTTTGTTGGCATGGATGTGGTTATTACACAATTATTCTCGGAAGCAGCGGGTTAATCCGCGTCACTACCTCGTAGTTGATAGTTCCTATCTTCCTAGCTAATTCCCCCGCAGTGACTCCCCTACTCGCGTATTTACTTCTACGAGGGGAGCCAAGTAAGACTACCTCATCGCCAGCTTTACAGGAAGTAATGTTAGTGACGTCGACCATGGATACATTCATACACACCCTTCCAATGAGTGGTGCGTATGCCCCATGTACTAGTACCCTCCCGGTATTTGAGAGCTTACGGTCATAACCATCCCAGTAACCAACAGCGATCGTTGCTATGCGCATTTTGTGCTTTACACGAAACGTTCTTCCATAACCGATGGTATCGCCCTTCACAACCGTTTTAACCTGTATAATTCTTGTTTTCCATGAAAGCACGGGCCGTAACTTATGAGATATTGAAAGGTGCTCTTTTTCCAGAGGAGAAAGGCCGTAGAGTGATAGACCCACTCTCGCAAGATTCATATGTGAGGACCTATTGAGGAGCGTAGAAGCACTGCAGGCAGCATGGCACATTTTACTTATAATTCCGTTACGTTTCATTTCTTGGATGGTACTATTGAAAATGGCAGTTTGTTTGTTTGTAAATTGCTGGTCCGGATTTTCTGAATCAGCGAAGTGAGTGAAAAAGCCCTCCAAGTTAATGTTGGGCAATTTCAAGATTCGCTGCACAATATGTAGTGCGTCGGTGGCAGCTATTCCCAGTCTATGAGTGCCAGTGTCAATCTTAATATGAATATTCGCTTTATGCCTTGTACGTACAGCTATGCGAGAAATTATCAGCGCCATAGAATAATCGTGTACCGGTAAAGATATATTTGATTTAAGTGCATGTGCAACAAGATCTCGCTGGATGAAGCTCAAAACGAGGATTCGCGACCTAATCCCTTCTTTCCTTAGGAATAACGCTTCTTTCGTGTCAGCAACACCAAACCATCGAACTCCCAATGCTTGAGTAATTCGAGCAGTCTCGGATATTCCATGGCCGTAGGCGTTTGACTTCACCACTGCCATGAGCGTCGATCCTGATCGACGTAGCATAGCCTGAAAAAGTTGTACGTTGTGCTTAAGTGCCTGTCGAGAAATTTCAACCCAAGTAGTATTCGTAGCCATGCACAAGCAAATTTATTTTGTCGAAGGGGTGAGTACTAATTTTCCCGCAAAGTACGGTTGGAGTGCTTGTGGTATCTGTATTGAACCGTCAGCAAGCTGATAATTTTCAATGATGGCAACAAGCGTACGCGGGGTGATCGCCGTAGCATTCAGAATGTGAACGAATGACGTTGGTTGATCCGACTCCTTACATCTAATCATGTTGCGACGCGCCTGGTAATCGGTGCAATTTGAAGCCGAATGGGTTTCTCGATAGCGTCCTTCAGATGGAACCCAACACTCGAGGTCAATAACTTTTGCTGACGGTTTTGGAAGATCACCAGTACATACCTCCAGTAAATGATATGGTAGTTTGAGTCCCGTGACTATGCGTTCCTGTATTTCTACTAGCTTATCGAATTGGTCCCAAGAGGTGTCTGGATCCGTGATAATAACCATTTCAATTTTATCGAACTGGTGTACACGCATAATACCTTTTGTGTCCTTACCGTAGCTTCCCGCCTCTCTCCGAAAGCACGTCGAGTATGCCGCATAAAGGCGCGGGAGGGTCTCTGATGGCAATGTTTCTCCGCTGTGATACGGCACAAGCGCATGTTCACCCGTCCCTATGAGAAATAAATCATCTTTTTCGATGTAGTATGCCTCCTGGCCCTCAATATATGAATCGTAACCGGTATTTTCCATTATTTGTTTTTTTACCAGTACGGGGGGGAAAAAAAATGAAAAGCCGTTCGAACGGAGTATGTCAAAAGTGTATTGCATGAGCGCGAACCAAAGTTGTGCGCCATTGCCAGTAAGATATCCGAATCGTGAACCACTTATTTTTGCAGCGCGAACAATGTCAATAAGTCCATGGCGTTCACTCAGTGTAATGTAGTCAAGTGGGGTGAATCCAAGGTCAGGTTTGTTTCCAACAGTTTTTACGACTTTATTTTGAGATTGGTCATTTCCGACGGGAACACTCTGATGAGGGAGGTTTGGTAATGCACCAAGCGCTTCTATTCGCTTGGATTCAATTTCAGCAGTGTTTTGCTCCAGTTTTTTTTCTTCTTTCGAACGGTCTGCCATGCGTTGAAGCACGCGAGATTTTTCCTTAGGGCTTAATGACGTAATCGACTTAGAAATGGTATTTTTTTCGGCGCGAATATCCTCAAGCTTCTGGAGGAGCTGCCGATGATTCTCATCTAACTGCATGACTAATTCGATTCTATCAGCGCGTACTTTTCTTGTAGCCAAACTCTGTATCACTTCGGCTCGCTGCTGTCTTATGTATTTAATATCGAGCATATGTATATTACTTGCTTATTGGATTTCGCTTCGCAGTCTTCCGAACCTGCCCGTGTATTTTTTTGACTCGTACTAGAATACCGCATGGGCAAAGGATATGGGGCTACTACCTGTTTCTCATAACCCCAGTTCACTGGCTACACCTTGCATCGATAATAGTACCGTAGCTATGTGATCATTCAGCGGCATCTCGAGTTCTTCGGCTCCCTGAACAATGTCTTCACGGCTGACCTGGCGCGCAAATGCCTTGTCCTTCATTTTCTTTTTAACAGACTCGACGCTCACGTCACTCAAATGTTTTGACGGACGAACCAATGTAACTGCGACTATAAACCCGCATAATTCATCGACAGCGTAGATGGCCTTCTTCGCAAGCGAGTCTCTCGGCTCCCCTGTATGTGGTGCATGCGCAAGAATAGCGTGAATAATGCCCTCAGGGTATTTATGCTTTCTTAAAACTTCCGCACCTTGAAACGGATGATCCTTCAGGTCAGGGTAGCGCTCGTAGTCAAAGTCGTGCAGTAGTCCGACTATCCCCCACCAGTCCTGGTCTGCATTAAATTTTTTCGCATATGCACGCATAGCCGCCTCCACGGCAATCATATGCTTAATAAGACTTGGCGATTTTGTAAACTCATTTAGTAGTTTCCATGCCTCACTACGGGAAGGGGTCATTGCGCACTCGGCTTTAACGTAGGAAAGAAAATCACTTCTTTAATTGAGTGTGTATTTGTTAAAATGTTTGTTAGTCTGTCTATCCCCAGCCCGAATCCTGCTGTCGGCGGCATGCCGTGTGCAAGTGCATCAAGGAATTCTTCATCAATTCTGTGCAGTTCTTCATTACCCTGTGCTCGCCGCCTATCCTGGTCCGTAAATCGTTCACGCTGGTCGATAGCATCGTTTATTTCTGAAAATGCATTAACTATTTCTTTTCCTGCACAGAAAAGCTGAAATCGCTCGACGTAACGCTGATCATCCTCAGTTTTTTTTGAAAGTGGTGATAATTCAACCGGGTATCGATAGATGAATGTTGGCTGAATGAGCGCGGGACGCACAAAGTCTTTTAAGAGCTCATCCATCATTTCAGCCCTTTGCCACCCTGGTTCAACCCGGAAATCCCTTCGTAAAAGTTCTTTGTGGAGTGAGGAGGTTTCTGGGAACTTATCAATATCAATTTTCGCGTATTTTTGTAATGCGTCTCGAAATGTAATCCGTTGAAAAGGTGCAAAGAATTCTATCATGTGTCCCTCAAACTCAGTTTTAAGTTCTCCGGTAACAGCAGTAACTGTACTCGCTATCAACTGCTCAATAAATTCCATTAATTTCTCATAGTCCATATAGGCGATATAGCATTCTACTTGAGTGAATTCAGGATTGTGGGAATGGTCGACACCTTCATTCCTAAAACAGCGGGCTACTTCGTATACTTTTTCAAAACCTCCGACAATAAGCCGTTTAAGGTACAACTCTGGAGCCACACGAAGATAGAAATCACTGCCAAGCGCGTTATGGTGAGTAGTAAATGGGCGCGCCAGCGCGCCTCCGGGAATCGGCTGCAACACTGGAGTTTCGACTTCCATGCATTGCTCTGCTTCCAAAAATTTTCTCACTGCCCTCATTATGAGATCGCGTTTTTTAAAAACTGTTTTTATCTCAGAATTGGCCAGTAGATCTAAATACCTTTTCCGATAACGTACTTCAACGTCTGAAAGCCCGTGCCATTTTTCAGGAAGCGGTTCAAGGGATTTACTGATAATTCTGTAGGTTTGCGCAAGAAGTGATTTTTCACCACGCTGGGTGCGATATGCCGTACCGGAAATTTCTGCAAAGTCGCCAACGTCAGTGAAATCTACTAGGAGAGAATAGGTAGAATCACCGACTGAATCTTTTTTTACAAAAACCTGAAGTCGTCCACTCTGGTCTTCAAGATCAAGAAAACATGACCCGCCGTGTTTTCGCAATGATCTTATTCGGCCAGTAATACTGATTCGTTCTGCACTTGACTCCAATGCATCAAAGTTAACTTCGACCTCACGGCACTGATGCGTACGAGCAACTCTAGCAGGATACGGATTATAACCTCTTTCAATGAGAGCTTTCCTTCTTTGCTCTCTGGTGGCGCGCTCTGTCCGGTGTTCAATCATAGGGTTAACTTCTTTACAATATAGTACCACCTGAATGACTTACTGGCAATACAAAAAACCGCTACTTTCTTCTATGAGCGTCATCAAGTTATTAATTCAAATAATCGACTCGATGGTGTATGAGATTCTTCCACCGGGGGTAAAAATCACTACCTCCTCACCAACTCTTTTCCCAAGCATTGCTTGTCCAAGTGGTGATTCATTAGAGATGCGCCCTGTATTCGGATCGGCTTCATTGGATCCAACAATTGAAAACTCACGGCTGATATTTTCTTCCGCTTTCAGTTTCACTGTATTGCCAACCTCAACAGAAACAGCTGTAAGTTTAGAACTGTCTATAATCTCAGCATTTTTTACTATTGTTTCAAGTTCAGCTATCCGCCCCTCAGTAAAAGACTGCTCATTCTTTGCTTCAGCGTATTCTGCGTTTTCCGATAAATCTCCGAGTTCTTTTGCGTCCTGTATTCGTTCAGCAATAACCTTCCTTTTTACATTCTTCAGTTCATCGAGCTCACGTATGACTTTCTTGAAGCCCTCGCCTGTTAAATAGGTTTTTTTATCCATAAGTACCATTCTAAGCCGATGATCCTATTTATAGTACGGATCTCGGTGATAGAGTTTTAGTTTGAATTTCGAAAACTTACTTAATCGATGATAGTCGCGCGTGGCCGTAGTGTCAAGAGAGTTATCCACACATTACAAGCGAGCATTTTCATACCACCATGAAAGGATTTCCTTAGCTATTGGCAGCGCTGCTGCATGGCCCTCTCCACCCGCCTCCACAAGTACCGTGATAACGATTTCTGGGTTCTCATACGGCGCAAATGCAGTAAACCACGCGTGAGTTTTTGAGTCTGCACCAAACTGCGCAGTGCCTGTTTTGCCCGCCGTTGTAAAAGGTAGGGATGCTAGTTGTTGTGAACTTCCTGAAGTTACCCCTGATCGCATGCCCTCTCGTACAATTTGAATATTTGCGGGGCTTACAAAGCCCGAAGAAAGTATCTTCTTTGCGTGTTGTGAGATTATTCTTCCTGTTGAATCTTTTACTTCGTTAACGAGATATGGCTGGTACAGGGTTCCACCGTTTGCGATAGTTGCCGTGTAGCTTGCGACCTGTAAGGGTGTGACGAGAAGATCACCTTGACCGATTGAAAGATGATACGTATCGCCAATATACCATGGCTCACCTTTTGTGTCCTCTTTCCACTGTTTCGAGGGCAAAAAACCAGACGCCTCGCCGAGTAAATCGATTCCCAACGGGTGCGACAAGCCGAATCGTTCTCCGTATTCTCGAATTCGTTCAACACCAAGGCCGGTCGTTGTTACATTATCGCCGCCACCAACAAGGTAAAAAAAGGTATTGACGGATTCTGCGATAGCCTTTTTAACATCGGTAACTCCGTGGCCACCAGCTTTCCAATCTGGAAAAAACCAAGGCCCAACAGAAACGCCGCCAGTACTTAAAAAAGTAGTTTTGGAATTAACGATACCCTCCTCGAGTGCTGCCGCTGCAATAATTGGCTTAATGACCGAACCGGAAGGGTATTCGCCGCTGATAGTGCGAAAAAAAAGTGGATTCTTGGGATCATTAATAAGATCCTGGTATTCCTCATCCGATTGGCCCGTGATAAATGCGTTTGAGGAATAACTCGGCTGCGAAGCGAGGGCCAGTATCGAACCTGAACGAGGGTCGAGTACTACAGCGGCAGCACCTGTGGAGTTTGGAAGATGTGCAAGTTGCTCTGATATGCGCCGTGATAACTCAGATTGTAGGGCAGCATCAATGGTAAGTGTGAGATTATTTCCAGGAGTAGGGGGTGAATCAGTAATAAGTCTTTGCACTTTTCCAAGGGCATCTACCTCAACTTCACGTTTTCCATTTATTCCCCTGAGTATATTCTCATATGACTTTTCGATGCCGCTTTTACCGGTTACTTCATTTAGTTCATATTGCGCACCTTCCGAGAGAACACTTTCATACTCCTTTTCAGTAAGCTTACCGGTATATCCAAGTACGTGCGCTAGCTGGTCATCGTATACATACTCTCTCGATGCCGTAATCTCCGTGTGTACTCCCGGAATGTCGCGTGTCGCGATTTCAATAACGACTGCCTCGTCATGCGGGACGTGCTCTCGAATGAGCAGCGGCTGGTATGATGAACTATCGGCATTGCCAATGAGGTTTTCTAAATCATCGGACGACAGTCCGCTGTAGGGGGTGAGGTTATTAATAACATCGGCTAATTGATCAGCACCTCGAGGAAGGTCTGCGGGGATTAACAAGAGTTGAAAATTTGGGATGTTCTTAACCAGTTCTTTATTCATCCTATCAAAAATTATCCCGCGGGGAGCTATGACAGACTGAATACGAATTCGATTCTGCTCCGCCCAAAGTCTGTACTGGTCGCCAGAAGCAATTTGAAGCGAGGCTGTGCGGTACAAGAGTATACTGAATACTACTATACCGAGAAAAAAAAGCCAATGAACTCTTTTTTCGTCGGTATGCATACGGATTGAATCTGTTTCTGGAAATATCCAGGGAACTTCCGTACCTATAACGCGATCACGGCTGAAGCTAGCAACTTCGCGGTGCTTAATGGACTTTTGTCTATCTGCATCGATGATAAATGGGTTCTTCACTGCGATTGAACTTTAATAAAGCGCTTTGATATGTATTCACTCGATACCTTCCCTACCAACAGCACAATAATTGAAAGAACGAGGTTACCAGACGTAATTGATAAAAGCTGGTGCAGTAATTGTTGTCCCATGATGAGATGGGTACCCGCACCACCAAACCATGCAAAAAGCTTATCAAATAGCCAAGCAACTAACGTAAGTATGCTAGGCCCAACAACCGTGGTGACCAAGACAAGAATGTACTTGTTTCGGAGCAAGGGCTTTAAAATGAAACAAATGATTATAGTTGATGCAGAAAGAGCAATAGTCATAGTACCCATGGGTAATGTGGTGACCCCATCGAGAAATATACCCACTAGAACTACGAACGGCACAGAAACTTTTGGGTTGAGAAATATTGTTACTAGCGTGGAAGTCAGCAAGGCAAGATGAGTGTAGGTACTTAAGAAAGAGCTCTGGGACACAAAGCTTATCTGCGTGATTGCTACAATTGCAGCGAAGATTGCAACAAATATTACGGTTCGCATTACTTTTTTTGTGAGCTAGCGTATTATTGCTACAATACTGACATTTTCAAAATCAATTGCTGGCTCGACGACAGCCGATTGAAAAAGCTCCCCCTCCGTGTACTGTATAGATTCTATTGTGCCTACGTACAGGTCCGGTGGGATTCCTTCCTCGGTACCCGCTGTTACTACACGTTGGTCGGTAAGCAGTGAGTGGTCGTAAGGAATTCTGATTATTTGAAGGCCTAAACCGTGTGAGCCAAGAAGTATCCCAGTGCTCAGGGTTTCATTTTGTACTTTTGCCGCAAATTCACTCTGTGGATCGGTAATAAGACTGATTAAGGAAGTTGTGGAGGTTACATCTGTGACGCGACCAATGATTACACCGTCATCAGTAATAACAGCGGAGCCACTAGAAATACCTACACTCGCTCCCCTGTTTACTAGAAGAGATGGCGGAGCTGGAAAAACGTTTTTTCCGATAACTTTTGCCGGTACCGCATCAAATGTTTTTTCTCCGATAAAATCCATTTCCTTTCGTAAAACGCTGAGATCTTGTATTTGCTGAAACAGTTCTACATTTTCCTTTGACAGCTTGGTAGCCTGGTTTTGCAGCCGATTCACTTCTTCTACAAGTTCTTTTCTTGAGGCAAAAAAAGCTGTAAATTTTTCTACTCGCTGCCCAATACTAAAGCCTATAGTATGAATAGGTTGAAAAACGTACGAAAGAATGTTTCGTGCAGGGTCGAAAAAAGTGGAGGAGTTGAATATTATTAAAAACAGAATCAGTGCGATTCCAACACACGCTAACCCCCATCGACTTGTAATAAACCTCTTCATGGTTTAATTCGAAATTTCCGTTTCCTTAGTCGAGGGTGCTAAAATGTCTTTTAAATGCTCGATGTCTTCAATAATGATACCACACCCTCTCGCCACAGCTGTGAGCGGGTCATCCGCGATATGTACGGGTATTTGGGTTTCATGGGATATGAGTTTGTCGAGACCACGCAGATTTGCACCTCCACCTGAGAGAACAATTCCTCTCGAGTAAATATCGGATACAAGCTCAGGAGGGGTATTTTCGATCGTCGATCTTACGCCATCAATTATTGCTCGCAATGAACGGCTAATAGCATCACGAATTTGATTACTGGTAACCGACACCTCCTTGGGTAAACCTGAAATAAGATCGCGTCCCCGCACTTTTGTTTCTAACGGGTCTGGAAGTTCGATGGCTGACCCAATACGTTTTTTTGTCATCTCAGCTGTACGTTCACCAAGCAATATATTGAAATGTTCGCGCGCGTAGTTGATGATATCTTGGTCCATCTTATCGCCCGCAATTCTAAGTGACTTCCAGGTAACAACTCCTCCAAGTGAAATAATAGCAATTTCCGTAGTGCCACCACCGATGTCTACAATCATATTTCCTGAAGCATCTTGTACTGGAAGTCTGGCACCAATAGCAGCTGCGAGTGGTTCTTCTATTAAATACACTTCTCGTGCACCCGCAGAAAGTGATGCATCTTCGACTGCCTTGCGTTCGACCTCTGTGACTCCTAGTGGTATGCCAACAACAATACGGGGACGAGGCACAATAGTAAAATTTTCTCGATGAACTTTTTCTATAAAGTGTTTTAACATTCGCTCCGTTATCTCGAAATCGGAGATTACACCGTCAACAAGTGGGCGCGAGACGACGATATGTGCTGGTGACTTTCCAACCATTTTTTGTGCGTCGGTGCCGACAGCAAGTATCTGATCGGTTCGGGTGTTGATAGCAACAACGGACGGTTCATCGATTACGATGCCCCTTCCTTTCACATATACCAGTGTATTTGCAGTTCCTAGGTCTACTCCGAGGTCTTTTGAAAATCTTCCGAAAAGTTTATTAAACATACATTAACTGTAAAAAGAGCTGAGCGTAGTGAACACTTCTTTTTCGGTCACAATTTTTTTAGTGCTCATGGATCGTTCGCTTATCTCGTACTTCCCCTCTGACTTCGTTCCTGTCACGATCCGAAGTGGGATACCGAGGAGATCAGCATCGCGTAGTTTAACGCCAGGAGACACGTTCCTATCATCATACAGGACCTCATAGCCTGCAGATTGCGACTTAGTATATACTTTTTTTATACACTCGATCATGCCGGGGTCGTTTCCAAGAGAAGCTATGTATGCATGAAAAGGCGTTACGCTCTTGGGCCATATAATGCCCCGTTCATCATGTGATACCTCGACGATTGTACCCATCACTCTTCCAGGGCCGATTCCATAGCTCGCCATATGTACCGGTCGGGCTACTCCATCGCTGTCTGTGTAGTGTAATCCAAGCGCGTCTGAAAACTTGGTACCGAGTTTGAAAATATTACCAACTTCAATGCCCCTAGATTCCGTCAGTGTTTTTTCACAGTGTGGGCAATGTCCGCCATCTTTGTAACGGGAGATTTCGGCGTTTTGGGCATAGTCACAGTTTGTGCAGTAAATAAGCTTGTCTTCCCCTGCATCAGCAATGACTTGGAATTCATGGGAGTAGCTTTTTGTAAACGTACCGCCAGAGGCTTCAATCATGCGTACAGGAAGGCAGAGGCGCTGAAATATTTTTTTGTATGCATTGGCTACTAAAAGGTAAAACGAATCAAGGTCATTCCCCGTAGTGTGAAAACTATACAAGTCCTTCATTGAGAATTCCCGTCCCCGTATCAGTCCGGATTTCGCTCTCGGTTCGTCACGGAATTTGTCCTGAATCTGATAGACCGCGAGAGGAAGGTCCTTATATGAGGAAATATAATGTTTCGCAATTTCAGTGATGGGCTCTTCGTGAGTGGTAGCTAACCCAACTTCTTGATCAGAACGATCGGTGAACTGGTACATAATTTCCGAAAGTTCATTCCATCTACCGGTGACTTCCCAGAGCGCCTTAGGTTGGAGTGCGGACAAATAAATTTCCTGAGCTCCAAGTGCATCCATCTCTTCGCGGATAATAGCAGATACCTTTTTCAGAACCCTCAATCCAAGCGGCATGTACGCATAAACTCCCGCCATCATTTTCGATATATAGCCAGCCTGCTCGAGTAATTTAGCATTTATTGACACTTCACCTTGTGGAGGATTGTGTTTTGTCTTTGTAAAAAGTGCTGAAAGTTTCATCTTAAAAAATGTTTTGAAAAAAGCTGGAAATACTTTCAGAAAAGCGGGATACATCCTTAATAGTCACAATTACGACGAGTACCATGAGTAATGCGAACCCGACAGTATGGATGCTTGACTCTACTTTCTTGCTCACAGGTTTTCTGCGTATTTTTTCGATGCCAAGAAACAATAATCGTCCCCCATCAAGTGCCGGGAATGGTATTAAATTAATAATTGCTAAATTAAGCGACAAAAGCGCAGCAAACTGTAGTAGGTAAACAAATCCAAGACGTGCGACTTGGCCAGTTAACACTGCGATACCAACGGGACCCGCTACATCAATCGCAACATCGCGAGCAGCAAAAAGATCCCTCAGAAGTGAGTAAAAAGCAGTTACAATTTGACCAAGCAGTGACACAGTCGTTTTTGCACCCTCCCAGATAGCGCGGAAGAACGGATAACGAACTGTACCGACTTCTACAAGTCCGACTCCGATAATACCCAGACCGTCAGTATCGGCCTCAGGGGCGACATTCAATTCAATATCTTGATCATTTCGACTAACAGTAATTGCAAGCTCATTTGATACGTGAGGCTGGACGAGTTGCCGGAACCGTAGAATAGAATCGACTGGAGTCCCGTCAAGGGTTTTTATGATGTCACCTATCATGAAACCTGCCGAAAATGCTGGTGAAGGGTCTGTAACGCTAACAATTTGCAGTGAACGATCAGAAACATGCGCAGTGCCTTGAGGATTGGAATCAAGTGCACTAGGGGCGCCGATAATATACGCAGCAGAAAACAAAATAAATGCTAGAACAATATTCATTAGTACGCCAGCGACGATAATGAGTGCGCGCCTCCATATTTTTTGGTAGCCAAAACTATCGGAATCGTCAGGATGATCCCCCTGCTCCCCCTTAATTTTTACAAATCCGCCTATTGGTATCCAATTCAATGAGTACGCTGTCTTTTGGGATTTAATAGCTGCAATACGGGGAGGAAATCCTACTCCAAATTCTTCGACTGCCACACCGAGCTTCCGTGCAACTGCAAAATGCCCAAACTCATGGACGAGGACTATTACAGCCAGTACAGCGATAAAAATGAGGACTGTAATCATAGCTATACAGTGGAAATTTCTTTATGCTTGGCTTCGCCGCACTGCATTACAAAATCGTTTGCTTGGTCAACACTCTTTTGTAATTCCTTCTGTTTTCTGAAAAAATCATCTTCACGAATTTCCCCATCGTTTTTTTCCTTCTGAAGCTTTTTTAAAATTTCTTCCCTTGTTGATCTGATGCGTACTTTCGTCTCCTCTATTTTTTGGTTTACAAGTTTACCAAACTCAGTCCTACGTTCTTCAGTGAGTTGAGGAATGATAATGCGAATTCGCTGGCCCTCGTTAACAGGTTGAAGGCCGAGTGACGCGTCTCGAACCGCTTTCTCAATATTTTTTGAAGCATTGGCATCCCACGGCTGAATTACGAGAGTTTTCACATCAGGCGCAGAAATACTCGCCAGTTGGACAAGCGGGGTCTTAGTACCGTAGTAATCAATTACAAGACCCTCAACGAGCGTGGGTGTCGCTCGTCCAGTACGTATTTTTGCCAACTCACTTTTTAGGTATTCAATCGCATTATCAAATGCGGATATGTTTGTCATAATGCCGTTGGAGAAGATAGTCGTGTTCCTACATACAGAATTGAGCTGTCATGCGGGGAATGATACATATGTGATATGAAGCGGCTTGTGGGCACTGTCGCGAGTGTTTTCCACGTCTTGCCTCCATCAACCGTCTTGTGAATGACATTATTAATGGAAAAAATAATTTCACGGTCATTATCTGGATTTATAACAACCGCCTGAATCTGTATTGTTGCACTGGGAATGAGTGTATCTATTTGCTGCCATGAGGTCGCGCCATCGGTACTTGTGAGGATTCCATACCCGGTTGCAATCGTAAATCGTTCAGTCTGCGGGTTAAAGTCAACCCATGAAATAGATTGTGATCGCTGAAACAGAGCTAATCCAGAAGAAAGGTCTTGCCATGAATTACCACCGTCAGATGACTTATAAAATCCGTAGTTCGAGGCTAATACGTACAGTATGTTGGGGTTTTTTGAACTGATCCATAGTTTTCGTGCCTGTGTCCCCTTCCATTCCAAGAAACTCCAGGTTGTGCCGAAATCCTGGCTTTTTATTATGAATTGCTGAGTAGCGGCATATATCTTACTTGGGTCGGATGGGTCGATTGCGATAGACATAATCGTTTGCAGTGGTCTCGCTTCGACATATATCGTCGACCATGTAGCCATACTGTCAACACTCTTAAGGATAGTTCCACCCTGGGCCGCGTAGACAATTCCGGGATTCAGTGGATCAAGGGCAAGTGACGTTATGGCTCCAGTTGAGAGTGTCGTTAATTCCCATTGGTCTCCTCCTGTTACTGTTCGATATACACCGTTTTGGGTGGTTATAAAATACATGATTTGTGGATCAGTCGGATGAAAAATGAGAGAGCCCATGTCATAGGGGCCTATCGTCACAGCTCCCTTTTCTGTTACTTGAACAAGCGTCTTTGCTTCCCATGTTTCACCGGCATTGTATGAAACAAAAACACCGCCATTCGGTGCCGGGGTTCGTTGGCCCAAAGTACATGCCGATACGAGTAGAACAACGGCTGTCGTTACAATTGACCTAACGAATAAATTAGAGTGAAAGTGCAGCATACTCAAGTATTACATTTGGTTGCGCATTCTGGGACAAAAATCCCTGGAGTTTGGAAAATATTTGAGAAAATCTTACTACGTGGCTTGAATTATGGGTCGCCATTTCCATTATTACGGGTTTGATCGACGATGGGAGCTGATAATCGTTAAGAAATACCTGGCGAGCTGTGAGGTGCAGCGCTTCCTGCCATGCTGAGAGCATCCTTGAAACAAGATCTCGCTGTTCAATTACCTTTTTTTGCGTACCAAGGGTTTCTTTTACAATCCGCAGCCGCTGATTGACCGAACTGCGTCGTAACTCACCAAGGAGTCCGATGTCGTTTCGAAATGTTTCTAGCACTAAGGGAGTTAAAGTGTACTCAATAGCACGGCCAGGGAGACCACCGCTGAAGAGCGCAATTTCTTTTGCGTGTTGCGGAGTGCAACTGCATTTTTCGGTGAGAAACTTTGCAATCTCCACTTTTGAAACTTGGTAAAAGTGTAAAACCGTACATCGGGAAATTATTGTCTGGATAACTGATTCACAATGCGTCGATGTAAGAATAAGTATGGTATGCCCCGGTGGTTCCTCGAGTGTTTTGAGCAAGGCATTCGCTGCACCCGGTGTAAGTCTCTCCACTTCCTTTATGAGGACAACGGTACGGTTACCAACCATAGGACGAAGTGCAAGCCTAGATCTGATCGCTCGGATCTGTTCTATGGTGATTAATGATCCTTCAATTGATTGTGCAACCAAGAAATCGGGATGAACCCCTGATGTAATTGACCGGCAGGTATCGCAAGTCCCGCAGGGAGGGTATAACTCACGCTGGCATAACATTGTTGAAGCAAGGACATTAGCGACCTTCCATTTGCCTACATGTGCAGGTCCATCAAAAAGATACGCGTGTGATAGTTTCCCAGCACGATGTGCCTTAACAAAGGTATCAACGATTCGACGGTGTCCGATAAATTCAGTAGTGTCGATAGCTTTTTGACTTTGCATAAGCAAAAGTAGTGCAGTGACAATACCACAGTTCCACTGTTTTTTCAAGTCCCACCTACTGACATGTACTCCCACTCCTGCCGCAGGATCTCTAGGGTTTCACGGGCACATCGCTTCCATGAAAATTGCTGTACCTGGACATACCCTTTTTCGATAAGTGCGCGCCGAAGTTGCTGATCTGATAGGAGTAATTCTAGCTTTTGGGCAAGATCCCCTACATTAAAAGGATCGCAATAGAGTGCGCTTGTGCCACATATTTCTGGTATGGATGAAGTTTCTGAAGCGAGAATAGGGACGCCACACGCCATTGCTTCGAGCAAAGGTATGCCAAATCCTTCATAAATTGACGCAAAGAAAAATATTTTGGCACCTCTTAAAAGATGCACATACGAGTGCATATCAAGCCAACCAGGAGTCAACACTGAATCACTTAAATTATTTTTTTTAATTACCTCTAGTACCTTATCATAACCATATCCCTGTGCGCCAATCAGCACAAACTTGAGATTTTTGGCGTTAAGCCTCTTTTTAGCCATGGCGAATGCTTCTACCATCCGTACAGTATTTTTTTTAAACTCGAGCCTACCAACTGAGATTAGGTACTCATCCCCCGATCCAATTTTTTGTCGGATTTTCATTTCTGCATCTTGAAACCTTTCAGGACTGAAAATTGTATTATCATATCCATTTCGAATGACCGAGATTTTTTCAGGATTTGTCTTAAATAAAGTGACTATTTCACGCTTGCTAAATTCAGACACTGTCAATATTCGACGCGCATGTGAGATGGCGAAACGTGCTGAAAAACGATGGTAATCAAGTTCGTTGTTCGCGTATTTTCCAAATGAAAACAGCCGAATTAACGCATTGGTCATTGCAATGCCCCCTGATGGGTGGCCAGTAATAGGGCTGCTACTGTAGGCCTCAGGGAAACGCTCAAATCCCACGTCATGAAGCGTCGTTACGGTGTTTCTCGGATGGATGTATGGGATTGTATGCGCTGGCACAAACAACATGTCTGGCCTGTGAAGAGCCATTTCACCAGAGAGACGTAACTGACTCCATAGAAACTTCGGTGGCCATGCAAGCACTTTCGTTTTAACGTTTGTAGGAACTATACCAAAGTCATTTTGGAGTTTACTTTTAGTGTATAACCGTACCGAGACATCGCGGGGTATTATTTCGAAAAAGTTCTTAATAAGAAAATATGCGTACCATTCGGTGCCGGTACGTTGTGGTAAGTTAGCGCGTGAGGCATCTATGCCCAGAATCATCACTTTGTTGCTAAAATACTTCGCTTGTATGAATCGAGATTCTCAAGTGCGATTCCAGTCCCTTTTGCAACACAGAGCAATGCCTCATCAGCTACATAGGCAGGAACTCCCGTAGCTTGTGTAAGAAGATTGTCGATATTCCTGAGCAATGAGCTCCCTCCCGAAAGGACCATCCCCTTGTCCATAACGTCAGCTGATAGCTCAGGCGGAGTTTCCTGTAACACAGATTTAACCGCCTGAATAATACCAGCCAATTCGTCCTGTACGGCGTTTGTCACGTCGTCGCTCGTCACTGTCACGGTTCGAGGAAGACCCTGAACCATGTCGCGACCACGAACGTCCATGGTGAGGGTAGTTTCCAATGGCAGAGCTGATCCAATAGTTATTTTTAATTCTTCGGCCGTACGGTCACCTATTGCGAGACCATACTTTTTCCTAACGTACTCTTGAATAGCCATATCCAGTTTATTTCCTCCGACCCGGGCTGATGTATTTGCTACAATTCCACCTAGCGAGATAACCGCAACTTCGGATGTTCCTCCACCAATATCTACAATCATGTGTCCTGATGCGGATCCAATAGGAATATTCGCTCCAATAGCTGCCGCTATCGGTTCTTTGATGATATAGGCGGCCTTGGCACCTGCCTGTAACGTCGCATCAATAACTGCGCGACGCTCGGTAGAAGTAATTCCGGCAGGGACTGCGATCATGACCTCGGGGTGGAAAAACCTGACTCCACCAAGAGCCTTGTTTATGAAGTATTTGAGCATCGCTTCAGTGGTACGGTAATCGGCAATGACGCCGTCTTTTAGTGGCCGCGATGCCACGATGGATTCAGGCGTACGTCCGAGCATCTCCTTGGCCTCACTGCCAACGGCCATTACTTTTTTGTCAATTAAAGAAATCGCCACCACGGAGGGCTCATTTATCACGATCCCGCGACCAGGTATAAATACCAGTGAGTATGTGGTGCCAAGGTCTATACCCAGTTTTTTATTGAATATTGACATACAAACTACTTAAATATAACGCTGATATTACGATCTTGAATAAGCGGCATACTCAGGGTCACGCCATTTTCCGTCACTGCTGTGACACTGTCAAGTGGTTGTACAAGATCAGGCTTCCGAGGGGTTTGAATAGTAACATGTAATGCATGAGCTGTCGTCCCAGGCTGCTTCTGTATGTGCAGTTTATATGTCTCATCCTTGATAAAAGTGCTCGGCAATTGGTACGTCAACGACAGTGATTCCGTTTCCCCTACTTCCGTACAATTTGTGTATTGGATGGTTACCGTCGCTGTAGGACTTTTATCAACAAGCGTCACGTCATAGGATATCGTGCGTTCGACAACTGGGTCTGATTTAAGGCTCGCAAGATTTGCATCAATGACCATGAGAAAATCAGAATCAATAACGGGTATAGATCCCGACCAGTTTTGATCAACAATACGGTTCTGTATATATGAATCAGTGGTATAAATAAGGGCATGCTTTTCAGCAAGATTAATGGCTATTGTTGACCAGAGCAGCTGCCATTTTTCCCTCGGAAGGGCAAAAAGCTTTTCCATAAGGATATTTGAAAGGTCACCGACTATATCTTTTCGTTCCTCCTCAGGAATTTCCTGTCGGAGGTAACCTTGCTCAACCTGGTACTGCAGTGTTTCTACGAAATTTTCACCAGTGAATTCGATACCATCGACAGTAATAGGTCCAGTTAAAGACAAGAGTGATGCAATTAAAGTTGGTGTGATTGCTATTACGCCGTCGAGGGATTCCTTTCCTCCTTCAAGCCTATAGAAATCAATAGCCTGGCGTGCTGAAGTAGGAAAATCAGGCGACCAGTTACTGTCTCTCAGAAACCACTGATGAACGTCATTGTATCTTGTCAGTTGCCATGGTGGATCTATGAAAAGCTGACCCTCAGATGTCTTATCGAGGTTGTAAACATTATCTGTGGTAAATGACTGTATCTCCCCGTCAGTAATGACTAATATTCCATATGTCCCAATAAAACCGCCGGTCGGGCGCATCTCCGTGTTATTTTGAAGAAGAAATAAGTAGGTTTGAGGATCAGGGAATCCCACAATGCGCGGCACAAACTCACTAACTTCTATAGCCTGGGTAACGGAGGCTTCAAAAGAAGGAAACTGTTTGCTGATCGGGTCAATCACTTCCCTGATTTTTCGATGTAATCCGTGCGTCGGTATTTTTTCAAAGTACTCCTTTGCCCGGGTGATATCCAATTTAACCTCCTGGAGTCGCGGTTGAGCCTGCTCAATTTGCGAAAAAATTTGTCGCTTATCTTCTCGTGACAAATGAGAGAAGGTGAGATTTTCAGTTTCAGAAAAAGGAGCTATTATTTCATGGGATAGTTTAGCAACCTCTGCTAGCGCTGTGCCAGTGTAAATTACGGTAGAAAGAAGATTATCTACGGCCGATACCTGCTTACCAAGAAAAGGCACAAAGTTAAATACACGAAAACGCTTCAAGAGATTCTGAGAATTCTTAAACTCATTTGTCGCCGCATCGAGCTTAACAGCCGCATTTGACATATCCATTATTTCAACCGAATGTTGGGCATCATCAAACAGACGCCTCCCTTCCAACGCTGAATTATATGCGGTACGTGCGGGCTTAATCGACACAGCGATATAGACGATTACCAGAACAAGAAATATTGAAAAAAATACACAAATTCTCAAAAGGACTTTTCTATTGCGAGAATATTTCTTCTTTTTGATTGGGATCAATTTCATGTGCATATGAGCTAGCTGATGTGCTTCGGGTTAGGCGTACCGCGATATTTATAGAAATACTTAATCCATGAGGTTATATGAATACGGGCTGCATAGCTGAATATGCCGGTCAGTCCTGGGGTTTCTGCGGACTTTCTTTCATGGTAATGGACCATCTCCGCGTGGGCTATATAGTGGACTTCCCAATTAGCTTGCCAACATCGACGGCACCAATCGGTATCTTCGACGTAAAGAAAGTAGCGTTCATCAAGCAGTCCTATTTTGTTGAAAGTTTGCCTTCTTACAATCATACAGGCTCCTAAAACCCAATCTACTGCGCTGCTTACCGTATGATCAAAGTCAAGCATGAGGTATTTTTGTAATCTTCTCTTGACTGCCGGTAATTTGCCAAATGGTGTACGGCGCCATAGAGCCGTCATAAATGTAGGAAACCGATAACAGGATAGCTGTACACTGCCATCAGGATTAATAAGTCTCGGACCAGCAATACCAACTCGCGGATGATTTTCCATGTACTCAAACATTTTGCCGATAGCATTATCGAGGATCGCAACATCGGTATTCAGTAAAAGTACATAGGTACCTCGTGATTTACGTATTCCCCTATTCATACCACCAGCAAACCCAATATTAACAGGCGTTTCAATAAAGAGAGTGTGTGGAAACTCTTCCACCATCATTTCCCGCGTGCCATCACGAGATGCATTGTCAACGACAATAACCTCGTAGGCGAGGGAAAGACTGTATTGCTCAATACCCCTGAGGCATTGGCGAAGCAATCCACGAGTTTTATAATTAAGAATAATAATCGAGAGGTCCATGTTTTATGGAGTTCTTAGCCGGGACATTGCCTTACGTTTCGCCCATGCAGTTGGCAATTGTCTCATGAATGTTTGGAGGGAGAAAAGTGTACGCACGTCGGAGAATAAAAGAGTTAAAAACTTACCAAACTCATAAGCTAGCAGCCATGGTGACTTTGAGATTAAGTCACTGAAGGTGAGGTTTTTTACAAGCATGAGTAAGTGGTTTTTATACGACAATTGTCTGACTCCCAGCGGGATATCGCGCCGTTTACCGCGCCGTGCTTTTCTCAGGTGGTATGCGATTGCATCATGTACATAGAAAGATGTAAATCCCGCTTTTTGGAACCGCCATGCAAGGTCAACATCCTCCTTGTAGGCAAAAAAATCCTCATCAAGATACTCACCCATTATTTTTACTCGGTCCAGCGATGATTTTCTTAGCAAAACAACTGCGCCAGAATGGCCAAACACGATCTCGTCCTTGCTGTACTGCAATGTATCTACATCCCCTTCCCCCCGGTTTATCGAACGAAATGACCTCAAAAGAACCAATCCGGTAGCGTCGATTATAGCAGTTTGAGGACGTTCCTCCAAGTTTTCCAGTCTCAGCACTTTTCCGCCAAAACTTGCGGCCTCCGGATGACTATCTGCGCAGTTTCTGAGTTTTTCAAGGAATGTAGGTGTAAGTACAACATCTGGGTTCATACAGAGAATAAAACTTCCATTCGCGCGTCGTATTACCTCATTATGCGCTGCGCTATAGCCGGTATTTACTTTTGAGCGTATACACCGTACGGCTGGATTGCTCGAGATTTTTTTTAGGGTTTCGTCAGTAGACGCATTGTCAAATACTGTAATCTCGTAATTATTATTTGTCTGTAGAAAAATACTTTCAAGACACTTTGAAATTGTTGCAGAGCTGTTCCATGTAACTATTGAGATGGTTGTGTCGATTTTACGTTCCATACTCCCTGTGTGATTGCGGCTTGTGAGTGATAAAAATTGCGGCTATAAGCGAAAGGTAACCGATTCCAAGCGGATGGTTTAGGTATGGTGTCGTGATATGAACAGCAAGGAGTGCAATATAGGCTAAGAGCGCGCCCAGGATAATGGGTACATGCTCGGTACCCGATTTCTTCAGTGCAAGAATTCCAAGTCTAATTACACACCAAAGAAAATAGACAAATGCACAAAGGCCCACTAAACCGAATTTCATTACAAAGTCAAGATATCCCCACTCAAATGCATAAGCTGTATGCACCTTTCCACCAGTTTCAATGGATCTAGGGTCATCCGTCTCATAAGTCAGTGTGGCGCCAAATCCATGGCCAAAAATGGGCTTTTCCAGGATTGCTTGGACTAAAGGGGTCAGCAGTTTTAGCCTCGATGAAACAGCAACCTCCTCTTCACCAGAAGTCAGTCGTTCGCGAATGAGCGCAGCGGCTGATCCGCCGCCTCCTGACCGTCCCGGAATTTGAATATTGACGATGCCAGTAAGCAGAAAAATCGATCCAATACCGACGAGGGCCAGCATGCCGGCAAGTTTAAGCGAATCAGTAAATTTATTATTAATGCGAAAAAAGTAATAAATAGTAAAGGAAAAAAATCCAACGGCGGCACCCGCCCAAATACTCCGGGACATGCTGATAATAAACGCCGACAACAACGATACAGCTACGAGAAATGATACAATTAGTTCCTTTTTGTCAGTATTTTTATTTCTTAGCATGACGAATACGGTCAAAAAAATGGAAAGGACTAATACTAAGAATATGTGGCTTTGAAAAAAAATACGAAAAAAACCAAAATCTAGTTGCACTATTTCTCCCACACCCGTGTCACGGATCCACTTGTAAAATATTCGAATTGCACCCGTTGTTGTCTCATGTGAAAAAAACAATAGAGCAAAAAGTGTTTTCACTGTTAGCGCATACGCGCCGCCCACAAGCACTGAAAACTGACGTCGTATCTCCTGTTGAGAGCTAATTGACCCAATAAAAACCGGCAACATGGCGAAGTATAGGTAACCATTTACATCTAAAAAAAGAAGCTTTGCCTGGTTACCTGAAATAAACGCGACGACAATTCCAATTAAGATAGCGCCGAATAATGCTATCCAGGGCCTGAATAGTGCCGAGCTGAAAAATAGTCGTTGTCTCCCACGAATTAGTTGAATAAGCCAGAGAACAAAAACAACAATGAAAATACCTAGTCTTAAAGATACCGTATAATCTCCCATTTCGACAGAAAAAAGGTACCCCTTGCCACCTATAACGAGTTCAGCTAGTAGTGCTGAAACACCGAACTCAAATCGCCAGAATGCAAGCACAATTACTGCGAGTATGTTCAACGCAAAGAAAATACCCGACACTACATCGAATACATACCCAAGAAAAGATAAACACTCAACCACTATCAGTATTAAACAAACTGCTATGCTTACTTTATGACTGAGCAGTGCCCTGAACATGTGTCGGGTAAGTTAACTGGAATAGAGATAGTAATAAACTGAGTGGAAAGAGAATGCTTAGCAAAACCATAGAAGTATTTCCAAGATGAGTGCGCGCATATCGCAAAGCGCTGATACAAAAACGCCATTGTTTTAGCGGCCCGAATTGTTGCCGAAAACTCTGCGCAAAGTAATGGGTAATTGATGCCTGACCCGTATACCAAACTTCAAATCCTGCCCGTATGGCGCGTTTACAGTAGTCAACCTCCTCGAACCAAATAAAAAAATGCTCGTCAAGTAATCCGACCATCCGTACAACTTCGCGGCGTATAAGAAAACATGCGCCCATCACCTGATCAACTTTATGGTCACCATAATAATCAAATTTTTCCCCAAGAAACTCACGTACTACCTTTATTTTAGGAAAAATTCTATGCAGTTTTAGGAAAATTACCGCCAGCGTGATCGTTGTAGGAAATTTCCTAACTGAAGGCTGAAGAGAACCATCTGGGTTAAGAAGTTTCGGTCCAATAATGCCAGCATGAGGTTTTTGCTTAGCGAACAAAATAAGTGAGTCAAGCGTTCCAGGCCCGACGACTGTGTCAGGATTAAGAAGAAGCACGTAGTCACCCGTAGTTTTCCTTATTGCAACGTTATTGGCTACCGCGAAGCCCATATTACGTATTTGAGTGATGTACGTCACCTTAAAATCTTTCACTACATGGTCTGGATGATCGTGAGAATTATTATCAACTACAAAAACCTCGAAATCGTGTTGTGGCGGATTGTCGAATATCGACTGTAAACAAACACGCAAAAGTTCTGACACATTCCAACTAACGATAACAATCGACAGCTTCATATAATAAAGGTATCGTAAGACTAGCAAAAAACCTCACTTTGGGCAAAGGACGGTATTTTGTTTATCTGTACGCAGCAAAAACTTTTTGAAGCATCGAGTGAACTTTGCTTTCCCATGAATACGACAGGACACTGTCCTGAAGTTGCTGCGGCTTCAAAAGTTGCTGTCTGGACATTACTGAGCGAATAGCACCGGCTAAAGCCCTGCCATTTCTGACAATTGTAATAAAGTCTGATGAAAATTGCTCCGTTCCAGGAACTGGCGTAGAAATTATTGGCTTTCCGGAGGCAAGATACTCATACAGCTTCAGCGGGTTCATCGACTGGACTAAATCGTTTAAATGATGGGGTAATAACCCGATGTCTGAATGCTGTATGTAACCCGGTAATTGATTATATTTCTTTGCTCCGAGAAAGTACACATTTTTCAGATTCTTCACAGTACCGATATCCGCGTCGTGCCATATTGGACCGATAAAAATAAAACTTACATCAGGTGAGAGAACTGCGGCCTCATGGACCATTTGAAAATCAACGCGCTGCTGAATAACTCCTACGTAGCAAACGCGCGGATGCGGTAGCTGTTTCATGTCATCAGGCTCGGGCTGTTGTGTCGAAAAATGTTTGAGATCCACACCATTTGTAACAGTAAAAGCATGAGGGTTTGCGTCGTAGAATTTCTGCGTAAGTTGCTCAGAAACGGTAAATATGACATCAGCGTGTCGGTTGATGTACTCGTAGTTTTTGATAAGTTTTTGTTTGATGAACTGATAGGCGGGATGGCATGACCAATCGTCCACAGTATCAAACACACTTACGCGTTCATCTAACGCTCCAATATAACTTACATACGTAGGAATAAATGACCATACAACAGTGTTCACTAAATCGAGGTCTTTAATGATACCACGCAATTTTTTCATGAAAAACTTTTGAGAAATGAGTGGTTCGATTGTCTGGTATATGTAAAGTCGATCAGTAACCTTAATGAGGCGAGAAAAAAAACTACGGTGAATCACTTTGCCATATGGTGCCGCCCGAAAGTAGTCGACTAAAGAGCGGACCCCCCTTTTCCATGAATGAGGAAGTACATCAATACTCAAAATCTTATCTACTGAAGAGTTTGCCCGGAGCAATTCAAACACATGGTAATTACGGTTGGCTTTACCGCGTACGAACCATTCGGCATACGTAGACATTGAAAAGTGCACTAGAGAGATCTTTTGACTCATATGGTACGTCGAATTATCTCAGTGAGTGGAAGTAGCTCATGTTCCCACGTACGTTGCGCAATCAGACGCCTGCCACGCTGCACTAGCAGTTCACGTTCAACGGGATCTGTTATGAGTAATTTAAGAGCTTCAGTAAGTTGCCCCATATTTCCAGGGTTAATAAGACGTGCTGTATCTCCGACTGCATCTGGAACACCCCCGCAGTCGGATGCAATTACGGCGGCATCGTGGACGAGGGCTTCCTGATATACGATTCCAAATCCCTCGACGTCTTCCCCCGCTGGATCTGGTAGTACTGGTAACACGAATACATCGGCAATATCATAGAGTACATTAAGGGTGGGCGGGTCTACTAATGAAGTACGTATCACGATGTCGCCAAGTCTCAGACGTATAATTTCGGCATCTATGGCTTCGGCCATTGGGCCGTCCCCTACAATAACGTATTGAAAATCCGGAATTTCGCTACGAATACCCGCCAGAGCTTGAAGCACGGACATGTGCCCTTTTCTTTTAACTAATCTGGCAACTGTTAGAAGAACCGTATCTGCACGTATTCCAAATCTGCTGCGAACTGACTTTCGCATATCATCAGTTACACGAATCATAGACGAAGCGTCAATACACGGGTGTAGTACCTTACACCTGGTCTCGTCGACACCAAGGGAAATTACGAGCTGCCGTGAATATTCACTTGGACAAAATATTCGCTCTGCATTTTTGAATATTCGTTGACTTATGCTCCGCTTTCTTGTTGATTTTAGCGGAATAAGGACATCCATTCCATGAGCAAATATGATGTACGGAACTTTTGTTAGCCTAGACACAATAAAGACTGCAATTCCGACAGGTAAAACCTGGCCAGCAATAAGTAATGAGTATTTGCGTTGGAATGTTAGCGCAAAAAGTCGGAATAAAACTGGAATCCATCGCGGCCAAAGAATTTTTGTTGTAAATGTAGCACGGGTAATGCGAACTCCATCCTCGACCACCTCCTGCTTCATATCTCCAGGTGCTAACACGTCAACCCACTCTGAAGGTACGTGCCGCGTTATTTCGGATAAATACGTCTGGACGCCCCCGATTTGCGGAGGGAACTGCAGCGTGATAAGTAAGGATTTTCTCATGAAGTTTTTCTTCTGAAAGTGGTGACTAGGGATTTAAGATCCATCAGGACAACCCCTTTAATTCTAGATAGGACGTAAAAGTAAACTATCGCGCCAGCTATAGCGAGCATTCCATAGTAAATCATGATTTGTATATAAGTTCCCGCACCGCCAAAATATGGTGCAACGTCGAACTTTATTAGTGGAGCAACGATGTATATAAAGACTGCCATGACGACAGCAGCGGTAAATGATTTTCCAAGAGTCACAAGCAGGTATTTTCCATCAAACCGTATAATTTTTTTTGCCCACCGTAACCCTAGGAAAAAAAGCAACGTAGTTGAAATAAGAGTTGAAACAGCCGCACCTATAAATGTAAAACGCGGTATAAGGATACTATTTAATACGATGTTACATGCGACGATGATTGCCATATTGATTGTATTTTGTTTTTGCATATTGCACGCATTAAGAAGAGCACCAACTGGAAAGTTCATAAAAACACATATAAGTCCGATGATCATAATCCGAAGTGGCACAATGGCCGCAGAATACGTACTTGTATACAGTTGGGGTATGAGTCTGTCCGCAAGGGTAAATATTGCTACCGCAAGAGGGACAGCGATTATCATCAGATAATACATGGTCTTTTCAAATGTCCTTTTTAGTTGTTCATGCGAAGACACAAAAAAAGTGCTCATCGCTGGGTACACACTCGCCGCAAAAGCTGATGGTATGAACTCAAGCGCAAAGGTAAGCTTGTGCGCGGTAACATACCATCCTACATACTGCTTTCCAGCTAACGCGAGAATCATGTACCTGTCAGTGTAGGTAAAGACCTTAACTAGCATTGCAGCTAAAGCAAATGGTACGGCAATTTTAAGAAATACAGTGATGATACGAGGATCCCAAGTGGGTAACGGGAAAAAGTGTACCTTCTTTTTGATGACCCATAACGAAAACACAAAGTTAAAAAAGCTCCCAATGAGTGTTGCTGTAAAAAGTCCCTGTAGTCCATACCCTTTCAGTAGTGCGGCGCCACCCGCTGAAATAGTAAGCAATTGATTAATAATGATTGCCAATGATTCGTACCTAAGATTCTGTAGCCCCCGAAATACAGCAAAAAAAGTTAAAGTAAAGGTATCAAGTACCACTATCATGCCAACGAAGTAAAGTAGTGTGCGTGTTTCAGTCGAAAAAGGTCCGAATATAGTAATGAGGCCCGCTATCAGAAGAACAAAAAAACCAAAAATCACTTTTATTCCAAGGACATTACTGACGTACTCTTTTATTTTGTCAGGCCGGCGTGCAATTTCACGCGTTAAAACTGCACTTAAACTGAAGTCTATAAGGATAAGCGCAATTGGAATTAAGGATTTCAGCGGATCATAGAGCCCTAAATTGACTGGACCAATACGTCGTGCAATGAAAACGAAATACAACAAAGATATAGCCTTCTGTATAACGAATGCTACGGTAAGGAATGACGTATTCTTTAGGATGCGCTCTTGACTATCGCTTCGTAACTCAGTTTGTAGAGACGCAGTATCCATTGTGAGCCACGCTTTCTAGCGCTTCTGCCACTGTGGAGCCCTGCGAGCACCACGCAGTCCGTATTTCTTTCTCTCTTTTTCCCTTGGATCACGACGCAGTAATCCAGCTTTCTTCAGAATAGTGCGTGATTCGGGTGATTGCTGAAGAATTGCTCTCGCAATTCCGAGTTGTGCCGCCTCAGCTTGGCCTCGGATGCCGCCTCCGATAACTCGTATCGTAATCGAGCCAGTAACTTTTAATCCCACTATATCAAGTGGCATCCTAACACTTTTCTGAAACTTTTGAAGAGGAAAATACCTCTCGAGTGTCTGTCCGTTAACTTCGATAGCAGATTCTCGTAATGGGTAAAGCCGTACTCTCGCGATTGATGATTTACGACGTCCGACACTATATAAAAACTTTTCCTTCTTAACGTGAGCAGCTGTTTGTGGTTGGACCGGTTGCACTTCAATAGTAGCCTTTTCGGTAATAACCGGAGGTTTCTTACGTGGGTGACGGGGTTTCGTCAAATTTTTTTTTGAAGCGGTTTTTTTCCTTTTTGTAATCATTATATAAAAGTGAGATGCTTTATGAGTATTTTTCTAAGTTTATTCTTTGGAAGCATGCCGTATACCATATGCCTCGTCACCTCTTGGGGGTCCTTTTGGAACCACTCATTAAATGACCTTTTCTTCAATCCGCCTGGGCGCAGTGATGACCTATAATAGACCTTACCATCTTTAGATACTGGATCTAATTTCACTTCTGATAAATGAGTGACCAGTACGTATGCAAGGGCGGGTTTATTCGGCCGGTAGCTCGCGAGGTGCTTTCCTTGAAGGAGATGAGCAACCTCTGACGCTAAACGACCAAGACTTTTTCCACGCGCCTCCACTGTGATATCGATTTTAGTTGGTTGCTTTCCGTTCATACGCTAATTATGCAGTAAAGTTACCGTTACGGTCTGCGCCCCGTCACCTTTTCTATGCATACGACGGTAAATACGAATGTATCCGCTATTTCGGTGTTCGTATTTTTTTGCCGTTTCAATCGTTCTAGCGACTAGTTGGGGCGATCCCGTTAATTCAATGAGAATTCTTCGGTGAGAAAGGGTCGGGGTACTGGCCGTTGAGAGTGCTTTTTCAGCCATGGCACGGACAGCTTTTGCCCGGGCAGTTGTAGTAGTAATGTGTCCGTAGGTAATCAACGCTCGAAATAGCGACCTCAAAAGACCGGTACGCGGACCGCTTTTTCGATCAAGAATTGCCCTTTTCTTTCTGTGGCGCATAAGTCCCCGTTATTCTACTTATTCCTTTTTCGATTTCGTTGATTTCTTTTTTGGCTTTTTCTCCGTTTCTGGATCTTCATCTTGTTGCTCTGCTTTTGATTCTTCGCCCGAATGTGTAATAAATGCGAAGTGGTCAGTTAAAATTCTTGCTGCGTCTCGAAGAGCTTCTATCGGTTTTAGCGAGCCATCAGTTGCAATCGTCATGTTAAGCTTATCAAAGTTTGTCATTTGACCTACGCGCACATGCTCTACTGAAAAGTTTGCGTTTTTAACAGGGCTGTAAATTGCGTCTATTGTGATCACACCAAGTTCATGGGTTTTTTTATCGGCCGTTTCAACTGGGACGTATCCTCTCCCTTCCTCCACGACAATTTCCATGTCATATTCTGCGTCTTTGTCGGTCAATGTAGCTATATGCACGTCGGGGGTTGTCACTTCTACATCACTTGGGCACGAGATATCCTTTGCCGTTATTACTTTCTCGCCCTTGACTTTCACGGACACTTTTGACTGTGGGACACCATGAAGCTTAAATCGAATAGTCTTAATATTTAAAATAATTTCCACTAGATCCTCTTTTACGTTAGGGATAGTCGAAAACTCATGAGTGGCACCTTTAATTTTTACTGAGGTTGCCGCTGCTCCAGGAAGGGATGAAAGGAGTACCCTTCTCAATGCGTTTCCAAGCGTCGTGCCATACCCTGGCTCGCATGGTTCGATTATGATAGCATCCTTATTTTTTTCGATAGATTGGACTTCGATTTTAGTTGGGAGTTGGAGTTGGATCATAAAGTGGTACAATATATTAGCGCGAATAAAATTCGATTATGAGTGAAGTGTTTATGCCAACACCCAGTACATCTGTTTCACTGGGGTCGCCAGTGATTTCAATTGTAATGGGTTCAGAACTGGCGATATGAATCCATGAAGGAATGATTTTCTTTGACAAACCTTTCTTTGCGTCCTTAATGAATCCCATGTTTTCCGCACGTGGCTTAAGTTGAATTGTCTCTCCTGCCCTACAAATATACGACGGTATGCTGACTTTTTTACCATTCACACGAACATGCCCGTGTGATACAAGCTGGCGCGCCATACGCCTCGTTTGTGCAATACCCGCGCGATACATTATATTATCCAAACGACGTTCGAGAAGTTTTATGAGGTTCTCACCGCTGTTGCCAGTCTGGCCCGTTGCTTTTTTTACATAATTTCTAAATTGACGCTCCAAAAGTCCGTACAGCATCCGGGCCTTTTGCTTTTCTGCTAATTGAGTACCGTACTCGGAGGTTCGTGACGTGCCTTTCGGTCCGTGTTGCCCGTGCTTATACGGACGTCGAATAGCGGGGCACTTTGGAGAATCACACAATTTGATGCCAAATTTCCTGCAGAGAGTATGTTTTGGGCCTAAATAACGTGCCATATAATTTAAACTCTACGAACTTTCGGAGGACGGCACCCATTGTGTGGAATTGGCGTCCTATCCCTTATTGCCGACACAGAGAGGCCGCTTGTTGCAAGTGCGCGTACCGCGGCTTCTCTGCCACTGCCGACTCCCTTCACGTAAATATCAACCTTTTTAAGTCCTACGTCAGCTACTTTTCCTAGTACGTCCTTCACTGTCAATGTCGCTGCGTAGGGAGTCGACTTCTTAGGCCCCTTAAAGCCAATATGCCCTGCTGAAGACCACCCAAGAACTGCTCCGTTGTCGTCAGTAATTGTAACGAGTGTGTTATTATACGTTGCCTGAATATACGCGCGCCCGGAAGTAACAGTGCGTTTCTTTCCTTTCTTTTTCTTACTAATAGGAGCTGACGGTGTGGTAGTTGTCATGGTTATTAGGTTTTTTCAGCAGAGGGCTTTCTACCGCTTCCCATTGTTCTGCGGACGTTGCCACGCACTGTTCGTGAATTAGTTTTTGTACGCTGGCCGTGCACAGGAAGTACTTTAATATGCCGAGATCCCCGGTATGAACCAATTTCCTTGAGCCGTTTAATATTTGAGACTACCTCTCTGCGCAAATCGCCTTCAACAGTAAATTGCTTTTCAATATAATCTTTTAAAACAGCAACCTCGGATTCAGTGAGTGTTTCTGATCGTCGATTCGGATCTATATTGACACTTTTTAAAATCTGTGAAGAACGTGTTCTTCCAATGCCAAAAATATAAGTCAGCGCAACCTCAATCCTTTTATTTACCGGTAAAGTGACTCCGGCAATGCGTGTAGCCATAGGTTAACCCTGTCTCTGCTTATGTTTAGGATTCGAGCATATAATATACATAGTTTTGCCCCTATGCACGACTCGGCAGTTTTTACACCTTACTTTAATTGATGCACCAACTTTCATACTATTAGTGTCGATAGGTTATTCTTCCTTTCGTCAGATCATAAGGGGTCATTTCTAGCGTGACTGCATCGCCAGGGAGAAGACGAATTCTGTACATGCGCATTTTTCCGGAAAGATGTGCCAGTACTTCGTGGCCATTATCAAGGCGAACCCTGAACATCGCTGATGGCAACAATTCTTCCACGGTACCACGCACTTGAAGGAAATTACTTTCCTTCTTCTGCGCCAGATCCTCTCGTAGACGCTCCTCGTTGCTCTTTTCTTTTTTTCTCCTCCGTCGGAATTGGGGAATCATAAAATCGATCTAACCACTTGGCAAGAACGTATGGCCCTAAAACATGCAGCTTTTAGAACCTGCAAACTTCCGCTAAGGCTAGCCACGTTCGTGCGAACAGGGGTATATTGGCTTTATTTTACCGAAGCACGGGCTTCCCGTCAAGGATCTGGCGCATCATTGCCTCCGTCAACGACTGCCTTGATACGCCTTACTCCGGCAGATGAAGACTTTTCAGATGCTATTGAGAATTTCCCAATTTGTTTCGAATGCGTAACATGAGGGCCACCGCATATCTCCTTACTGAAATCACCGACACGATATATAGTCACTCTGGGTGGATATTTTTCTCGGAAAAATGACAGTGCGCCCGACGCCAGCGCGTCATCGAGAGACATTTCCTCGTGGGTTACCTGAAGGTCTTGCTGGATAATCGCATTAACAAGTTCTTCGATGGATTTCTTTTGCTGGTCGGTCAACTTTTCTGGATGTTCAAAGTCGAAGCGTAAACGTTCTGGGGTAATATCTGATCCTTGTTGGCGAACATGGTTACCTAAAATGCTTCGAAGTGCCTGGTGAAGTAGGTGCGTTGCCGTATGCAACTTAGTAATCTGCCAGCGCTCCTTATCGGAGTATGAAGTGGCATCGAGACTAGAAAGGCCGTGACCTCCAAATTTGCTTTCAGAGCCAGCTCGAGATTTTTCCTGATGAGAGGCTACCTCCTTGTCGAAATCGGTAATTGAGAATGTAAATCCGGCACGCTGGAGTCGTTCAGGGGAAATTCCATAAGTGGAGTATAATTGAAAGGCATCAGATGCTGGGAGCGCGCGTTTTGACGGAATGCCATGCTGTTGTGTGTCAGGAACTGTTGTGTGTGTTAAATACTTCTTCACTGCATCCTCAACGTTTACGCTCAATATTTTTTTGTATGAAACATCCTCACGCTCCAATAACTGTCGAACTTCATCGAGACTTTTGGAGAGTTGAGGGGAGAGGACCTCATACTGACGTGCAATTAATTCCATAAAGGGGAAAAACGAAAAAGAGGGCTGCATGAACTGATCTGCCGCCCGCCTGTATAAACGCCGAAGCACATATCCGCGTTCCTTGTTCGAGAATTGAACTCCTTCGATAACAATAAAAAAACACGCTTTCAAATGGTCGGCGACAATTCGTACGCGTCGTTTATCTTCAGAGGCGCCCAATGATCCGAAATTTTTATCACTCGTTATCGCGTCGATAAGCGATTCATAGCCATCAGTCTCGTAGACACTTGTTTTTTTCTGCACTGCCATGGCGAGTCTCTCGAGCCCAAGGCCAGTATCAATATTTTTTTGTGGAAGTAAGGCGAGTTTTTTGCCAGGGTGAAAATCGTACTCAGTAAACACAAGATTCCATATTTCAACGAATCTTCCGCACGTACAATTCGGTATGCAGAGCGTCCCCTTTTCACATGACACGCCCGTAAGATCGTAATGGAATTCGGCACATGGACCACACGGGCCTGCGTCACCAGTCGGCCCCCACCAGTTGTCTTTTTTTGGAAAGCCGTGTATCCGACCCGCAGCAACATGATTTTCGAGAAGTGTTCGCGCCTCACGATCTTCAGGTAGCCCATCAGCTCCAGAAAAGTAGGTGGCGTATATTTTCTCAGGTTGTAGGTGCGCCCGATGAACCAAAAATTGGTACCCAAGATCGATGGCCTCTTTCTTAAAGTAGTCACCAATCGAAAAATTTCCAAGCATCTCAAAAAATGTTAAATGAGATACATCCCCTACTGATTCAATATCAGAGGTTCGAATGCAAAGCTGGGAAGTAGCCAGTCGCCTGGACCCGAAATCCTTCTGCGCATCCTTTTTCCCTAAAAAATACGACTTAAACTGCTGCATTCCAGCAGTCGTGAAAAGCACTGATGGGTCGTTAGCAGGAATCAAACTCGAAGACGGTAAGACAGTATGACCATTTTTTTTAAAAAATTGTAGAAATTTCTTACGAAGGCTATTTGTTGTCATGTGCATTGCTGATAATGGCGCCTCCTAACACTTTCCCTTGTTGGTAAAAGACTACTGATTGTCCAGGTGTTACCGCCCGCTGCGGCTGAGTGAATGAAACATTGAGATTCATCCCAGCTTCTGTTACGAAGCAATCCTGGTCTGGTTGTCTGTAACGTATCTTGGCTGTGCAGGCAAGTGGAAAAGTGGTCGACTTACCTACCCATGAGGGCTCCTGAGCAGTCAAGAAGCTGGATAGCAGTAGTGTATCATGATTTTCACGAGCAACCGTAATGGTGTTTGTTTCTGAGTTTTTGGCAACGACATAGTATGGCGCACCTCCGCCAACCCCAATGCCGTGGCGCTGGCCGATAGTAAAAAAAGCCTGCCCCGCATGTGTTCCTACGCTCCTCCCATGATTATCGAGAACCTGGCCCACGCGTTGATTTAGATACGGTTGTAAAAAATCCTTCATTTTTACATTACCAATGAAACATATGCCTTGGCTGTCTTTCCTGTCTGCATTTGGAAGTCTAAGTTTCCTAGCAAGCATGCGAACAGCATTTTTTGTCATTTCCCCAATCGGAAATAGTGTTTTTGCCAATTGTTCCTGACTAAGTGTGTATAGAAAGTACGATTGATCTTTTTCCGTGTCAACGCCTTTACATAGCATGTACTCATGGCCTTCACTCACACATCTCGCATAGTGTCCAGTTGAAATAAAGTCGGCCCCAGCAGCCATTGCGCGCTTAAGAAACTCATTAAACTTAATTTCCCTATTACACATAATATCGGGATTAGGCGTACGGCCATTTTGAAATTCCCTGATCATGTAATCAAAAACGCGAGTTGAATATTCCCGTGTGAGATTCCACGTCTCCCATGGTATGTCTAGGTGTTTACAGACACGCTCAACCTCGCGTTGGTCTTCTTCCCATGGACACACGGCTTGGGTTGAAACAGTTTTTTCCCATGCTTTAATGAATACACCATGTACTTCATAACCTTGCTGTAATAAAATCGCCCCAGCAACTGCGGAATCAACACCACCCGACATCCCTAAAAAAACTCTACCCTTCATAATTCAAAATAGTAGCAATATAAGAAAAGAACGGCAACAGGTGTTTTTGCGCCGTTCATGTCTCGATAAGAAACTGGGTGAAATCTGTGACAGTACTTGAGATACACACCTCTGTACCGTCCTCGAGCCTGTACGGGCCCTTCAGAAGATCTCCTCTCCCAACTTCGGCAAGACTGACATCAACCGTGCCAAGATCTACCACCTGTTCACTTGGCATTACAGCGATGAGTCTCACATCACAAGAATGTGCATCATCTAACCATATCCCTGGCCCCAGAGTTTTGAGGGCGCCAACTTCGTGGGCTGTAAGCACGGTTCCTTTAAGAACAACTTTGTTTGTATTTTGCATGAGCAGCTCCTCGTTGACTGGGTTACTTGCAGTCACTGTCAAACAGGTAATACGGCCATAACGAGCCGTGTACCTTAAAAGCGCCACATTATGGTACCAGGCCAAGGAAAAGAATCAAGTGCGGCTACAGTGTGGGATTAGTGGCTCGATGAGTTTGGAGGTAGCGGGTGTGCAATTTCGCCGGGATTAAGGTGATGTTGTGGATATTGAGGCGGCTGCTGATACGTCTTTTGCTGGTTCTGCTGAGGTGGTGTTGGCTTCTTTTGGTGAATAGAAGTCGGTGTGCGCGTAAGCGCTTCACGCAGCGAAATGGCTGGCTCAGTGTTTACTTCTACTGGCCGGACATCTCGTATGACCTCAGTGGGTGGCGCTTGCCTTCTCTGGGGGCGTCTATCAGGTCGCGGCCGGTCGAAACGCTCTTGGAACGGACGTTGTTGCGGCCGTTTACTTCCCTCGCGATATATAGGCTCGATTTGGTGGAACGATTCGTTCTCTTCTTCAGCTGTTGCACGAAATACCTCATCTACACCGCTCCAGCGAAGAATTTTCTCCTCAACAATAGCTCTAGGTTTTCCATACCGTTCACGTGAAACATCGATCACCTTATCCCGATTGTTGGTGAGGCCAGCAAGCGGTGGTAATGTAGACGCAGAAAATGGCTCAGATGCAACACCATCGATCATCAGTTTCATGTATACGTTGTATTTTGTTAGGTTAAGCAAATCTTCCTCAGCAAAAGTTGGAAAAAATTCTTTCGCGAGAAACTCGGCATCAGCAGCGCCGACACGAAAACACATGATGGTTCCGACGTTTCCGAAAACTGCCGCGCGAACCTCTTCACTCAGCTGCTCAATATATTGGTGTGCCAGAATCAGGTCCAATCGGTATTTTCTAGCTTCTGAGAGTATGCCGGCAAAACTTTCTGTCGCAAAGTTCTGAAACTCATCTACATAGAGAAAGAAGTCCTTTCGTTCTTCTTCGGGAATGTCAACGCGGCTCATTGCTGCTAGTTGGAGACGTGTTATCATCATTGCTCCGAGAAGTGACGAGCTGGCTTCGCCAATTCTTCCTTTCGCAAGGTTCAGAAGTACTATCTTCTCCGTATCCATGAGATTACGTAAATCGATCGTACTTTTCGGCTGACCAACTATATTTCGAATCAGCGCACTGGAGAGGAACTGTCCTACTTTATTCTGTATCGGTGCTATTGCCTCGTTTCTGAACTTGTCGTTATACGCCGCGTACTCGTCTTTCCAAAAACTTTTGACTACGGGATCAGTGATCTTTTCAATCACTTTTCTGCGAAACCCTTTGTCGACGAGTATTCTGGCGATGCCGAGCATCGTGGAGCCCGGATATTCGAGTAACGCTAATATACAGTTATTGAGAATGTATTCCATTCGTGCACTCCAGACTCCTTCCCATATCTTCGTGAAAACGCCCATGAGTCCTGACGCGACAAGATGGCGCTGGGTGATGTCAACGCTTTCTAATACATTAAATCCAATAGGATATTCTAAATCACCAGGATTCATATACACCACATCGTTGATTCGATATGACGGTATGAAATTGATCACCTTCTCAACAAGGTCGCCGTGAGGATCAACCACGGCGAGTCCTCTGCCAGATCGAATATCTGCGATAATCATGTTCTCTAATACTGTCGTCTTCCCCATGCCGGTTTTCCCTATCAAATACATGTGACGGCGACGATCATCTATCTTAATGCCAAAACGCCTGTCCTGATTACGGAAGTTTGTTTTAGCGAATACGGTTATTTCTATGTTATTTTGGTCTGTCGACATAGCTAGGCGAATGGAAGATTTGCTGGGGGCGTACCCCGCTCTTCTGCTGTTTGGACGCCAGATCCGACTGATACGGGCTCTGGAGTATTAAAAAAATGTTCGATAGGAAGTTTCGAAGGCGGTTCCGACTTCTTTGTTTGTGCCTTCTGAACCAACGGTGCGCGAACAGTCATCACAGGGAAGTGAAAAATTGAAGCGAGTTCTTCTGTGTTAAGCACATAGCGGTTTCTACCTCTCTTGAGGCTTCTGTAGCGGTACCCCCATAAGATACGGCGCTGTCGCCATAACAGTCTATTTTTCACGCGGACATAGTATACTTTCGTGCGGGATTTTTTATCGACTTTAAATGCGTTGAGATCCAATGTATTAAACTGCTTGATAGCACCTACAATTGCGTTTACGCCCTTTGATTTTTGCATAACCTCTTTTCGGGCATAGTAAACCATTCTAATCTTGCTTAAAAAGCCAATCTTGGCAATTTTATACCCAATTGCCTCAACTGTGGCGCGTTCATCGGGTGATAAATGCTGCATAAGTGATGGCCATTCGCGCTCCTTTTTCTCTGGTCTTTGGCCTTCACTCGGCGGGATGATACTACTTGTTATTGATTCAGTTAACCCACGGGAAACCTCTCGAGGGAAATAGAACCAGTCGGTTCCTTTACTTTCAGACTTTTTTCCAATAAGTTTTCGGATTAGGGCAATGCCTCTTTTTCTCCACTCCGGGTCAATTGGGGCAATTACTATCTGAAGCCATAGCTGCTCTCCCGGCCCAAAGCGAGACATGATTTCAAGAAGAGAAGCCATAGGGTCAAGAAAGGTTTGAGTTAAGGGATGCTCCCATTGTGGATAGGTTTTTATCGGATACACATCCTTTCTTTCAAGCTTAAATTCGGTTCCATAAAGATCATAATCTTTGTGGGGCAGTTCTAACGGCTTAGGCATGCTGTCGATGTAATCCTCAACTTCAGTAATCTCCGCATCAGGATACTGGGCGTAGGTGGCTGCCTCAACTAAATCGCGAAACTCCTTCGGAGTTCTTATTAAGAATTGAATGTACCCCTCTATACTCACTATTTCCAAACTAAAGCCTTGCTGATTATACCCTTTCACGTAACGTTCGTAGAGTGTGCCGTGCTTCTGAATACCAGTGAAGTGAGAAAAAATGTGCTCAACAGCCTTTGGGCTTTGTTCATTATTTTTTGGTATGTCAATTGCTAGTAAAGCGAACTCAACGCTCGCGTCATATCTATTCCTAATGTACTCCAGCCAGCCAATCCAAATGCCCCACATGGTAGTGATCACTAAAACTACCCATCCCCCGTGCTGGATGAGAAAAAGCATGGCATCAAATGGGTTGTCTACGCGTGTTAACGCTGAAGGATCAAGAAAGTCTCCCATAGGAGAAAAAGAGCGATGGGTTAAACGCGGAAATTATTCCGCAAGCGTATAGGTACCATCAGACATTCTGTGGAAAGCCTTTTTGTCAGTCAATGCAAGATAGATGGTATTCTTCTTAACAATTCGCTGCTTTAAAACAGCTTCAACGAGGTCGTTACGAGATAGCGGCTTTCCCGCGGCCTTCAATGTCCGTACAAGTACGTCAGCAACTATCCCGGGTGTGTATCCCCATTCCTTGAGAGCATAAATACCCCGTCCAATCAGAACATATTTTTCGGAAAGAATTAACTCATTATGCACTGTTGGAGGGTATGCCTTCCGTTCGTCAAAGTGCATCTGGTTAATCATTTCCGCAATTTTTGTGAAATGCATCGGCTTACCATGTTTTTTTAGTACGAGATATATTTTATCATCCATCCTTTTTGGTGCAATGTTCCCCCATTCTATGAGCCCATACTCCTGATACGGGTTCTTATCTATGTGCTGGCTAATCTCTATATATGAGGCGACAGCATCCTCAGTTAACTGAGAAGCATGTTCTTGGAAAAAAGGGTCCTTTGATACATGCTCGTATAAATCATGAAATAGCGCGGGCTTTCCAGCATGTCTGATGATATCGATGAGTCTCTCTAGTGACATATTGAGTAGATGTAGTGGTGCGGCCGTAAGTTTCCATGAGCCACGTAATTCCCGCGTAGGTTTGATTTTCTGAAAAACATCCTTGAGAAGCTCGGATAGCATAAAATGCACTGCTCGACGATTCTGTTCCGTATTGCCAGCAATTTGTAAAACGTGGGCAAAAAGAGACTCCTCGCGCATCACCCCTCCATGCTGTTCAAGCACTGATGCGATGGTGTCTTGAACCGGCTTAACTAATTCTCGAAAACTCTTTAATCCTCGCAACTTCAATATAGCAGACGACTCTACTTGACGTATTCTCTCACGAGTAACGCCGTATAATTTCCCAATCCCCTCGAGCGTCTCTGGTTCTGAAGCACTCAGTCCGTACCTTCTCCTGAGCACGTCTTCTTCACGGTACGGCAGATGTTTCAAAAGTGCCGCTATAGTTTCAAGTGGCTGGAATTGCTCGATTTCCGCTGTTTTTTTGCTGGATATTACTCTATCAAGAAGTGATATTGACTGTTCTTCCATATTTTTACCACTTTTAGTATATCATATTGTCAATTACATGTCAAGTAAGCTACAACAGTTTTTTCTGTGTACGCCAAAGAGTCCTCTGCTCTCAACAGGGTAGGCCTCCACTCCTAGGTCAATTATCTACCTCGCTTTGCTTGAAAAAAATCCCAAGTAACGACTAATGGGCTTGCTACAAATATTGATGAGTACGTACCAATCGATATCCCCATGATCAGCGCAAGAACGAACGTCTTAATTGACTCCCCTCCAAACAAATATAAACATATGAGGACCAATAAAGTGCAGAGTGAGGTATTTAATGACCGGACCAATGTCTGATTGACACTTTCGTTAACTGTCTCCTCAAATGTTTTCGCTGGGTTGAATCTAAGCCTTTCACGAATACGGTCAAAAACAACTATGGTATCGTGTACGGAAAACCCGAGAGTTGTAAGAAGCGCAGTTACAAAGAGGCTCCCAATTTCAATTGAAAAAAAGTATCCGAGAATAGCAAATACTCCTACAACGAATAGTAAATCGTGGCCAAGTGCAACTATTGCTGCCGTCCCGAACACCCAGGAACGCAAACGACTAGTCCCTACTTTACGAAAGGCTAGGGATATATAGGCTGTAATAAGACCAAGAACAATAATAATTGAAGATATCGACCTGCTGCGGAGCTCTTTCCCTATTGTTGGTCCAATTTCTTCGTAACTTGCTTCCTCCACTTGGCCAAATTGTTCAGTGAATTTTTTCTGAATGGTGGTTCGTTGCTCTTTTGACATTGGGGACGTACGAAGCAAGACATCCTTATCACCGAGGAGCTGTGCCTGGTACTCCGTGGGAGTATTATCCCTTAGCGTGTCAACGACATCCGTCACAGAAGGCCGCTTGTCAGCAAAGGTATACCGCGTAAGACTCCCTCCGGTAAAGTCGATGCCGAACTTGAGCCCACCAGCAACGAGAGCAATGGTTCCCGGGATGAGTAGGATGAGTGAAATGGCGTACCAAACTTTTCTTTTTTGGATAATGCGATACATATACCTTAGTGTGATATGGGGTCTCTCATTCGTGCTACAAGCCCCAACCTTTTCTCAAGCCATGCACCAGATGATATGCGAAGAAATGTCCGCGTGACCGTGATCGCAGAAAACATACTTACCAGTATGCCGATTCCTAAAGTAATCGCGAAACCCTGTATAATACTTGAGCCAAACCAGGCTAAAATAGCTACGGTGATAAGACTTGAAACATTCGAATCCCGAATTGAGGGCCATGCGCGCTTAAACCCCTCTTCGATGGCTTGCTGGAGGTTTTTACCTACATGCAATTCTTCACGAATACGCTCAAAAATAAGTACATTCGCATCAACGGCCATGCCGATCGACAAGATAAAACCTGCGACTCCAGCCAGTGTAAGCGTAACTGGAATGAGTTTAAATAACGCGAGTGTGATAAGCGCGTAGAGGCACAACGCAAAAACTGACAGTAACCCCGGGTAGCGATAGTACACAATCATGAAAAGTGAAACTATTGCAATTCCTAGCAAGCCGGCAAAAAAACTGCGATGAACAGACTCCTTTCCAAGCGTTGCGCCAACTGCCTGTTGAGAAATGAGGGTTATTGGAATTGGTAGCGCGCCCGCATTAAGCCTCTGTGCAAGCTGCTTCGCCTCGTCAAGTGTAAACGACCCCTCAATGCTCGCCTGCCCGCCAACAATTTTCTCTTGAACTACCGGCGCAGAAATAGGCGCCCCATCGAGATAAATCGCGATTGGTTTATTGACATTGCGCGTAGTTATTTCTTCAAAAAGCTTTGATCCCTCACTATTAAACTGTAACGATACATAGGGGGTATTCGTATTTGGTTCGAAGAGCACCGATGCGCGTTCAAGTTGCTGTCCGCTTAAGCCGGTTGGGGCGAATTGCGGCTGTGCGGCGTTTTCTTCTGTCTGAGTTGCAAAAAGTATGTGGCGCCCCCTCACTTCAATGATTGATTCTCCATTTTCATCAACTGTCCGCTGGTCCTCTTTCTTAATAATGTGGTAACCGAATTGTGAATCAACGAGTGACGGAGTGACTTCTCCAACTGCCAGTTGATCAAACAGCGCTGCCTCAAACTCTGGAACAAATTGCCCGCGTCTTGCGTAACCAAGATCCCCGCCTTTTTTCTCATCTACAGAAGCGCCATTGTTTCCCGGGTCCTCAGAATATTTGTCAGCTAGCGCACCAAAATCTGCGTCAGGTGCCAATGCCTCTGCGAGAACCCCTTCGGCTTTTTTACGTTGTGACGTATTATACGCGTCAAAGGCCTGCCTCTGCTCATCGGTAATCTCAGTTGCTTGCTGTTCGTAAAATTCGAGCAACGGTGTCTCCCCTATTGTGGCGATAGCTTGGTCAATGTCAGTTACACCGGCAAGCTCAACAATCAATCTCCAGTCATTTGCCGTTTTGTTCGTTTGAACCACAGGTTCAGAAACCCCAAAAGCGTTCACGCGGCGCTCAACGACGTCTCGCACACCTTCAACCGCGTCCACTTCCTCCCCTGCAGATACTCCGGAGGTGTCAGCAGAATACACGAGCTGAACACCACCCTTTAGATCGAGTCCAAGATGAACTTTTACCTCACCGGAACCTATATTCGGGCCGCTTGGATAATCAACCAGGCCGACAACTACGGCTAGAAGGAGAATTCCTAAAAAAGTAATCCAAAATTTTCTGCGCATGGGTTTATTTGGAAAGTGTAGCACGTGGGCACACTCCCATCAAGTCATGCGCTGTGTTTTGCTGAAAACTAGTTACGGACTAGTACTGTCGTACCTACAGGTGCCCAATTATAAAGCCATTCGGCGTTTGGATACGAAATGTTGACACAGCCGTGGCTTTTACGCCTCCCAAAATCATTGTGCCAGTACGCACCATGGAGTAGTCGTGACCCATCGAAACGCAAATTCCACTTCGTATTCGGCAAGTAATACCCGGGGCCGGAGTATAACTTAACAGGAATTTTTTGGGAAACATAGAAGGTTCCCGTGCGCGTATCCATACCCCTCAAACCTGTCGACACGAGAAACGTCTTTACGAGGCGACCGTATTCATAGGCATATAGCCGCTGATCGGTGAGACTTACTTCGACGTATCTTGAGAAATCCTCACGTGTCGTCGGTAACCACTTCGATGGGCCAATCACTATCTCATCATGGTCACTTCCATTAATATTCCCTGCAGCAACATTTATTCCACCTCGAAAATCTTGCTCATAGGCAAATAAAGACGTGGGGGTGCTTTCCCCATTGCCGTTAAACGTTCTCACGTGCGGACCTCCGCTGCTTGATGCACCAACAATGATTTCATCTATGCCATCGCCGTTCAGATCGCCGCCCGCAACCGTCACGCCGCCATGGAATTCTTCTCCATATGCCATAAAGTGGCTCACTACGTGCTCATGGCCATTTTTCTTTACCACCTTTACCCAGGCTGAATCACTACTTGCAACTGAAACTAACAGTTCGTCATCATTTCCACCATCGAGATTGGCTACCGCGACATTAATACCGCCACGAAATTCTGGATGAAAAGGAAAAAAAGAACCGAGCACATTCCCGGTACGGTCGAAAATCCGAACATGGGGCGCGCCGCCCGTTCCAGCGCCAGTGATAATTTCATTGCTGCCGTTGCCATCCAAATCCCCTACAGAAACTGTAGCGCCGCCACGGAAAGTTTCGTGGTACGCGAAAAAACCCGGGCTAAACTGCAAGTCACCCTGGGAATCAAAAATTCGTACGTGTGGTGAACCGCCTTCTCTGGGTGCGGTCACAATTTCATCTTTTCCATCACCATTAAGATCTCCAGCAGCGATATTTACGCCGGCCCGCATATTTAGATCATAGGAAAAAAAACTTCCAAGCAATTTCCCATTGGATGTAAATATTCTTATATGAGGAGCGCCGCCTTTCCCTGGAGCGGTGATGACTTCATCTACGCCATCTCCATTGACGTCACCTGATGCGACCTGCACACCACCAGTAAATGACGGATCGTATGCCACGAACGCTTCATACTGTTTCTGACCGTCAAATACTTTCACCTCCGGCGGCCGTTCATATGATGCATGGACGTTTGTAGCGAGTGCCAAAAACAGCACCGAAGCAAACGCCGCGAAGCAGAACTTTAATAAAGTCAGTTTTTGCTTTTTCATATTTTATTTGTGTTTTTGTATGTTTTCACATGTATTATATCATGTTTTCTACTCTTTGTCAAAGCAAAAAACACTCTTCAAGCGAAGAGAATGGAATATTCTTATTTCAAATGAAACTAGATAACCAGATCGCGCGTTTGTTCGTCCAGAAAATCTCAGTTAGCATATTTCCTGGTCATTAGCGACCATGACACTTTTTATACTTCTTTCCGGAGCCACACGGACAGGGATCGTTGCGACCTACTTTTGGTACGGATAAATTTTGCTGTTGTGTTGTCGATTCTTGCGCTGGTAGCGTTGTGGAATTTTGAAATTGCGTGGCCGATGATTTCGAAATTTGTGTTCCTTGTTCAAACGCCTGTGTAACAGGAGTTCGAGCCTCAGCTTTCTTTATTTGAGCAATTTTATATATTGCGTTGACAACTTGCCGCTGAACACTGTTCATTAATTCAGAAAAAAGACGATACGCTTCTTTTTGATACTCAATGAGTGGATCCTGTTGTGCGTAACCACGTAAGCCGATACCTTGACGAAGATGATCCATGAGATCGAGATGATCGACCCAAAGAGCATCTATTGCACGAAGGTAGAGTGCTCGCTCGATTGTGCGCAAGACAGTCAATTGGTTAACGCGCTTTTCAAGGTCATCATACGCTTTATGTGCAAGAGATATTAAATAGGAAATGAGTTTAGTTCGTGCGGCAGCATCATGAGATGCATCCCCTGCTTCTTCTCGAATATCTTCAAGTTGTATCCGCACTTCGAGAGGGACAGGAAAAATTGTGTCAACTGATTCATAGACTTCTTCCATATCCCACGTTCCCTCATCCCCTGTCGATGTGTGAAATGAGACGATCTGGTTTAATTCGCTTTCAACCATACCCAGAATTTTCGACTTCATTTCTTGCTCTGCCTCCGGAGTTCCCGTCGCTGCATTGACTATTATATTTCTACGTAGCTTATAGATAACGTCTCGGTGCTTATTAATTACGTCATCATATTCAACTAAGTGCTTGCGAATATCGAAGTTATGTCCTTCGACTTTTTTTTGGGCTGACTCAATAGAACGCGAAATCATCGCATTTTCAATTGGCATATCGTCTGGAACACCCATTCTATCCATGAGCCGTTTCATGCGGTCTGAACCAAAAATTCGCAACAGATCATCTTCCATCGACACGTAAAACTGACTTGACCCGGAATCACCCTGACGTCCTGAACGTCCGCGTAACTGGTTATCTATGCGTCGCGACTCATGTCTCTCCGTGCCGAGTACATGTAATCCACCGAGTTTTTTTACTTCCTCTGCTTCAGTTTTATCCTGAGGGCTGCCACCTAAAACTATATCGACTCCGCGTCCCGCCATATTGGTCGCAACAGTTACAGCTCCTTTTTTTCCCGCCTGTGCAATAATCTGTGCTTCGCGTTCGTGGTTTTTTGCATTTAAAACGTTGCAGACAATCCCCTCTCTACTGAGCAAGTCAGCGAGTAGTTCGTTCTTATTAATCGAAATTGTGCCTACCAATACAGGCTGGCCAATTTCATGTCGAGCTTTTATTTCCTGTACGATTGCCAAAAATTTCCCACGCTCATTCTTGTAGACGCGATCAGAGTCGTCCCTCCGTATCATTGGTTTATTTGTAGGAACAGTCACGACTTCAAGTCCGTATATTTTTGAAAATTCTTCTGCTTCTGTGGCAGCTGTTCCCGTCATGCCGCTCAGCTTCGCATACAAACGGAAGAAGTTTTGGAATGTAATTGTCGCCAGCGTCCTACTCTCCTGCTTAACATCGAGTCCCTCTTTAGCTTCTATCGCTTGGTGCAGGCCCTCTGAATACCGCCGCCCATGCATTAAACGGCCTGTAAATTCATCAACGATAATCACCTGACCATCTTTCACCACATAATCACGATCCTTTTTGAAAAGTGCTTGGGCTTTCAGAGCCTGCTCTACATGGTGAACCATTTCAATGCCTTCGGGGTCGTAGATGTTACTGATACCTAGAGATCGCTCTACTTTCGTTATCCCCTCTTCCGTAAGTGTTGATGCGCGCATTTTTTCATCAATATTATAATCGGCACCTTCCTGCAAACGACTCACAATTCGTGAAAAGGTGTAGTACAGTTCTGATGATTCTTGCGCTGGTGCTGAAATGATAAGTGGAGTACGCGCTTCATCGATTAAGATACTGTCTACTTCATCGACAATAGCATAATTTCTAGCACGCTGGACTTCATGTTCAAGGGCAGGCACCATATTATCGCGGAGATAGTCAAAACCAAACTCATTGTTTGTACCATAGGTAACATCAGCCGCGTAAGCTTCTTTCCGACTGATGGGGCGTAAAAATGCGTTTTCCCCTTTGTCACCGATTGCTGGATCAAAAAGAAAAGCCTGGTCATGCTGAATGCACCCGACTGTTAATCCTAAAAAGCTATATATTGGTCCCATCCATACTGCATCGCGCTTTGCCAAGTAATCATTGACAGTCACTATATGAACACCCTTTCCTGCAACTGCGTTCAACACCACCGGCAACGTAGCAACAAGTGTTTTTCCTTCGCCAGTCTTCATTTCAGCAATCTTCCCTTCGTGTAGGACCATACCTCCGACAAGTTGCATGTCGAAGTGCCGCATCCCGAGAACGCGCTTGGAAGCCTCCCTCACTATGGCGAACGTCTCCGGGAGAAGGTCGTCAAGGCTTGTATTCGGTGTATAGAATGAACGAATCTTAATAAATCGGCCAAGAAGTTGCTGGTCTGAAAGTGATTTTAACCCGTCTTCGTGGCCATTAACAACCTGTACTTTCCGTAGATAGTCGGAAAGTATTTTCTTATTCGGATCACCGAAAATGAGTGTATAAAGTGACATACAGCGCTCCTACCATACCAAACTATTCCGAAAACGTGAAGGGTGTTCGTTTGATGTGAAACTGCTAAGTATTACAGCAGTCGCTTAAACTGGGTATAAGCTATCAATTTGTGGGCGAGCTTTGCGGTCAAAAAATCGGGTGCTGCATTGGATGACAATGGAGAGAGCTCAACAATATCGGCACCAATAATTGTATGTGACTTAGCAACGAACCTTAGCAAGGTTATAAGCTGCTTCCATGAGAGCCCTCCCGGTTCCGGAGTACCCGTAGCGGGCATAATAGAAGGGTCTAGGCCATCAACATCAATCGTTACATACACGTGGGATGACAGACTCTCACTGATCTTTTGCACCGGGACATCATCACCATAAAAAATACGTACCTGGTCCTTATGCTCTGAAGCATATAATGCCTCGGTACTATCTTGGCTGCGGATACCTACCTGCACCACTCGTTTCACGCTCTCTGCCGCGCGCCGCATAACACATGCGTGGTTATACGCAGAATTTTCCCATGTGTCACGAAGGTCACTATGCGCATCAATCTGAAGAATCGACATGTCCCGGTACTTTGCCTGATACGCCTGTATTGCACCGAGCGATATAGAATGCTCGCCCCCAAGCATCAACTGGAATTTTTTCTTCTGAATATTTTTCTCTGTCACGGTACGAATAGATTCGATCATGTCGCGGACAGAGTCAGTCATTGGCTCTATTTCTGCTAACGTATGAACCTTAGCAGTATCAGGGACTTCTCTTCCAAGTTCAATGTCATACCATTCTACTTGCCGAGACGCAGTTAGTATTGCGTGCGGCCCCCCACTCGTACCATGCTGGTACGAAACGCTCCCCTCATAGGGAACGGGAAGTATCACAACGCGCGACCGTTGATAACTAAAACGATTATCGCCGTAAAACGTATAGGGAACTCGATAATGAATCGTCATATAATTACCATCCAAATAGTTTCCCGACTTCTTCGGGTGACTCGCGTCTCCTCAATATTTTCGCCTCTCCATCCGAGAGAGCGATTTTTGTAGGTGAAGACAGCATACAATGATGGCAAGCAAAGGCGTCTTGATAGGCGCCGGTATCGAGGAACGTAATATATAAGCTTTCCCCCTTTTCGAGATCTTCCAGTCGGGGCAGGAGCACATACATGCCGTGAGCGCTGTATTTATCATCAGAATCACAACTAAGTCCGGCAAACCAGCAGCGATGATATTTCTTTGCGTGGAGCTTATTTACTGGTACTACATGCCATTTTTGATGGATAGACCACGTATCGAGCAGATCGTTAATGAAGCTTCCATCAATGACATACCATTTTCGCGCATTACCCTTCGGAATGTTTTTCATAGAAATGATTCTGTACACGGTCATTTGGGATGGCGCTACAACATACCTCCCCCATTCACAGATGATGTTCGGTGGGTTAATTTTTTTTGATTCAGAAAATTTCGCCAAAAAAGTAATCATTTTTCTGATGAGGTTTTCAGGACTAACTACTTTTTTTCGTTCGTACGGCACGGGCATCCCACCACCTACGTCTATAGTATCAAGTGAAGGATTGAGCTTTTGCATCTTCACGTAGAGGTGCGCAGCCTTTTTTAACGCATCCATTAAATGAGTCTGATGTTGAATCTGCGAACCGGCGTGGTAATGAAGAATTTTAAGGTTCCTCATACGACCAAGTTGCAGGACTTCCTGAGGCAGCAATCCATATCTATTTATCTTTTTGTCCCATCGTGAATCAACAACAACGCCAAGGTCGACTCTCACACCTAGTTCTCCGCGAAAGTTCTGTAGCTTGCCGTACTCATCAAGATCCTCGATAATCGGAACAATACGGAGGTTATTTTGCAGCAACTCTTCAATAAGCCCCAGGTATTCCGGACTTTTAGGACCATTACATAATACGCGTATTTTTGGATTAAAACTTTCCTGTTCCCACATCTTTTTTACGAGACTCAGCTCATTAAATGAGGCAACTTCAAGATTAGCCCCCTCGCCGACAAGTGGGAGTATAAACTCACGGTTCTGGTTAACCTTCATCGGATAGTGGTAAAAAAACTTACCACGATACTTGAAAATTTTAATGTAAAAATTAAAAATACTAATTAGATCAACGAGCCGCTCTTTGGCAACAAATGGGAGGAAAACTTCAAGAGACGTACCGTACTTTTTGACCAGTTCTGCAATATTGTATACATAATTCCCCTCATGGACAACAAGTTCTCCGTCTCGATTAATGTCCAGAAAATCTGTATTATAGTCTCCGATACCTAGCTTCCAAAACTTTTTCTGTTTTCTGATCTCGACAGTATTATGTGTCGCAACCTCACCTTTGACGTCTAACGGGGTTGGAATATTTGGCATTTCATTCGTCACAGCACGAACATGTTCGTGCATCGTTTGCGCAATTTTCACTGGAAACGTATGAACGTTTTTTTTGATTATTGCTTCGCCTATGTGCTTTTGATGATTCATGCTAAAACCGTGAATTTATATGGACTCAATTGTAACCTGTCCCTACTGCTGACACAAATACGGACTGTGGATAACCCCATGTGAATTCACTTACTGGCGTTTGTGTGAAGATATGTTTTTCTCTTTTAATGTTGTGACGCGGCGCGATAGTTTCTCAATTGACCGAAGAATGGCTGACTGCATATGTTCTGATTTATCACCGGCCTTTAATGCCGTACCACGCATCACCACGGAGATTTCTGCCCGAAAAATATCCCCCTTGTGTTTGTTCCTATCAACATCGAGCTCTACCTTCGCGGACTGAATCGAGGGTGCCAGATGAAAAAGTTTTTGGATTTTGATCTCAACAAACGCCTTGAGCGCCGGTGTGAGGGAAAAATCTTTACCTGATATCATTATATTCATAGGGAGTGTTAAAATCCTACGTATTTAATTTCTTCTTTCAATTGTATACCGTGGCGGTCTCGAATCTGCTGTTTTATGTAGCTAATAAGAATTATGATGTCCTCGGCAGTTGCGGAACCAGTGTTTACAATGAAGTTCCCGTGTTCATCGGAAACCATGGCGCCTCCGATACGTTTACCCTTCAGTCCAGCCTCTTCGATTAATTTTCCTGCAGGTGATTCAGGTGGATTTTTGAAAATGCACCCAGCACATGCACTTCCTGATGGCTGATGTGTCCGACGTCCAATGTACCGGAGTGTACGCTCTCGAATTTTATCCCGACTCTCGGATGTAAGAAGGAATTGCGCCGCGAGAACAATTTCATCCTGGGTATCCTTGAATCTGCTAGTTCGGTACCCAAATGCACATTCTGATGCCGGAACAGTGTGAATAGTTCCCGTTTGTTCGGCAAAGACGACATGTGACACTGCTGAACTAATCCATTCCTTCGCAGTGCCTGCGTTTCCAGCTATCGCACCTCCGAGACTTCCTGGAATGCCCATGAGGTGTTCGAGACCTGATAAGTTCGCCTGTACAGTCTTTTGTATGACTTGCTGTAGGCTCGTTGCCGCTTCGGCGATGACCTGAGTGCTTGTAATTTGTACGCCAACATTTAACGGTCTCACTATCACCCCGTCAAATCCCTTATCAGAGATGAGAATATTACTACCTCCACCGAGAATCCAGTAGTGAAGTCCTGTATTTCTTATGACATGGAATGCGTGAGCTATCTCCTCGCGTGTTACGGGTTCGATAAAATATTTCGCGTTCCCACCAACACGAAATGTTGAATACGGAGCTAAGGGTACATTTTTTTTTATTCCCGGCAATAACTCGAGTTCAGCGATGCTCATACATCTATAGTATCATCATAAAAAATGCTGTACAAGCGATAAACGCGCAAGCTCTCGTTACGAAAGCTTCTTCATTAACGCATCACCGACCGAGGTAATATCACCGGCACCCATTACTATGACAACATCGTGAGGCCTGACCATCGAACGTAACCTTACAGAAATGTCAGAAAGGGAAGCAATGTAATGCACGGTACGCCGTTTGCTTACCGCATCAGCAAGATCGCGTCCAGTTATTGATTCGCCCTGTTCTCGCCCTTCAACATAGTATATCTCGGTTAACACGACTTCATCGGCACCATCAAACGCTGTAACAAAATCCTTAAAAAGAATGCGCGTACGACTTCGTTGATGGGGCTGGAAAACACACCATATCTTTCTCGTGGGAAACTGTTCTTTCGCTGCCTGTAGGGTTGCACGAATCTCTGTAGGGTGATGAGCGTAATCATCAACAATAGTAACTCCCCGAACCTCTCCCTTAATTTCAAAACGTCTCCAGGCTCCCCTATAATTCATCAGTGAGCGCTTCGTTGCATCACGACTAATAGAAAGCGTGTCGGCAGTTGCTATCGCTGCGAGCGCATTGAGTTGGTTATGTCTGCCCGGTACTTTAAGTGGAAAATCTAGGCGGCTATACGCAGTCCCCTCTCCATACCACACGATTTTTTTGTGTAGCCCTGAAAGAGTCTGAATAACACCGTCGTTCTCACGGCAAGCGATAATTGTCCCGTTCTGTGGGACGCGTTCCGCAACGCTTCTAAAAGCTTTTATAATATTGTCGAAGTTTCCGTAGTAGTCTAGATGATCTGGCTCAACAGAGGTAATAATAAGCGTGTCAGGACGGTACGAAAAAAAAGAACCGGCATATTCATCCCCTTCAATAACACAATGGGGCCCCTTACCTATACGCACGTTTCCGTTAAATGCCTGTACGTACGCACCAACAAAGACCGTTGGATCGAGTCCTGCATCAGATAGTACGCATCCAATCATTGATGTAGTAGTAGACTTTCCATGTGTACCGCTAACGACAACTTGATGCGTTCCTTCCATTACCTTTCCCGCCGCCTGGGGGTACGAGTAAATCTCATTCGTATAAGACTTCGAGGCGACCAACTCCGGGTTCAAGCTCTCAATGGCTGGACTAAATACCACTTGGTCGATACCAGGAGGAACATGTGAGGCAGTGTGCGGACCAATAAAGATCGTTGCGCCAAGTGCAGACAATTCATTCGTTGCACGACTTACTTTCACATCAGAGCCCGTTACACGCATCCCCTTTAATAAAAAATATTTAGCGAGTGCCGATGTCCCGATACCTCCAATGCCAATGAAATATATATGATGTGAGGGATTGGTCATCGTTGCGCGAGTGAAAATATAATATTTGCAAGATTTCGCGCTGCGTCTGGTCTAACAAATTTGTATGCATTTTTTATGATACGTGCGCGGAGGTGAGGATCAGTCTCGAGACTACTGATCATGCGGCATAGTTTTTCTGCATTTCCTGTACTTGGTTCGAAGTGAAGAGCCGCGTCTTCATGCACCATAAAGTCAGTGTTTGCGATTTGTGGAGAATGGGGAAGCGGGACTAGGATCAACGGTTTTTGTACTGAGGCGGCTTCGAAAATTGCGTTTGCACCAGCGCGGGATACAATGACCGTTGCATGAGACAACGCATAATTCATTTCATCCGCCGTAAGATTCTCGCGTATTATAAGTCCTCCATGGGATGCCATGGGTTGTTTGCCTTTCCCGGACACTAAAAGTAAGTTCATCTGGGAGTTGATAATTTGAAACACTTCGAGTGCAAGGTTATTGAGGGTCATGGATCCCGTACCGCCACCGAGAATCAGTACAAACGGCTTCTCTAAAGGTAGATTAAGTGTCGGTACAGAAAGAATAGGTTTTGTGAGGCTTTTACGGACCGGGACGCCGGTCCAACGCGCTGTTTTTCCGGGAAAACGATTAGATGTTTCGAGGAATCCGGTCGTAATTTCATGTGCAAAACGGTACGTAAGCATTGTCGCGAGTCCCGGCCGCAAATCTGGCTGGTGGAGCACTATCCGGATTCCCAGGACCCATCCCGCCCATACACACGGGACACCGACATATCCGCCCGCAGAAACTATGCAGTCTGGGCGAAAACGAGCGAAGAGTACCAGCGCTTGAAAAAATCCAATGACGACAGCGAAGGGAGCAATAAAATTTACAGGGCTCCAGTACCTCCGTAGCTTCCCGCTAGTGATTGTTGACCACGTAACGTTGTATGGATCAATCATGCGCTTTTCCGGTTCTCCCCGTCGCGTTCCGACGAATAAGCACTCAACTGAAGACTCCCGTGATCGTAACTCTTCGAGAATAGCAAGGAGAGGAGTGACGGATCCTGCAGTTCCACCCCCTGTGAGCACAATTTTCATGTCTTTGTCTGGCGTGAAATATTGATAAGTATCCCAGCTGCAAGAAGCGAAACTGCAAGTGCAGAACTTCCATAGCTAACAAACGGGAGTGGAATACCTGTAAGCGGCAGAATGCCCACCATCGCCCCGATATTGACAAATGCTTGGAGAACGAACCAGCTTGTAATTCCTGTTGCGAGCAGTTTGCCAAATGTATCAGGAGCGTGCTGAGCAATTGAAAAACCGCGAAACATGAGAGCCAAAAAAAGAGCAATAAGTCCGACGGAGAGAATAAAGCCTAATTCTTCGGCAATAATTGCAAAAATTGAATCACCCGTTACTTCGGGCAGAAAATTGTATTTCTGCCGCGAATGGCCTAATCCAAGTCCTAGGACCCCCCCGGAACCGATGGCAAGAAGCGCCTGATTAATGTGATATCCGATTCCTTGTGGATCAAGGTTGGGATTAAGAAAAACAGTAAACCTTGCTGACCGATAGTCTGACATCTGGATAACAAGAAAGGTAAGTATTGATCCGCCACCCATCATCCACAGTAAATGTTTCAGCGGTGCCCCGGCCACGAAATAAATAATTATGGAGATGAGGGCGACTACGGTCATCGTACCAAGATCCGGCTGAAGCATAACAAGAACGGCCACAATGCCTAGCGAGGCAACAAATGGTGCAAAACCGTATGCAGCATCCTTTATCGCGGATCCACGCTTCTCTACCCAAGTAGCCAAATACATAACAAACGTTAGTTTGAGTAGTTCGGTAGGCTGAAAGGTAGTAGAACCTAAAGAAATCCAGCGACGAGCACCTCCAAATCCGTAACCAATACCAGGAATAAATACTGCTACTAAAAGCAATATTGTCAAAAGAAGGCCTGGGAATGCCCACTTCTTCCACCGTTGATACTCGACGCGTATTGCAACAAACATACCGATAAGTCCGAACAATAAGCCGTAGAGTAGTTGATGTCCAATGAGATACGTACTGCTACCAAATCGTTCGAAACTAACTACACTTGACGCTGACATCAGCATAACAAGGCCGCAAATAACAAGGAGGGTGAGAATAATGATGAGAGGGTAATCGGGAGAATGAAGTCGCACTGCCATAGCCGTTATGCAAACTTTGCAACTTCCCGCACGAATTGATCACCACGGTCAAATTCGTGCAAAAAAACTCCGAAACTAGCGCACCCGGGAGAAAGTAATACGGTATCTCCGGGTTCAGCATGTATTTTTGCTAGATGGACCGCTTCGACCATTGAGCTTGCAAGGTGGTATTTTACACCGAGTCGCAATAAAAACTTCTTCATCCTCACAGTCCCACTTCCTGGAAGCAAAATGACTACGCGCGATTTTAATTTAATTTCACTACAAAACTTACCCAAAGGTAGTTTTTTGTCCAAACCGCCTGCAATTAGCTGTATTGGCCCATGAATGGTCCGTAGTGCCTCCATGGCAGCCTGAGGGGTGGTAGAGGTCGTATCGTTAACATACGTTATTCCGTTGAGGTGTCGCACTGTTTCCAACCTTCCAGGGAGTCCGATAAATCTTTTTATCACATTATGAATTGCAGTTTTTGGAATATCATACACGAGCGCTCCCGCTATTGCCGCTAATGCATCTTCAAGGTTGTGTCTGCCCTTCAGTCGCAGATACTTGCTATGGATGATCTCGCGCTCGCTATCTCCTGTGCGACTCACAATCATGCCATTCCTTAGAAAAACTCCGTCCCCTGTTTTGAAAGGTTTTTTTGAAAACCATATCAATGTTGCTCGTGTTTTTTTTGCTATTAGCTTTACGTATGGATTTTCTTTGTTTGCGATAAAAATATCGCCACGGTTCTGAAAACGAACAATGAGTTCTTTCGCTGCAATGTATTCACTCATGCTCTTATGCCTATTAAGATGATCAGGGTATATATTCGTTACAATGGCGACATGGGGACTCCATCGAGTATAGGCCGCATCCTCTAGCTGCCAGCTCGAAAGTTCAAGAACGACGGGCATCTTGGATGATAGTGTATCTATGCGTTCGAGCGGCGAATAAAGAGCGTTTCCTGCTAGCATAAGTTGGCGCCAACGTGTACGTAGGAATGCCGCAAGCAGCGCCGAAGTGGTCGATTTTCCCTTTGTGCCTGTCACGCCTATCACTGGCGCCCTTACGTGTTCAACAAAAAGCCCGATATCGGTGATGATCCGTATTTTTTTTCTCCTCGCGTACTCCATATATGGAGATGACCAGGAAACACCGGGGTTCTTCACCAAAACATCTGCCCAATCAATATCTCGCGTTCTATGGCGTCCTAGAACGTACGACACCGAACCTTTCTTGATTCGCCTGATCGACGATAGAAGCAGTAACCGCGGACGCAAGTCGGTTACACGAACAGTTGCACCGTGTTTAGCAAAATAACGTGCAGATGAAACCCCTCCGCCATGGAGTCCGAGTCCAAAGATCAGAACCTTTTTACCGCGAAACATGTCAGTGTGTATTACCATGGCACACCGCTATCGTTGAAAGTCCATAATAGCAAGCACCAATCCAAGAACTGCGGTGACCGCAGAAACAATCCAAAAACGCATTACGATCTTTGGCTCCGGCCACCCCCGCGCCTCGAGATGGTGATGTATTGGAGCTGAAAGAAAAACCTTCCTATGGAAAAATTTTCGTGAGATAACCTGTACAATGACTGAAAGTGCTTCGATGATAAAAACCAAACCAATGATTGGTAAAAACAAAGCTGAATTAGTCAACATAGCAATAATGCCCAAGGTAACACCAAGCGACATTGAACCGGTATCCCCCATAAAAAAACGTGCCGGATTGATGTTAAACCATAGAAACGCGAGTAGTGCGCCAATAATGACTGCACAAAATAGCGCGAGATCGTAGCGTTGCTGAGCGAAGGCAATAGCTCCATATGCGCCAAATGCTGCGAGGAGTGTACCGCCCGCCAGTCCGTCTAACCCATCTGTTTCATTGACCGAAAAAGCTGTTGAAACAATGATAAAAACAAATATCGGGATATACCAAATTCCAATATCGAAGTTGCCAGCAAATGGAACATGAATTGTCGTCCAATCCAGCTTTGCGTAAAACCAATACGCCCCAAAGAGCGCTATAAGAAAATACAGCAATATTTTGTGCCGAATACGAAGACCACCACCCGATGCCCCAATCTTTCTGGTATTAAAGATGTCGTCCACAAAACCAACCATCGCAGAAGCGATGAGCGCTCCCAACGGCAACAATGTTTCAGCGCGTGACAAGAAATCAATACGTGAAAAGAATTCTGACGAAGGAAATATTTTTGGCAGTACTGCCGAAAGAAGTATTAATATAAGAACCGAGATCCACACCAGTATTCCTCCCATCGTCGGCGTTCCGGCCTTCGGTGCGTGGAGGCGGGAATAAATTGGCGTTATGCCCTCATTTCTAATCTCCTTTGAAAGTCGAAACTTGTAAAGAAAATGCGCAAGTGCGGGAGTCAACGCAATTGCTATGACAAAAGCCAAGAAGGTCATGAAAAGAATCCTGATAATCTGAAAATTTATAGTTGTTTCCATGGAACTACAAGTTAATACGAAGTACGAGTATTGATGAAGCAAGAAGAACTACCTGACAAGCGACCGTTAATACTGCGACTAGCATTCGTGTAAGTTGTTTGATACGAGGAAGTAATACGATGGCAATATTCAGCACCACTATAGCTATGCCGACTGCCGCCATACTATATACACGCCACCATTCACCAATTAAGTCGATTCCATAATATACGTTGTAATGGAGTGAAACAGGGACACCGCTTGGTTCAACGCGTAAAAAGACTATGGCAGCATTTCCAATTGCAATAACGATACTACAAAGAAAAAGCGGTATAAATCCTCTAAAAGAAGTAGCAATTGAAGACATGCTCATCCTCATGAAAAATAGTGGAAACTGATCACGCTGGATGGATTATACAAGACGAATCCCACTTTTGCAATGCCAACATTGACTTGTTTCGTGAAATTTGATATAATTCATCTGAAAAACTTCGTATGATTTCACCTGAGGAGGTAAAAAAAATACTGCTGTCAGCCAAAATACTCACCGAAGACCAACTGTCGTCAACGGTTGAAAAAGCGCGCGAAAAAGGTGTAGCACTTGAAGAGTACTTGATAGACAATAATATGGTCGGGGAAAATGTGCTGTACGAGGCTATAGCAAATTTTCTTCGAGTTCCTTTCACTGACTTACGCGAACAAACAATTCGAAAAGATATTCTTTCTGTTCTTCCTGAGGCTATTGCTCAAAAGCACCACATTGTCGTCTTTGATAAAACCGAGCGAGACTTGAAGGTAGCCACCCTCGACCCATTCAACATACAACTTTTTGAGTTTCTGAAGAAAAAAGTCGGGACCAACATTTCGATACATTTGACATCACCAGGTAGCATGAAGACGGCTTTGTCACAGTACCATAAGGGGTTGTCAGCCGAATTTAAAAAAATTACTGGCGAAAATGAGGCCGAGGGCGCTCTCGAACAAACTGATTTAAAAAAGCTTGCTGAAGACCTCCCAATTATTCGAATTGTGGATACATTGCTGGAATACGCGATTTTCGAAAATGCATCTGATATTCACATTGAACCAACAGAAAACCAAACAGTCGTGAGGTACCGCGTCGATGGCGTTTTGCGTGACGCCATGACGCTCCCAAAAACTGCACAGGCGGGAATCGTCGCGCGCATAAAAGTCCTTTCAAAGTTAAAAATCGATGAACACCGCCTACCACAGGACGGAAGATTTAAAATTTCAAGTGCCGAACATAACATTGCGTTCCGCGTATCAATCCTTCCAGTATACGACGGCGAAAAAGTTGTTCTTCGCCTGCTCAATGAGTCATCCCATTTACTCACCCTGGAGCAACTAGGATTCCAAATGCGCGCTCTTGAGCTCCTGCGACAATCTATCAAAAAACCTCATGGGATTATCTACGTGACTGGTCCTACTGGTTCAGGAAAAACAACGACACTGTACACTATCATGAATATTTTAAATACTCCGGAAATAAATATTTCAACTGTTGAAGACCCCATTGAATACCGCATGCCCCGAGTAAATCAAAGTCAGGTAAATCCAAAAATCGGTTTTACATTTGCCAATGGATTACGGTCTCTTCTTCGCCAGGATCCCGATATTATCATGGTCGGCGAAATACGTGACAATGAAACTGCCGAAATTGCTGCTCATGCTGCAATGACCGGCCATCTTGTCCTCTCGACTCTTCATACCAACGACGCACCGACAACACTCCCCCGCCTTTCGGAAATGGGAATCCCGTCGTTTCTGATTGCATCGACAAGCAATCTTATCATTGCACAGCGGCTTGTTCGTAAAATTTGTATGGGATGTATTCATAGCTTCACTCTCAATAAGACAGCTGTGGAAGAATTGAGGAAGCGTTTCGATCTCGATGCAATACTCGGGGTCTTAGAAAAAGAATCTATCATCCAGTCTGCAAAGGCGCCCATAGAATCGATGCTTTTCTACCGTGGAAAAGGCTGTAAACGGTGCAATAACTCGGGTTATAAAGGGCGCGTGGGAATTTATGAGGCTCTCGATGTCACAAAAAAAATGGCTGAACTTATTTTAATAAATTCATCAACAGAAAAAATACGCCAGCAAGCAATTGCGGACGGCATGCTTACTATGCTACACGATGGTTTTATAAAAGCTAAAAACGGTATTACGACCCTCGAAGAAGTGATGAGGGTTACTAAAGAATAACCATATGCCACTCTACGAATACACCGCTCGTACAAAGGACGGCCAGGCTAAAGAAGGTCGACTCACAATACAAAGCGAGAAGGAACTTGCAGAGCACTTGTCGAGTGAAAACCTTATTCTGACTAGCGCGAAGGTTGTAATGTCCAGCGCAAAAAAAGGATTCTTCAGCAAATTCTTTTCTAACACGCGGGTAAGTCATATACAGAAAATCTTTTTTACTCAAAATTTGCAGGTTATGATCCGAACTGGTTTTTCTCTTTCAAACGCTCTTAACACACTCGCAATCCAGACACCAAGTAAGGGCTTCCGTGAAATTATAATGGAGATGAAGCAGGATGTAGAAAGCGGCAAAACTTTCTCAGACGCTATACGTAAACACAAAAAAATCTTTTCAGAACTTTTTGTTAATATGGTTGCCGCAGGTGAAGTGAGCGGCAAATTGGATGAAGTGCTTAATCAGCTCACAGTGCAAATGAAAAAAGATCATACGCTTATTGCCAAAATAAAGTCTGCGATGACGTACCCCGTTATTGTTGTGGTTGCAATGATTGGTCTTATTATAGCGATGATGCTTTTTGTTCTACCAAATCTTTTGTCGGTTTTCGAGGAAGCTTCGGTAGAACTTCCCACCCCAACGCGAATTCTCATTGCTATAACGAACTTTGTTTCAACACAAGGACATTGGGCGCTTCTTGCTATTGTCATTATCACTGTTATTCTTTTACGCATTATTAAAACTGAGCGCGGAAAATATTATTACCACCTATTACTTCTCAAAGTCCCTATAGCTGGCCCGATTATAAAGAAAGTTAATCTCGCCCGCTTTACTAGAAGCTTGAGTTCACTTCTCAAAACAGATATTCCGATCGTACAAACACTCCAAATTATTTCCCGAACTCTTGGCAATGTTCACTACCGAAATGTGATGGTTGAAGCAGCGGAGCAAGTTAAAAAAGGCGTCAGTATAGCAAAAACGCTTGAGAAACGTCCACAGCTTTTTCCTGCTATCGTAACTCAAATGATCAATGTGGGCGAAGAAAGTGGAACGTTAGACACAATTGTTGCTGAGGTTGCCCAGTTCTTCGAGGAAGATGTAGACCAAACAATGCAAAACTTATCAACAATTATTGAACCAGTGCTCATGCTCGGCCTTGGGGCTGGAGTCGCTGGACTTGCCGTGTCAATTATTCTACCCATTTATAACCTTTCGGAGGCGTTTTAATATCACCATCCCTGATGGTATACTTGTCATAGCGTATGCTTTCGTTTAATCCATTTTTAAAAGCGTTTGGAATCGACATAAGCGATCTGCGCCTGCGTCTTGTTCAATTTGACAAGTCGAGAAAACATCTATCACTCCGTTGTGCCAATGAAATAGTCGTGCCACAAGGAATGATTACTAACGGTGAGATCCTAAATGAGCTAGCTGTAGCAAACCTAGTAAAAAAACTGGTAGAGGGAGTATCGGGAAAAAGAGTCAGGTCACACTACGTTATTGCGTCTCTTCCGGAACGAAAAACTTTTTTTAAAGTTATTGATATCCCTCTTGTTCCAGAAAAAGAGATGGCTGGGACTATTCGTTGGGGCATTGAGCAGAACATCCCGGTAACTATGGATGAGGTAGCCTACGATTGGCAGGTTATTTCACAGGATCAAAAGCATGCCACGTTGAGGGCTGCAGTCGCAGTAATTCCTAAAACAATTCCGGAATCATACGTTTCGATGCTGGAAAAAGCAGGGCTCACACCAGTGGTTCTGGAAACAGAATCAGGAGCTATTGCACGAGCGTTGATGCCGGTTCACGACGAGTTGGCCACTATTTTTGTCGACATTGGGGCAAGCCGGACCTCGCTCATCCTGTACGATGAGGGAGGCATACATTATTCTTCGACGATTGAAATTTCTGGGCAAGAAATGACCAATAGCATTGCTAGAAAACTCAGTCTCACGCCAGAACAAGCAGAAAAAGCGAAACAAATTTGCGGCTTGGACCAACGAAAAGGGCGAGGAGCCGTCCGCACTGTAGTACTACCATTGCTTGAACCAATTTTCTATAAAATTGACGAAATTATTAATTTTTATAAAAACAGTCTAAACAAGAAGCACGACATATCAATCGTCCTGAGTGGCGGCGTAAGTCAAATGATTGGCATGGAGCAGTATTTCAAGGAAAAAATTTCATTACCAGTCTCCATTGGCAACCCAGCTGAAATAACCCCCTCCCTAGCGAAGCAAACTCTTATCCCTCAGACTCATATACGCTCGTTTACCACAGCAGTTGGATTAGCGTTAAGACCACACCTCTCCCCTGATTCTATGATGGTATGATCATTATCAATCTTTTACCAGTACAAAAGCGCGCTTCACTCAAAACTACTGTTGTGTCTATGGCAATAAAGACATTTGTTATTGCTGTGGGCATCTTCGTCGTGTGTATTGCTGGAATACTTTTTCTCAACGAGAATATGCTTCAACGTAAAATTAGTGACACCCAAGAACTAATTCAAGAAACAACTAACGCGACGGTAGTCGACCGTGGCGGCACAGTTGTCGAAAGTACCCAGAAGATCAATCAACAACTCAAAGTAATTAAGACTATTGAGGATGCGTATAACCCACTAAGTCCTGTCGTGTATAACTTACTCACCCGCATCCCTGAGGGAATAACACTTGATTCTTTTTTAGTAGATGCAAAACTACAAACCGTCAATTTTATCGGTATTGCCAATACGCGCGACTCACTTATTGCTCTGAGAACAGAGGTCGAGAAGATACCATACTTTACCGAATGGACATCACCAGTTAGCAACCTAACGCAGAGAGAAAACATCGAATTTGACTTCTCGGCAACACTCTCTGATGACTATCTTTCATTACTTTCCGATGAAAACAAGAATTCCAACTGATAAAAAAATATACATATTCGCTGGTGCGATGCTTGTCGTTTGTGCGGGATTACTGCTGTTTTTTGTCCAGCCATACATGACAAAGATTTCAACACTGACGACTGAGCTATATGACGCACGCGTACAGCTCGCTAGTGCAAAAAAACAGAGAGAGAATCTTGTTGTTTTAAATCAGGATTTTAGAAGTATTGAAAATCGCATCAGTGCTTTCGATTCGGTTATTATTCCATCGGAAAAATCATTGGAATTTGTTTCATCTTTAGAGGAAATAGCGAATGCTTCATCTGTGACACAGGACTTGTCCTTATCCCCGCTTACTGATTCTGCTGAAGTCCAGGAAGTTCCGTTGGCTATTACGCTGACGGGCACTATAAACCAAGTCATTCAATACTTGAGTCGCCTAGAGTCATCGCCATACTACGTTTCCCCACTCTCTATGGTCATATTTCCCATTGCAGATGAAATAGTGCAGATGGATATTCAGACAAAAACATATTGGATCGAAAAAGTTTTATGAAATTTTCGATGAGACAAAAAAGAATAGCATTTTCTGCAATGCCGTTTGGGCGTAAGTTACTCTCCCGGGTAAACCTTATGGTTTTTTTCGTAATCTGCAGCGTTACTGTGTATTTTGCTTTTTTTGTTAATACAAACTTTATCCAAACTGTTTTTATCCCCAAAGAAATTCCGGAATCAGATATTAATGCCCGTGCTGTTGTTATCGATAAGAACCTTTTCGAAACCCTTTTAACAACATACACAAATAAAACTTCCGAAAAAGGTACAGTATCTAGTGTGCGTAATATCTTTTCGAGATAATGCTGAGTAGCGACAATCAAGGTGTTTCTGTACAAGAAGACCCTAAGAATCATGGGTTATTGACAAATTTTTTAGCATACCTTATTCTGCTTCTACGAACTAATTAACATACTATGGCACACGTAAAAGGTGTAGGAACGACCAGCCTTGGCAGGGATTCTAAGTCAAAGCGGCTCGGTGTAAAGATTTTTGACGGTCAATACGCGCATTCCGGCAGTATTTTAGTACGGCAGCGCGGTACGAAATTCCACCCAGGCAAAAATGTGCGAAGAGGAAATGATGACACTCTTTTTGCGTTGAAAAGTGGAAAGGTTAAGTTTTCAAAAAAATCCCGTAAGCGATTTACGGGCCATCGTGTGTTGTCTGCCTACATCGCTGTTATCCCGACAAAAGCGTAGACAAAACGATACTCGGAGTGCCGTCTTTGCTCCAGGGGTAAGGCGGTGTTTTATTTATTCAGACAAGCACGAACAAACTCTCGAAAAAGCGGGTGGGGGCGAAGTGGACGCGACTGAAACTCCGGATGAAACTGGACACCGACGAACCATGGATGGTCTTTTATCTCAATTATTTCAACGAGTAAGCCATCAGGTGTCGTGCCAGCAATCCGCAATCCTGCAGCCTCGAGCTGTTCGCGGTAAGTGTTATTGAATTCATACCGATGCCTGTGACGTTCTTCGATGTCATCTACGCCATATGCCTTGAATGACAGAGAATCCTTGACAAGCCGGCATTTCCACGATCCTAGACGCATTGAGGCGCCGTATTCTCGCTTTAATAGTTTCTTTTCCTGGTCAGGCATGATGTGAATAACCGGATTAGCAGACTTTGGATCGAACTCTGTGCTATTTACATTCTTTGTCTTTAGGATGCTTCGCGCAAATTCGATAGTAGCAATTTGCATCCCTAAACAGAGGCCAAGGTACGGTACTTTATTTTCTCGCGCATACTTTGCAGCAGCTATTTTTCCCTCTGTGCCGCGCGTACCAAATCCACCCGGGATAACGATCCCATCGACCCGCTTGAGTGCGTTCCATTCGCGTTCATCTTTTTTTTCAAGCGATTCTGCATCGATCCACTGAAGTCGCATCTTAGCGTTGTGGTGGTAGACCGCTGAATTCAGCGCTTCTGTCACACTTAAATAGGCATCGCCCAGTGATGTATATTTTCCTACCATACCAATGGACACTTCACGCGTCGGATGCTTGATACGCCGGACTAGGGTATTCCAAGAATGTAAGTTAGGCTTTTTTACGATACCAAACTGCTTGAATATTATTTGAGAAATATTTTTTTGTTCTAAATTCAATGGGACCTCATAAATACTTTTGCTCGTCGTCGCTGGAAAGACCGCTTCGAGAGGCACATCACAAAAAAGTGCAATTTTCTCTAAGTGCTCCTTCTTGATCGGGTAGTCGGCTCTCGCAATAATGATTTCTGGCTGTATGCCCAAGCGCCTCAATTCCCGCACACTTGCTTGAACGGGCTTTGTCTTCAATTCGTGCGAGGTCTTCAAATACGGCAAGAGTGCTACATGAACATAGAGGGCGTTTTGCGGGCCCACTTCCTGTCGTAGTTGTCGTGCCGCTTCAAGAAAGGGTTCACCCTCAATATCACCTACAGTTCCGCCAATTTCCATAATCAAGAAATCTGCTTTACTTGATTCAGCGGTATAATATATTCTTTTTTTTATAGCATCCGTAATATGGGGGATCACTTGAATTGTTTTGCCGAGAAACGTACCTTTCCGTTCCTTGCCGATTACTTCTTGGTATACTTGGCCGGTAGTGAGGTTGCTCTCAGCAGTTAAATTGACATCTAGGAAACGCTCATAATGCCCTAAATCAAGGTCTGTCTCAGTACCATCTCGTAAAACATATACTTCACCGTGTTGGTATGGGCTCATCGTACCGGGGTCAACATTCAAATAGGGATCGAATTTGAGACTAAATACTCGAAAATCTGCTGCTTTCAGTATCGCCCCGATTGAGGCCGCGACAATTCCCTTTCCTAAGCCTGAACACACGCCACCGGTGACAAAAATAAATCGTGGTTTTGACATACTAAGTAATCGGTTCTATTAAAATTAGCAAGGGTATTTTTGTAGTACCTACCGTAAGAGAGATAGTGTGTTCACCAACCGACCTGATGGGCTCTAAAATGTGAATAGATGTATCACCGATTAGGACGGCAAATTGTTTGTACATCTGCTTCGATATCTCTTTCGCTGAAACTCCAGCATAAAGATGGCCACGATCATTAGCCTTCAACTTCATTGTGAGTGTATGCCCCTCGATTTTTTTTGACAGTGATCGCGCTGTCGCTTCTATATCAGATGACGCGCTGGCTATCGATTCACGCTGAAGATTAATGAAACGCATTTGTTCGGGAGTTGCGGCAACGGCGATGCCATGGGGTAACAAATGATTTCTCGCAAAACCTTCTTTGACATCTTTGACGTCGTATTTTTTCGCCGTGCCTGTGATGTTTTTCAGAAAAATTACTTTCATGAATATAGGGTGGTAAAATGTGAGTACTGCATATTCGTATCTAATTGTGAGACAGTTACGTCGTCAATATGCGAACTACCGGGGTTTGACTTCAGCCACGCACTCAGCGCATTAATTGCATCTGGATCGCCTTGGCATACGACGCGCACCGATCCTTCAGATGTATTTTTCACATATCCTGTAAGTCCTTTCTGCGTCGCCTGTTCCTGGATCATAGCCCGGAGAGAAACACCCTGAACCCGCCCGTGTACGTCGAACTCCGCCGTAATCATGGCTGTAGCAACAATTCTTCTGCTGAGTCCCTCTGTGGGTCCCGCTCGGCATCCCGGTCCTCTTGAGTGAATTCGACAGTGACTCCTGGCTCAATGCCGTGTGCGTCAATCGAGTTCCCGTCTGGTGTTAGCCATTCTGCAATAGTCAGTTTTAAGGATGAACCGTCCCCAAATTCCTCGAGGTCTTGGACTGTACCTTTCCCAAACGTCGTTTCTCCGAGGATAGTCGCTCGTTCGTGGTCTTTAAGTGCCCCTGCGACTATTTCGGATGCTGATGCACTGCCGCCATTAACGAGAACAACTACTGGAATATCGGTGAGCATGCCAGCTTGATCGCCAGCCTGGTATTGTTTTTCTTCTTTATTTCGAAAACGCTCAACTACTACTACATCGTCCGCAGAAGGAAGAAATGCGGCGGCAATATGGACTGAAGCATCGAGAAAACCTCCGGGATTATCGCGTACATCGAGAATGATGCCGCGCGGGTCTTGAACTATCAGTGATCGCACCGCATTGTCAAAGCCGCTTTCGGCATTGGCATCGAAATTCGTGATCTGAATATATCCTATGCCGTTCTCTCCCATTTCCCAAGTAACGCTTTCGATATTGATAGTATCCCGCTCAACTGACACTGAAAAGGGCGTACCATTGTTTTCGCGAAGAATGTCTAATGTCACTGTAGTACCTTTTGGGCCACGTATTTTTGAAACAGCCTCGGGAAGGGTTAGCACGGCACTGTCAACACCGTCTATAGTGAGAATAGCGTCATTTGGCCTTAATCCTGCGAGAGAAGCCGGTGAATCCTGGAGCGGGGCAATAACAACAAGCTGCCCGTCCTTGAAGCCTATCTCAGCGCCGATTCCATCGAATTCCCCCTCCAATTCAGTATTAAACTCATCCGTGATTTCAGGATTGAAAAATGCAGAGTATGGATCTTGGAGGCTCGCAACAATGCCAGCCAAAGCACCGTAATACAAATCACGGTCTTTTGGAACATCAAATACAAAACGGGAGCGAATGGAAGTCAGCACATCTTCAAATGTTGCATAATCAGTTGGGGTACCATTTAACACATCTGGAAATGCCGAAACAAAATCATCAAACGTCGTTTGCGAAGACGTCGATACAGTCATCCACACACCAATAATGTACCCCAATGAGAGAAAAATCGAAGCACCAACAAGCACAAGAAGAATGGTGAAACTTGTACTACGATTTCTACGGTTGGCTGGCGGTATTGTCGAATGAAGTTCCTCAATCATGAGTTTGTTGACGTTGAATATTGGCCCCAAGATTCTTTAGTCTTTCATCAATGTTTTCATACCCACGGTCAATAAGCTCCACGTGTTCCAAAACACTTTCTCCTTGAGCTATGAGAGCGGCAATAAGCAGCGTGGCTCCCGCACGAATGTCGAGAGAAGTAATGCGCTTGCCAGTGAGAGCCGTAGGGCCTTCGATGACTGCAGTATGCGAATCAACAACTGTTGCGATAGCACCCATACGGACAAGTTCTTTAATGTACCCGAGACGACTATCATACATTGTTTCAAAAATCTTACTCGTTCCCCGAGCTTGCGTCATGAGTACGCTACACGGTGCTTGAAGATCCGTAGGGAACCCCGGGTACGGCCTTGTATCGATATGGACCGGCTCAAATATCGTGGTGGGTTTCACATGAAGTGTCGCATAAAGACCTGAATGTTCCTCGAGTGCGAACGAGACATTAGCTTTTCGAAATACGTTAAGCACGGCATCCAAATGGTCGGGAATGATTTTTTTTATACGCACATCTCCTCTACTGACAGCGGCGGCTATCGCGAGCGTCCCTGCTTCCATTCTATCAGGTATGAGGTGATGCTCTGCTCCATGAAGTTCCCTGACACCCTCAACGCTTATGACAGAAGTGCCCTCACCTTGAATCTTGGCCCCCATTGACTTGAGAAATTTTGCTAAATCCACAATCTCTGGCTCTGAAGCCGCGAGATGTATTTCTGTTTTCCCGTCCGCTAAACATGCTGCTAAAAGTACATTCTCTGTCGCTGAAACACTCATTTCGTCGAGCACCACCCGTGCACCCAATAGACGTGGGGCGCGGAAATGATATAGATCGTCTTTCTGTTCGAGAGAAACGCCAAGTTGCGCGAGTGCATTTGTATGTGTATTAATTGGTCTCGCGCCTATCAAACATCCACCTGGATGTGGCAAGATAACCTCCCCGAGTCGAGCAAGCATAGGGCCGACTATCACCAATGAAGCTCGCATGTGTTTCACGAGCTGGTAGTCAGGCTTTGTCAGAGCAAGTTGCGATGCTTGGATCGTAACTGTGCCGTTTTCGAAGGTGATATTTGCCCCGAGTTTTCTCAATATTTCAAGCAAATGCCTATATCCGCTGCCGCCCCGAAGTTTAGAATTTTTTATCAAATTAATAGTGGCAAAAGAAACTTTTAATTTTTT